>NZ_JBVKBI010000001.1:186410-691848 GCF_055639035.1 Streptomyces sp. NPDC107654
TCAAAACGCGGCAGGGGGGGTCCCGAACGGCCGGGACCCCCCTGGGTTGGTTGTCGCGTGTCCTTGTCGTGCCTCCTGGGTGTCAGATGATGGTTCCGGCCTCCCCGCCCCCCCCGCCACCGTCGCGGCGGAGTCGGCTCAGACGGCGAGCGCCTGGGCGCGGCGCTTCACCTCCGTGCCGCGATTCTCACTCAGGGCCTGCGCGGGGGTGCCGGGCAGGGTCGGGTCGGGGGTGAAGAGCCACTCGATCATCTCTTCGACCGTGAAGCCGTCGTCCCGCAGGAGCGTCAGGGTCCCGGCCAGGCCCTTGACGACCTTGTCCCCGTCGATGAAGGCGGCGGGGACGTGCAGTGCCTTGTTCTCACCACGGCGTACGGCGATCAGCTGGCCGTCCTTGACCAGCTGCCGGACGCGCGTCACCTCGACGCCGAACTGTTCGGCGATGTCAGGGAGGGTGAGCCAGGCGGGGACGAGAGCATCAATCTTTGCGTCAATCTCGGTCACGGACACAAGCCTGCCATCCCCCACCGACAGTCGGAAGTCAGGCAGGTCCAGGTGGGAGGGTGCGCTCGTCCGCCGTGGCGTTCTTCAGGGGGCGGGCCGGGTCCGCCAGGGCCCCGGGATCCATCGTCCGGCCCGCCTCGATCAGGCGGCGGCCCTGGGCCAGGTCGCGGGGGCGGCCCACCGCCATGAGGGCCACCAGGCGGTTCTCGCGCAGCCAGCACACCGACCAGGAGGGGCCCGCCGGGTCGCCGCGCCAGACCAGGCGGTCGGCCGTGGCGTGGTGGCCGGCGTACTGCACGAACCGGCCGAACTGCTCCGACCAGAAGTACGGCACCGGGTCGTAGGCCGCCGGGGTCTCGCCGAGGATGTTCGCGGCGACCGTGCGCGGACCCTGCAGGGCGTTGTCCCAGTGGTGGACCAGCAGCCGCTCGCCGTAGCGGGCCGAGGGGAAGGACGCGCAGTCGCCGACGGCGTACACGTCCGGCACGGAGGTGCGCAGGTGGTCGTCGGTGCGGACCTCGCCGTGCGCGCCCAGCTCGATGCCGGAGCCGGCCAGCCAGGCGGTGGCGGGACGGGCGCCGATGCCGACGACGACGGCGCCCGCGGGCAGCCGGGTGCCGTCGGCGAGCACGACCTCACCGGGCTCGACGCGCTCCACGCGCGCGTGGGTGCGCAGCTCCGCGCCCGCGTCGGCGTACCAGGCGGCCATGGGCGCGGCGACCTCGGCGGGCAGGGCACCGGCGAGCGGATGCTCGGCGGCCTCCACCACGGTCACCGCGCAGCCCGCCTCACGGGCGGCGGTGGCGAACTCGGCGCCGATCCAGCCGGCGCCCACCACCACGACGTCGTGCTGCCGGGCGAGCACCGGCCGCAGCCGCTCCGCGTCGTCCAGGGTGCGCAGCAGGTGCACCCCGGGCACGCCCTCGGTGCCGGGCAGCCGCACCGGTTCCGCACCGGTGGCCAGGACCAGGACGTCGTACGGCACCGGACCCGTCTCGGTGTCCAGCTCGCGGTCGGCGGGGCGCACCCCGCGCACCTCGCAGCCGAGGCGCAGCTCCACGCCGAGGGACTCGAAGTCCACCTCGAAGGCCGAGTCCTCGGCCTTGCCGAGCAGGACCGCCTTCGACAGCGGCGGCCGGTCGTACGGCTGGTGCGGTTCGGCACCGATGACGGTCACCCCGCCCCGGAAGCCCTGCTCGCGCAGGGCGACCGCGGTCTGCACCCCGGCCATGCCCGCGCCCACGACGACCACGCGCCGCCCCGGTGACGTGCCCTTTTCCGCTGTCTGCTCGCTCACCCGGCCACCATAGACAATTGATGATCCGTCAGTCACCGGGCGTGCTCGGTGACCTGTTCCACAACGCTCGTGCCGGAGCCCGGCCGGGACTCCCACTCCCAGGTCTCCTCCAGCCGCACCCGGCCGTCCGGCAGCTCCACGACCGTGGACACACAGTGCCCGGAGGCGGTCGTCCCGTCGGTCCTGAGCTGCACGTACCGGAAGTCCAGCCGGTCCCCCTCGCGGGTGCCCACCAGGTGACCGCGTACGACGTCACCGCCCGCGTACTCGGCCCAGATCCCGCCGTCCCGCTCGTGGTACGCGAACCGGGTGCGGGAACCCACCTGCCCCGGGGCCTGGTCCGCCACGGGGGCGAGGATGAGTCCGTCCAGCGAGCGTGCCATGAAGCGGGCTCCCTTACGAGTGCGGAGGTCGGCGGGCTAGGGTGGCCACCGTACAAGCACTCGCGGGAGCCCGGACGCACCGGGCTGAGAGGGAGGCTGGCGGCCTCCGACCGTACGAACCTGATCCGGGTCATGCCGGCGAAGGGAGGGGCTGGACGCCCATGTCGTCACGTACGTCCGACGTCCTCGTCATCGGGGGCGGAGTCATCGGCCTGGTCACGGCCTGGCGCGCCGCGCAGCGCGGGCTCGCCACGGCCGTGGTGGACCCCGAGCCCGGCGGCGGGGCCGCGCAGGTCGCGGCCGGAATGCTGGCCGCGGTCACCGAACTGCACTACGGCGAGGAGACCCTGCTCGCCCTCAACCTGGAATCGGCTCGCCGCTACCCCGACTTCGCGGCCGAGCTGACCGAACTGACCGGCCACGGCCTCGGTTACCGCCGCTGCGGCACCCTCGCCGTCGCGCTGGACGCCGACGACCGGGCCCACCTGCGGGAACTGCACGCACTCCAGCAGCGCTCCGGGCTCTCCTCGGAATGGCTGTCCGGGCGGGAGTGCCGGCGCCTGGAGCCGATGCTGGCACCGGGGGTGCGCGGCGGGCTGCGGGTCGACGGCGACCACCAGATCGACCCGCGCCGGCTGGCGGCGGCCCTGGTGTCCGCGTGCGAGCGGTCCGGGGTGGTGTTCCACCGCGCCTGGGCGGATCGGCTGGACGTGGCGGGCGACCGGGCCACCGGGGTCACCACCGCGGACGGCACCGCGCTGCGCGCCGGCCAGGTGGTGCTCGCGGCCGGCAGCCTGAGCGGGCGGCTCGCGGGCGTGCCCGGTGAACTGCTGCCTCCGGTACGGCCGGTCAAGGGGCAGGTGCTGCGGCTGGCCGTACCGCCCCGGTACGCGCCGTTCCTGAGCCGGACCGTGCGGGCCGTGGTGCGCGGCAGCCATGTGTACCTGGTGCCCCGGGAGAACGGCGAACTGGTCGTCGGCGCCACCAGCGAGGAGCTCGGCTGGGACACGACGGTCACCGCCGGGGGCGTGTACGAGCTGCTGCGCGACGCCCATGAGCTGGTGCCCGGCATCACCGAGCTGCCGCTCACCGAGACCCGGGCCGGGCTGCGCCCCTGCTCCCCCGACAACGCGCCGCTGCTCGGCCCGTCCGGGCTGGCCGGGCTGCTGCTGGCCACCGGGCACCACCGCAACGGGGTGCTGCTCACACCGGTCACCGGGGACGTGCTGGCGCACACCCTGGCCACCGGCGAACTGCCGGAGGAAGCCCGTCCGTTCACACCGCGGCGCTTCGGCGCCGCGCTCGGGGAGAAGCTGGAGCAGCCCGCATGAGCAGCCCTGTCGTGATTTCCGTCAACGGTGAGCGCCGGGAGATCCCCGCGGGCACCGCCCTCGACGCCCTCGTCCACACCCTCACCGCGGCCCCGCGCGGGGTGGCGGCCGCCGTCAACGAGACCGTCGTCCCGCGCGCGGAGTGGGCGGCGACCGCCCTCGCCGCCGGCGACCGGGTCGAGGTCCTCACCGCCGTACAGGGAGGCTGAGCCATGACCGACGATCCCCTGGTCCTCGGTGACCTGGCCCTCTCCTCCCGGCTGATCATGGGCACGGGCGGGGCGCCGAGCCTGGAGGTGCTGGAGCGGGCGCTGATCGCCTCCGGCACGGAACTGACCACGGTCGCGATGCGCCGGGTGGACCCCTCCGTGCACGGCTCCGTGCTGTCGGTGCTGGAGAGGCTCGGCATCCGGGTGCTGCCGAACACGGCCGGCTGCTTCACCGCCGGCGAGGCCGTGCTGACCGCCCGGCTGGCCCGCGAGGCGCTGGGTACGGACCTGGTGAAGCTGGAGGTCATCGCCGACGAGCGGACGCTGCTGCCGGATCCGGTGGAGCTGCTGGAGGCGGCGGAGACGCTGGTCGACGACGGGTTCACGGTGCTGCCGTACACCAACGACGACCCGGTGCTCGCGCGGAAGCTGGAGGACGTCGGGTGTGCCGCCGTCATGCCGCTCGGGTCGCCGATCGGGTCCGGGCTGGGCATTCGCAACCCCCACAACTTCCAGCTGATCGTGGAGCACGCGCGGGTGCCGGTGATCCTGGACGCGGGGGCCGGTACGGCGTCGGACGTGGCGCTGGCGATGGAGCTGGGGTGCGCGGGGGTGATGCTCGCCTCCGCGGTGACGCGGGCGCAGGAACCCGAGCGGATGGCTTCCGCGATGAGGCTCGCCGTGGAGGGGGGCCGGCTGGCCCGGACGGCGGGTCGGATCCCGCGGCGGTACCTCGCCGAGGCGTCGTCTCCTGCGGAGGGCTTGGCCGTGCTGGACCCGGAGCGTCCCGCGTTCTGACCCGGCGCCGCGGCCGGCCTTCCTCCGTCTCCCACCCGCGCACCGCCCGTCACCGCCCACTGGAGGGCTGACTTCCCAGTGGGGCACCCCCGTGGGGCGCCCCCGCCGCCGGCGGCCGCGGGTCGGGGGTTGCCGGGGGTTGGGGGTCGTGGGAGGGGCCGGGGTGCCATGCGTGCTGCGGGTGGGACCGGGGGCCGTGCGTGCGGCACCGTGGTCGCGTGCGACCGCGCGGTCCGGCCTGCGGCACCAACGTCCCGTGCGGCACGGCGGTCGGTCGGGCGTGCGGCGCTGCGGCCGGATGTGCGGCACCACGGTGGGGCACCGGGCACGGCGGTCGGCTGTGCGACACCACGGTCGCGCTTGCGGCACGCCGGTCGGACATGCGGCACCACGGTCGGACCTGCGGCATGGCGGTAGGGTCTGCGGCTCTGCGGCCGGGTTCGCGGCATCCGGTGAGGCATGCCGCAGCGCCACGGTCCGGGCCTGCGGCACCGCCGTCGTGAACGGCCCCGTGGTCGGGCCGCGGGCTCCACCGTCGCAAACGGCCCCGGGGGCGGGCCGCGGCGAACGGCCCCGTGGGCCGGGCCCGCGGCACCGCCGTCGTGTGCGGCAGCGCGGGCGGCCGCCGGCGTCGGGAGGGCATGCCGCGGTACCGCGGTCGGATGGGTGGCAGTGTGGTGGTTTGCGTGTGTCGCGTCACAGGTCGGCTTCAGTAGTGGTGCTGTCAGGGACGAACGGGCGGGGGTGTCGGTCGGTCCTCGTAGACTCCCCTCTCGTGGATACGACCCTTCAGGACCCCCTCGTCGGGCAGGTGATCGACGGCCGGTACCGCGTGGACGCGCGGATCGCGGCCGGCGGGATGGCCACGGTCTACCGGGCCCTGGACACCCGGCTGGACCGCGTTCTCGCGCTGAAGGTGATGCACCCGACGCTCGCGGTCGACGGGACGTTCGTCGAGCGGTTCATCCGGGAGGCGAAGTCCGTCGCCCGGCTGGACCACCCGAACGTGGTGCAGGTCTTCGACCAGGGGACCGACGGGTCGTACGTCTACCTGGCGATGGAGTACATCGCCGGCTGCACCCTGCGGGACGTGCTGCGCGAGCGGGGCGCGGTGCAGCCGCGGGCCGCGCTGGACATCCTGGAGCCGGTGCTCGCCGCGCTGGGCGCCGCCCACCGGGCCGGCTTCGTGCACCGGGACATGAAGCCGGAGAACGTGCTGATAGGCGACGACGGCCGGGTCAAGGTCGCCGACTTCGGACTGGTGCGCTCCGTGGACACGGTGACCAGCACGACGGGCGCCGTGCTCGGTACCGTCTCCTACCTCGCCCCCGAGCAGATCGAGCAGGGCACCGCCGACCCGCGCGTCGACGTGTACGCGTGCGGTGTGGTGCTGTACGAGATGCTGACCGGCGGCAAGCCGCACTCCGGGGACTCCCCGGCCCAGGTGCTCTACAAGCACCTCCACGAGGACGTGCCGCCGCCCTCGTCGCTGGTGCCCGGGCTGCCGTACGAGCTGGACGAGCTGGTCGCGTCGGCCACCGCCCGCACCCCCGGCATCCGGCCGTACGACGCCGTGGCGCTGCTCGCCCAGGTACGGGAGGCCCGTCTCGCGCTGACCGACGAGCAGCTGGACACGCTGCCCCCGCAGGCGCTGACCGCGCAGCACGACAACGCCGAGGACCGCACGAGCGTGATCCCGCGCTCGCTCACCCTCCCCCGCCCGCTGCCCGTCGGCGAGGACGTCCCGGCCGAGGGGCCCGGTGACGGCATCGACCGGACCGCCCGCTTCCAGAGCCCGCCGGTGCCGCCCCGCCGGCGCCCGGCGCGGCCCCCGCGCACGGTGCTGCTGGTGATCGCGGCCGTCCTGCTGGTGTTCGGCGTGGGCGCCGGGGTCTGGTACATCAACTCGGGCCAGTTCACCAAGGTGCCCCCGCTGCTGGCGCAGACGGAGGCGCGGGCGAAGGAGCGGCTGGAGACGGCCGGGCTGGAGGTCGGCCAGGTCAAGCGCGCGTACAGCGACACCGTCGACCGCGGCACGGTGATCGGCTCCGACCCGTCGCCCGGCGCCCGGATCCGCGACCACGACTCGGTGACGCTGACCGTGTCGCTGGGTCCGGAGACGGTGAACGTGCCGAACGTGGCGGGGCAGCCGCTGGCGAAGGCGCGGGCGCGGCTGAAGGCGGACGGCCTGGAGCCGGGCATGGTGACCCGCGAGGTCAGCGAGGACGTGCCGAGGGGCTCGGTGATCGGTACGACCCCGGAGGCGGGCACCAAGCGGCACGCCGGCTCGGCGATCGCGCTGGTCGTCAGCAAGGGCCGCCCGGTCGACGTGCCGGACGTCACCGGCGACGACCTGGACAGCGCCAGGCAGGAGCTGACGGACGCCGGACTGAAGGTGAAGGTCGCCGCCAAGCGGATCAACTCCGAGTACGACGCGGGCGAGGTGGCCGCGCAGAGCCCGGGCGAGGGAGGCCGGGCCGCCGAGGGCGACACGGTGACACTGACCCTGTCCAAGGGCCCGGAGATGATCGAGGTCCCGGACGTGGTCGGCGACAGCGTGGACGATGCCCACAAGGCACTGGAGGGCGCCGGCTTCGAGGTGGACGAGGACCGGGGGCTGCTCGGACTGTTCGGCGACACCGTGAAGAAGCAGTCGGTCGAGGGCGGCGACCGGGCGCCCAAGGGGTCCACGATAACGATCACCATCCGGTGACCGGTCTCACCGGCGACCGCGGTCCGGGCGCGGGGGCGGACATGACACCCTGAACGGGTGAGTCCCGTTCAGTCGTCCCCCGCCCGGCGGATCCCCCGCAACCCCGTCGGCGGCCATGTGCCCGTGGCCGGCGGCCTGCACTCCGTCGGGCTGTCGTACGCCCGTGATCTGAAGGCGGAGACGGTGCAGGTGTTCGTCGCCAACCCGCGCGGCTGGGCCACGCCCGCCGGGAACCCGCGGCAGGACGAGGCGTTCCGCCAGGCCTGCGCCGAGGAGTCGATCCCGGCGTACGTCCACGCGCCGTACCTGATCAACTTCGGCTCGCACACCGAGGCGACCGTGGAGCGGTCGGTGGAGTCGTTGCGGCACTCGCTGCGCCGCGGGCGGGAGATCGGCGCGCTGGGTGTGGTGGTGCACACCGGGAGCGCGACCGGCGGGCGGGCGCGAGAGGTGGCGCTCAAGCAGGTCCGTGCGTACATGCTGCCGCTGCTGGACGAGCTGACCCACGACGACGACCCGTTCCTGCTGCTGGAGTCCACCGCCGGGCAGGGCGCCTCGCTGTGCTCGCGGACCTGGGACTTCGGGCCGTACTTCGAGGCGCTCGACGCCCATCCCAGGCTGGGTGTGTGCCTGGACACCTGCCACATCTTCGCCGCCGGGCACGACCTGACCGGGCCGAGCGGGATGCACCAGACCCTGGACCTGCTGGTGGAGACCGTCGGCGAGGGACGGCTGAAGCTGATCCACGCCAACGACTCCAAGGACGTGGTGGGCGCGCACAAGGACCGGCACGAGAACATCGGCTCCGGCCACATCGGCGAGGACCCGTTCCGGGCACTGATGACCCACCCCGCGACCGAGGGCGTACCGCTGGTCATCGAGACGCCCGGCGGCAAGGAGGGGCACGCGGCGGACGTGGAGCGGCTGAAGAAACTGCGGGATTCCTGACCCGTTGGGGAATACCCCTGGGGGGTACTCGGTTCCTGCCGGTTGCAGGAACCGTCACCCGGCATGGGGGTATCCGTGGACCACTCCGCTCACACCGGTCGGCAGCACCGCCGGCCCGAAGGCCACGCGCACGAGCACCACGTGCACGAGCACCGCGAGGACCGGCACGGGCACGGGCAGCACCCGCGGGGCCCCGCGTCCGCCGCCACCTGGTCCATGGCCATGCAGGCCACCCTGCACTGCCTCACCGGCTGCGCCATCGGCGAGGTGCTCGGCATGGTCGTCGGTACGGCGCTGGGCTGGGGCAACCTGCCGACCACCCTGCTCGCGATCGTGCTGGCCTTCTTCTTCGGCTACTCGCTCACCCTGCGCGGCATCCTGCGGGCCGGCGTCGGCTTCCGTACGGCCTTCCGGGTGGCGCTGGCCGCGGACACCCTGTCCATCGCCGTGATGGAGCTGATCGACAACGGGGTGATCCTGGTCTGGCCGTCCGCGCGGGACGCCATGACGGGCGACGCGCTGTTCTGGATCTCGCTCGCGGTCTCGCTCGTGCTCGCCTTCGCGGTGACCACACCGGTCAACAGGTGGATGATCGGCCGGGGCAGGGGACACGCGGTGGTGCACCGGTACCACCACTGACCGGACCGGGGGTCACAGCTCGGGGCCGTCCCCGGGCTGTTCCTGGTAGGAGTAGCGCTGCTCCTTCCAGGGGTCGCCGATGTTGTGGTAGCCGCGCTCCTCCCAGAAGCCGCGGCGGTCGGCGGTCATGTACTCCACGCCCCGGACCCACTTCGGACCCTTCCAGGCGTACAGGTGGGGCACGATCAGGCGGACCGGGAAGCCGTGCTCGGCGGTGAGCAGCTCGCCGTCCTTGTGGGTGGCGAAGATCGTGCGGTCGGAGGCGAAGTCCGCGAGGCGCAGGTTGGAGCTGAAGCCGTACTCCGCCCAGACCATCACATGGGTGACGTCCGGGGCAGGCGGGGCCAGGTCCAGGATCGCGCGGGCCGGGACGCCGCCCCACTCCGCGCCGATCATGCTGAACTTCGTCACGCAGTGCAGATCGGCCACCACCGTGGTGTACGGCAGGGCCGTGAACTCCTCGTGGTTCCAGGTGCGCTTGTCGCCGTCGGCGGTGGCGCCGAAGACCCGGAACTCCCAGCGCTCGGGCCGGAACTTCGGGACCGGCCCGTAGTGCGTGACCGGCCAGCCCCGCTGGAGCCGCTGACCCGGCGGAAGCTCGGACCCTGCCGCCGCCCCAGACGCTCGCTCCACCGGATGACCCATGTATCCATCCTGACAGACCTCGGGCGGTGCCCTTGACCACCCCCTCCCGAACCGGACAATTGCCAGCAACTCGGGGCGTAACCACTAAGTACACACTTACTGGACGATCTTCCCCTCCGGTGCAATCATGCGGCGCACACCTCCCCCGTCCCCCGTGTGGAAGGAGCCGCTGCGATGCAGGGCGATCCCGAGGTCATCGAGTTCCTCAACGAGCAGCTCACCGGCGAGCTGACCGCGATCAACCAGTACTTCCTGCACGCGAAGATGCAGGAGAACTTCGGCTGGACGAAGCTGGCGAAGTACACGCGGCACGAGTCGTTCGACGAGATGAAGCACGCCGAGGTGCTGACCGACCGGATCCTGTTCCTGGAGGGGCTGCCCAACTACCAGCGACTGTTCCATGTCCGCGTGGGGCAGACCGTCCGGGAGATGTTCGAGGCGGACCGGCAGATCGAGGTGGAGGCGATCGACCGGCTCAGGCGGGGCATCAAGGTGATGCGGGAGAAGGGCGACATCACGTCCGCGAACATCTTCGAGGACATCCTCGCCGACGAGGAGCACCACATCGACTACCTGGACACCCAGCTGGAGCTGGTGGACAAGCTCGGCGAGGCGCTCTACATCGCCCAGCTGATCGAGCAGCCGGAGAGCTAGGCGGCCTCGTCCAGCCCGGTGAGGACGGGCCGGCCCTGGTCGGCCGACTCACGGCGCGGACAGGCGCCACGGCCCAGGAGGGCCTGGATCCGGCGCACGCACGACCCGCAGTCCGTACCGGCCTTGCAGGCGGAGGCTATCTGGCGGGGGGTGCAGGCGCCGTCCTCCGCGTGCTGCTTGACCTGCGCCTCGGTGATGCCGAAGCAGCTGCAGACGTACACGCGGTAGACCTCCCGACGGGATCGCTGTCTCTCTGCCATCCCCTTGATCGGTGAGGCAAACCTAACCTTACCTGTCGGGGCGGAGCCCGCAAAAGAGCAGTGGGGCGCGGATCGGATGTGATCCGCGCCCCAACCGCGAGACGATCCGCGCCCCGACCGC
Organism: Streptomyces sp. NPDC107654; assembly: GCF_055639035.1. NCBI lineage: Bacteria > Bacillati > Actinomycetota > Actinomycetes > Kitasatosporales > Streptomycetaceae > Streptomyces > Streptomyces sp. NPDC107654. The sequence continues at coordinate 196,913 of NZ_JBVKBI010000001.1, forward strand.
CGGACGGCTACTGGTCGCGGTACATCTCGGCGACGAGGAACGCCAGGTCCAGCGACTGGCTGCGGTTCAGCCGCGGGTCGCAGGCCGTCTCGTAGCGCTGGTGCAGGTCGTCCACGAAGATCTCGTCGCCGCCGCCCACGCACTCGGTGACGTCGTCGCCGGTCAGCTCCACGTGGATGCCGCCCGGGTGGGTGCCGAGCGCCTTGTGCACCTCGAAGAAGCCCTTGACCTCGTCGAGCACGTCGTCGAAACGGCGCGTCTTGTGCCCGGAGGCCGCCTCGAAGGTGTTGCCGTGCATCGGGTCGGTCACCCAGGCCACCGTCGCACCGGACGCCGTCACCTTCTCGACCAGCTCGGGCAGCTTGTCCCGGATCTTGCCGGCGCCCATGCGGACGATGAAGGTCAGCCGGCCCGGCTCCCGCTCGGGGTCGAGACGGTCGATGTAACGCAGCGCCTCCTCGGCCGTCGTGGTCGGGCCGAGCTTGATGCCGATCGGGTTGCGGATCCTCGAGGCGAACTCGATGTGCGCACCGTCCATCTGCCGGGTGCGCTCGCCGATCCACACCATGTGCGCGGAGACGTCGTACAGCTTGCCGGTACGCGAGTCGACCCGGGTCAGGGCCGACTCGTAGTCCAGCAGCAGCGCCTCGTGCGAGGAGAAGAACTCGACGGTCTTGAACTCCTCCGGGTCGGTGCCGCAGGCCCGCATGAAGTTCAGCGCGTTGTCGATCTCCCGCGCCAGCTGCTCGTAACGCTGGCCCGACGGCGAGGTCCGCACGAAGTCCTGGTTCCAGGCGTGCACCTGACGCAGGTCGGCGTAACCACCGGTGGTGAAGGCGCGCACCAGGTTCAGCGTCGAGGCGGAGGCGTGGTACATGCGCTTGAGCCGCTCGGGGTCCGGGATGCGGCTGGCCTCGGTGAAGTCGAAGCCGTTGACGGAGTCGCCCCGGTACACCGGGAGCGTCACGCCGTCACGGGTCTCGGTCGGCTTGGAACGGGGCTTGGAGTACTGGCCCGCGATCCGGCCGACCTTCACCACCGGCACCGAGGCCGCGTAGGTCAGGACGGCGCCCATCTGGAGCAGCGTCTTGAGCTTGTTGCGGATGTGGTCGGCGGACACCGCGTCGAAGGCCTCGGCGCAGTCGCCGCCCTGGAGGAGGAACGCCTCTCCCTTGGCGACGGCCGCCATCCGGGCGCGCAGCTGGTCGCACTCGCCCGCGAAGACGAGCGGCGGATACGACTCGAGGTCCGCGATCACTGCGCGCAGAGCCTCGGGGTCGGGGTACTCGGGCTGCTGCGCCGCGGGCAGGTCTCGCCAGGTGTTGCCAGCACTCGGGCTGGTCTTAGCGTTCACGGTCACCTCGTAAACATTACGGGGTCGGGTCCGGGGTTCTTTCCTCCGGCTCGAAGAGTGAGACGGAGCGATCACCTCGCGGACGATCCGGTGGGTGCGGTAGGGTTTCCCGCATGTTCGCGCTGTCGATCCAGAACTGGTGGTGGACCGCTTCTCCGGCGGCCCGCTGATCGCGCGTACGACAGACTTCGCGAAGGCCGCCCGAGGGGCGGCCTTCGGTGTGTCCGGGGTCGTTCCTCACCGCTGTCGGCCACATCGGTCGACCACATCGACGGAAGAGGAACCATGGATCTGGCCCGGCTGCTGCACGACCCCCGCCCCTTCGCCCTGCTGCGCCGTCGCGCCCCGGGCCGCGACGAGGACCTGCTGGAGGTGCTGATCGGCCCGGTGACCAGCCGGGACCGGCTCGCCGACCTGCCCGACGAGGGGCTCGCGCTCGTCCCGTTCCGGCAGATCCGCGAGCGCGGCTTCGACGTCCGCGACGACGGCACCCCGCTGCTGGTGCTCACCCCGCAGGAGTCGTACGAGATCCCGCTCGACGAGGCGCTGGCGCAGCTCCCCGCGCACGAGGTGCGGGTGGAGGGCGGGGGCTTCGACGTCGGCGACGAGGAGTACGGCGAGATCGTCGGGCGGGTGCTGCGCGAGGAGATCGGCCGGGGCGAGGGCGCGAACTTCGTGATCCGGCGGACGTACGAGGGCGGGATCCCCGGCTTCGGCCGCGCGGACGCGCTGGCGCTGTTCCGGCGGCTGCTGGCGGGCGAGCGGGGCGCGTACTGGACGTTCGTGGTGCACACCGGCGACCGGACGCTGGTGGGGGCGAGCCCGGAGGTGCACGTCCGGATGTCCGGCGGCACGGTCGTCATGAACCCGATCAGCGGGACGTACCGCTATCCCGCCGGGGGACCGACGCCCGAGCACCTGCTCGGCTTCCTCGCCGACGGCAAGGAGATCGAGGAGCTGTCGATGGTCGTGGACGAGGAGCTGAAGATGATGTGCACCGTCGGCGACATGGGCGGGGTCGTCGTCGGGCCGCGGCTGAAGGAGATGGCGCACCTCGCGCACACCGAGTACGAGCTGCGCGGGCGGTCCTCCCTGGACGCGCGGGAGGTGCTGCGGGAGACGATGTTCGCGGCGACGGTGACCGGCTCGCCCGTGCAGAACGCGTGCCGGGTGATCGAGCGGTACGAGCCCCTGGGGCGGGACGGAGTGGGGCGCGGGTACTACGCCGGTGCGCTCGCGCTGCTGGGGCGGGACTCCGGGGGTGCGCAGACCCTCGACTCCCCCATTCTGATCCGCACCGCCGACATCTCCGCCGACGGGCGGTTGCGCGTGCCCGTCGGGGCGACGCTGGTGCGCGGCTCGGACCCGGCGGGCGAGGTCGCGGAGACCCATGCCAAGGCGGCGGGGGTCCTGGCGGCTCTCGGGGTGCGTCCGGGCAGGCCGGCCGGGGAGTCGGTGCGGCCCCGGCTGGCCGACGACCCCCGGGTGCGGGCGGCGCTGGACGGGCGCCGCTCCTCGCTGGCGCCGTTCTGGCTGCGGATGCAGGAGGGGTCGCGGGAGCTGACCGGACACGCGCTGATCGTGGACGGCGAGGACACCTTCACCGCCATGCTGGCGCACGTGCTGCGGTCGGGCGGGCTGGAGGTGACCGTCCGCCGGTACGACGAGCCGGGGCTGCGGGAGACGGTGCTCGCGCACGAGGGGACGGTGGTGCTCGGACCCGGTCCCGGCGACCCCCGCGACCTGGGCGATCCCAAGATGCGGTTCCTGCGGGGCCTGGCCGCCGAGGTGATCGGCGGGCACCGGAACGGGGTGCTCGGCGTCTGCCTCGGGCACGAACTGATCGCGGCGGAGCTGGGGCTGGAGATCGTACGCAAGGAGGTGCCGTACCAGGGGGCGCAGACGGAGATCGACCTGTTCGGACGGCCGGAGACGGTCGGCTTCTACAACAGCTTCGTCGCGCGCTGCGACGGGGAGGCGGCCCGTGGGCTGGCGGCGCGCGGGGTGGAGGTCAGCCGGGCGGAGAACGGCGAGGTGCACGCCCTGCGGGGCCCGGGGTTCGCGGGGGTGCAGTTCCATCCGGAGTCGGTCCTCACCCTGAACGGGGCGGCGGTCGTGCGGGACCTGGTCGGCCAGGTGCGCCGCACGACCGTGTAGCCCTCCGGGGCCGCCGTCAGCCGAAGAACACGCCCACCTCTTCGTAGAGCTTCGGGTCGACCGTCTTCAGCTTGGCGGTGGCCTCGCCGAGGGGGACGCGGACGACGTCGGTGCCGCGCAGGGCGACCATCTTCCCGAAGTCGCCCTCGCGCACGCAGTCGATGGCGTGGAGGCCGAAGCGCGTGGCGAGCCAGCGGTCGAAGGCGCTCGGGGTGCCGCCGCGCTGGACGTGTCCGAGGACCGTGGTGCGGGCCTCCTTGCCGGTGCGCTTCTCGACCTCCTTGGCGAGCCACTCGCCGACTCCCGAGAGCCGGACGTGCCCGAAGGAGTCCAGCGACTGGTCCTTGAGCACCATGTCGCCGTCCTTGGGCATGGCGCCCTCGGCGACGACCACGATCGGGGCGTACGACGCCCGGAAGCGGGAGGTCACCCAGTCGCAGACCTGGTCGACGTCGAAGCGCTGCTCGGGGATGAGGATGACGTTGGCGCCGCCGGCCAGGCCCGAGTGCAGGGCGATCCAGCCGGCGTGCCGGCCCATCACCTCCACCACCAGGACCCGCATGTGGGACTCGGCGGTGGTGTGCAGCCGGTCGATGGCCTCGGTGGCGATGTTGACGGCGGTGTCGAAGCCGAAGGTGTAGTCGGTGGCGGACAGGTCGTTGTCGATGGTCTTCGGTACGCCCACGCAGGGCACGCCGTACTCGCCGGACAGGCGGGCCGCGACGCCGAGGGTGTCCTCGCCGCCGATCGCGATCAGGGCCTGGATCTCCTGCTTGGCCAGGTTGTCCTTGATCCGGCGGATGCCGTCCTGCACCTTCAGGGGGTTGGTGCGCGAGGAGCCGAGGATGGTGCCGCCGCGGGGCAGGATGCCGCGCACCGCGGGGATGTCGAGGCGGATGGCGTCGCCTTCGAGGGGGCCGCGCCAGCCGTCCTTGAAGCCGACGAAGTCATAGCCGTACTCCTGCACGCCCTTGCGGACGATGCCCCGGATGACGGCGTTGAGCCCGGGGCAGTCGCCGCCTCCGGTCAGTACTCCGACCCGCATGGAAATGTCCCTTCACCGCGCTTGCCTGACGACCGGTCACGCTAATGGTGATTCAGGTCACATCGGGATAGGGCGGAAGGGTGATTCCGGTGCGTGGCGTCGGAAACCGGCCTACTCGTCGTCGAGTCCGCGTTCTATCGCGTACCGGACCAGCTCCACCCTGTTGTGCAGCTGGAGCTTGCCGAGGGTGTTCTGGACGTGGTTCTGCACCGTGCGATGGGAGATGACGAGGCGTTCGGCGATCTGCTTGTAGCTCAGGCCCTTCGCCACCAGCCGCAGCACCTCCGTCTCCCGGTCCGTCAGCCGGGGTGCGCCGGGCTCCTCGGCGTCCGGGGCGGGCACGGGCTCGGCGGCCAGCCGGCGGTACTCGCCGAGGACCAGCCCGGCGAGGCCCGGTGTGAACACCGGGTCGCCGACGGCGGTACGGCGCACCGCGTCCAGCAGTTCCTCGGTGGAGGCCGACTTCAGCAGATAGCCGGTCGCGCCGGACTTCACGGCCTCCAGCACGTCCGCGTGCTCGCCGCTCGCCGACAGGACGAGGACCCGCAACGCCGGGTTGTGGGCGACGAGTTCCTTGCACACCTGGACGCCGGGCTTGGCCGGCAGGTTGAGGTCCAGCACGAGGACGTCGGGGGCGGCGGCCCTGGCGCGGCGGACCGCCTGCTCGCCGTCGCCGGCGGTGGCGACCACCGCGAAGCCGGACTCGGCCAGGTCGCGGGCGACCGCGTCCCGCCACATGGGGTGGTCGTCCACCACCATGACCTTGATCGGGTCCTGCTGCTGCGTCATCGCTGTTCCGCCTTCTTCCCCCGCGCCCGTACGGCGTCCTTCGGTACCTTCAGTTCCACTTCCGTGCCCTGTCCGGGGACGGAGACGATCTCGGCGCTGCCGCCGAGGTCGCGCAGCCGGCCCCGGATCGACAGGGCCACCCCGAGCCTGCCCTCCCCCTCGGCCTGCGCGAGCCGGCCCTCGGGGATGCCGGGGCCGTCGTCCCGGACGGTGACGACGACCTCGTCCGGTTCGTCCTCGACCAGGATCCAGGCCCGCGCGTCCTCCCCGACGTGCCGGCGCACGTTGTCCAGGGCGGCGCCGACCGCGGCGGCCACCTCGCGCGCCGCGGCGTGCGGCAGCAGCACCGGGGCGCCGGGCTCGGCGAGGCTGACCCGGGCTCGGGCGTAGCGGGCGAGCAGGGAGCGCAGGTCGACCGGGCCGGCCGGTGCGTCCTCGGCCGGCTGCCCGACGGCGCGTACGACGGCTGCGGCGGAGTCCTCCTCCGCGGCCCGGGACACCGGGACCAGGCCACCCGACACCAGTGTGCGCAGGGCCACCTCCTGCTCCCCGGCCAGCCGGCCCAGCTCGGCCGCCTCGCCGCCGAGGGCCGCGCCCCGGCGCTTCACCATCGCCAGCACCTGCAGCACGCTGTCGTGGATGTCCCGGGCCAGCCGCTCCCGCTCCCGGGTCGCGGCCTCGATCTCCAGCGCGCGGGCGAGGGTGCGCTCGGAGGCCCGGGCCACCTCCACGACGTAGCCGATGGCGATGGAGGCGACCCAGACGAGGATGACGTTGTGCACGGTGTCCCGGGCGGGACGGCCGCGCTCGACCAGGTTGACGGCGGCGACGGCGGTGGAGGCGACGGCCGCCCAGCGCCAGCCGCCCTTGATGGCGAAGGCCAGCACCGCGCCGGCGGTCCATATCGACGGCAGCGTGGGACCGCCGCCCGCGATCCGCTCGTGGCTGTCGGCGACGGGGGTGAGCAGGATGCCGACGAGGGCGACGGTCAGGTCGGCGGCCAGGAACCGCCGGGTGCAGGCCGCCGCGCTCGCCACCTTGGGCAGGGTCGCGAGGGTCCACACGGCCAGGACGGCGTAGTAGGCGACGGCGATCCAGGGCCGCACGAAGTGGTCGTACGCGGTGGCGCACAGGCCGATCGCGTACAGCATGGTCAGGACGCGGTACCCGGCGAGCGCGCGCCACAGCGGCAGCTCGACCGACATTCTCATGACGCCGCGCTTCTCGGTTCGTCCGCGCTCGCGCTCGGGCATCTCCCCCGCTCCCCCCCGGCTTCCCCGTCTCCCCGGTCTACGACTCGTCCTGCTTCTTCCCGCCCTGCTCGGCCTTCCCGCTCTTCTCGGCCTTCTCGGCCTTCTCGGCTTCCTTGGCCGCCTTGGCCGCGTCCGCTATCCGGCGCTTGGCGGCGGTGGCGTACATGTCGACGTACTCCTGGCCGGAGAGCTTCATGATCTCGTACATGACCTCGTCGGTCAGGGCGCGCAGCACGAACCGGTCGTGCTCCATGCCCTGGTAGCGGCTGAAGTCCATGGGCTTGCCGATGCGGATGCCGGGCCGCATCAGCTTCGGCACGACCTTGCCGGGCGGCTGGATCTTCTCCGTGTCGATCATGGCGACCGGGATGACCGGCGCGCCGGTGGCGAGCGCCACGCGCGCGAGGCCGCCGGGCTTGCCCCGGTAGAGCCGTCCGTCCGGCGAGCGGGTGCCCTCCGGGTAGATGCCGAACAACTCGCCGCGCTCCAGCACCTCGATGCCGCTCCGGATCGCCGCCTCACCGGCGCCGCGCGCCCCGGAGCGGTCCACCGGGAGCTGGCCGACACCCTTGAAGAAGGCCGCGGTGAGGCGGCCCTTCACGCCCGGGGTGGTGAAGTACTCGGCCTTGGCGATGAAGGTGACCTTGCGGTCCAGCACGGCCGGCAGGAAGAACGAGTCCGAGAAGGACAGGTGATTGCTGGCCAGGATGGCCGGGCCCGTGGCCGGGATGTTCTCCAGGCCCTCCACCCAAGGCCTGAAGGCGACCTTCAGCGGCCCTCCGATGGCGACCTTCATCGTGCCGTACAACACCCGTGTGCCTCCTGGTTCCGTCGGAGAGACCTTAACCCGGAGCGCCGACAATGGGCCCGACGACCCTGGTCGGTGTCGGTGCGGTCGCGTACGGTGAAGCACATGCCAGTTCTCCCCGGAGCCGAGCCGTACCGCCACGAGGGCGGGGAGGTGGGGGTTCTCCTCTGCCACGGCTTCACCGGCTCGCCCCAGTCGCTGCGCCCCTGGGCGGAGCACCACGCGGCCCGCGGCCTGACCGTGTCCCTGCCGCTGCTGCCCGGCCACGGCACCCGCTGGGAGGACATGCAGCTCACCACCTGGCAGGACTGGTACGCGGAGGTGGACCGCGAGCTGCGCCTCCTCGCCGAGCGCTGTTCCCGGGTCTTCGTCGCGGGCCTGTCGATGGGCGGGGCGCTGGCGCTCCGGCTCGCCGCCCGGCACGGCGAGCGGGTCGCGGGCGCGGTGGTCGTCAACCCGGCGAACCGGGTGCACGGCCTGTCGGCGTACGCCCTTCCGGTGGCCCGGCACCTCGTGCGGACGACGAAGGGCATCGCCAGCGACATCGCCCAGCCGGGCGCGGCGGAGCTGGGGTACGACCGGGTGCCGCTGCACGCGGCGCACTCGCTGCGGAGGTTCCTGCGCCGGCTGGACGGCGAGCTTCCCCAGGTCACCCAGCCGTTGCTGCTGCTGCGCAGCGCCCGGGACCATGTCGTGCCGGCGGCCGACTCGGCGCGGGTGCTGAGCCGGGTGTCGTCCACGGACGTCACGGAGATCGTGCTGGAACACAGCTACCACGTGGCGACGTTGGACAAGGATGCGGACCGGGTCTTCGAGGAGAGCCTCGCCTTCATCGGCCGGCTCGCACCCGTCGTCGGCAAGGAAGGGACGGCCGCAGTTGGCTGAGCACGACTCCGACCGTGAGGACCGTGAGGACCGCGAGGGCCGTGAGGGCCGTGAGGGCCACGAGGACCAGGGCGGCCAGGAAGCTCGCGAGCCGGACATGCAGGAGGTGCCGTTCGACGAGGACGCCGCCTGGCGGGCCATCGTCGCCGGCTACGGCGCGGAGCCCCCGGATCCGCCGGGAGCCCGGCCGTTCAAGCCGGTGGAGGACCTCGCCCTGCTGGAGAAGAACACGGCGAAGAACCCCGCGGTGAATCCGGTGGTGAACCCGGCGGCGACTCCGGCGGTGAACCCGTCGCAGGACCCGGTGAGGGACGCGGTGAAGGACGCGGGGAGCGAGCCCGGGGGCGACGCGGGGAACTCCGCCGCCCGGCCGCTGGGCGGCTCGGTCTCCTTCGCGCCCGGGGTCGGCCCGGCCGGCCCCCGCGACCACAGCGTGGCCGAGCCGTCCGACGACGACTTCGACGAGGACGACGAGGGCCACTTCGTCCCGCCGGAGCCGCCGCCGCTGCCGACCGCGGACACGACCGCCCGGTTCGCCTGGCTCGGCGTGGTCGGCGGTCCCGTCCTGCTCCTGCTGGCGGTGCTGCTCGGCTGGGACATGACCTGGTGGCTGGCGACCCTGGGCATCGGCGGCTTCCTCGGCGGCTTCGTGACGCTGGTGGCGCGGATGCGGACGGACGACGAGGACGACGACGGCGACCCCGGACGCGGAGCGGTGGTCTGACGGGCCGGTGCGGTCGGCTCAGGCCGGGATTCTGAGGGCGGCGAGGACCGGGAGGTGGTCCGTGGCCGCCCTCAGGTCTGCCGGGCGCACCCCGGGCTGGTCCAGCGGGACGCCGCAGCCGAGCACCTCGATGCCCTGGGTGGCGAAGATCGCGTCGATGCGCCGGCGGGGGTCGGCGGGGGTGGAGGTGAACTCGCCGCCCCAGGGTGCGGCGGTTCGGCAGTCCTGGAGGGTTTCGGCGAGCCGCCGGAAGGTGCTGCCGTCGGGCCGTTCGTTGAGGTCGCCGCCCGCGACGGCGTGCTCCACGCCGAGTCCGGCGAGCCGGTCGAGCAGCATCCCGCCCTGGTCGTGACGTTCCTCCCGCTGGAGGGAGAGGTGGCAGCTGAGCACGCCGAGGCGGACGCCGCCGAAGCGGACCACCGCCGTGGCGAAGCCGCGCCGGTGGAGGCCCGGGGTGAGGGGCAGCAGGACGTCCTCGGTGCGTTCGACGGTGGCGCGCAGACCGCACAGGACCGCCGGGCCCGCCGCCGTGGCGCCCCCGGTGAGGACGACCTGGCCGGAGGCCGCCGCGAGCCGGGCGAGCTTCTTGCGCCAGCGGAAGAAGCGGGGGGCCTCCTGGAGGAGGACCAGGTCCGGGGCGCAGGCGGTGATCACTCTGGCCAGGGCGGCGGTGTCGTCGCGCATCGAGCGGATGTTGTAGCTCAGGACGCGGATGACGGCGGAACCGTCGGGTTCCGTACGGGAGTTGGGGAGCGGCTCCATGTGGATCAATGTAGCCCGACGGAGCGGGGCGCGAGGCGTGATGCGGCCCCGCGCCCCTGGGTGGGGCACCGTCGCGGTCACATGACGGGGTCGGGCTCCCGGGCCAGGTCGGCCGCGCCGACGAGTCCGGCCTTGTTGCCCAGCTGCGCCGCGATCACGTCGGCCACCGGGCGCCAGTTGCCGCCGACCAGCCAGCGCTTGTAGGACTTGCGGATCGGGTCGAGGACCAGGTCGCCCTCGTCGGAGAGGCCGCCGCCCACGATGAAGGCGGACGGGTCGAAGAGGGAGGCGAGGTCGGCGAGGCCGGCGCCGGCCCAGCGGGCCAGCTCGCGGTAGGAGTCCACGGCGACCGGGTCGCCCTGGCGGGCGGCCATGGAGATGTGCTTGCCCTCGATGCCGTCGGGGGTGCCGTCACCGAGTGCCAGCAGGACCTCGGCGCGCTCGGGGGTGGCGTTGGCGCGCTGCTTGGCGTACCGGACCAGGGCGCGGCCGGAGGCGTACTGCTCCCAGCAGCCCTGCGAGCCGCAGCCGCAGAGCAGGCCGTCCGGGACCATCCGGATGTGGCCGAACTCGGCGGCCACGCCGAAGTGGCCGCGGCGCAGCTTGTTGCCGATGATGATGCCGCCGCCGAGGCCGGTGCCGAGCGTGATGCAGATGACGTTGCGGTGGCCCTTGCCCGCGCCGAACCTGTACTCGCCCCAGGCGGCGGCGTTGGCGTCGTTCTCGACCACGACCGGGAGGCCCGTGCGGGCCTCGACCTTCTCCTTGAGCGGCTCGTTGCGCCAGTCGATGTTCGGCGCGAAGTACACCGTGGACCGCTGCCGGTTGACGTAACCGGCCGCGCCGATGCCCACGCCGACGATCTCGTGCCCGGCGCGCGCGCCCTCCACCGCCGAGGCGATGGCGTCCACGATGGCCTCGGGCGTGGTGGGGGTCGGCACCTTGAAGGTCGAGAGGATGTTGCCTTCCTCGTCGACCACGCCGGCCGCGATCTTCGTGCCGCCGATGTCGACGCCGATGGTGAGTCCCATGAATCCCTCAGTTTCGGTCGAGCCCCGCTACGGCCAACCGTACCCGAGGCCCTGCCGTGCGAGGGCTTCAGTCCAGGTCGATGCGTTCCCCCGGGCCGGTGCCCTCGCCCCCGTCGCCCCGGTCCCGCCGGTCGTCCGCGGGGCCGGCCGCCGGGTCGGCGGTGCGGGAGGTCCAGCGCTGCTCCTGGGCCTGGACGGCGGAGCGGTAGGCGGCGAGCAGCTCGCCACCGGCCGCTGCCAGGTGGTCGAAGACGTCCGGGTTGCGCTCTATGACGGGCTCGACGGCGGCCTTCGCCTGCTGGACGACCTGCCGCACCATCTGCTGGGCGGCGGGCCCGGCGAGGCCGCCGAGGAGCGGTGACGGGAGGCCGGACAGCCGGTCGGCCACCGTGTCCACGAGCTTCCTCAGTTCCTCGGCCGCGGAACCGGGGGGCGGGCCGTGCTCGGTGCGGCGACGGGTCCGCTCGGCGTCGAGGTCCTCGGCGCAGGCCGTGGACCAGGCGTCGGCGTCGGTCGCCCTCGCCGGCTCCTCCTCGCGGGGGTCGGGTGCGGGGCGCTCTTCGCTCATGGCGGCTCCTGACTACGGTTCGCCCTTACGACGTTACCCGAACGGGCGTGTCCGGTTCATCGTCCCGGGGCGGGCCACAGGTCGGGGTCCGGGGCGAAGCGGACGCGCAGCTCGCCGTCCTGGAGTCCGGCTCCGGCGACGGTGCAGCGGCGCAGGGCGGAGGGCAGCGGAACGATCCGGCGGAAGGGGCCCGCGGTGATCAGAAGTTCGTCGCCGCGCCGGACGAGGTCGAGTTCGTCCCGTATCGCGCCGGGCAGCGGGAGGTGCCAGACGAGCACGCCGTCCTCGGCGATCCGGTCGGTGACGGGCCACTCGACCGGGGCGGTCGCCGGGTTGACGGCGGGTACGGCGAGGGCGGTGAGGTCGTCGGGGCCGTGCGGGTCGCGGCCGAGGTGCGGGACGGGGTGGACGTCGTACGGCTCCTGCCAGTCGGCGAGTGCCTTGCGCTGCTGGGCGAGGAGCGACAGAAGGGGTGCGAGGCCCGGTGCGGGGTGGTCACCGGGCGACGGGTGCGGGAGCCAGGCGTCGGGGGCGGTCTCGGGCAGGGTGCGGTTGGCGATCAGGGCCTCGGTGGGCAGGCCGCGCAGGGCCAGGCCGAGGGTGGCGGTGCGGACGGCGTCGGCGCCGGCCGGGCCGGGTTCGGCGACCAGGCGTACGGCGGTGTCCCGGTCGGCGAGGACGGCGTCGACGGCGGCCAGCTCGACGTCCCAGCGGGCCGCCGTCTCGTACAGCCAGTCGGCGGGCATGGGGACGCCGGCCAGCCGGCCGAGGACGGGGCGCAGGGCACGGGCGGCCTGCCGCTCGGGCGGCAGCAGGCGGCGCAGGTAGCGGCGCAGTTCCCCGGGGAGGGCGAGCAGGGCGAGGGCCTGCGGCAGGGGCGGGAGGTCGACGACGAGGAGGTCGTAGCGCTCGGAGAGGGCCGCGTCCCGCAGGGCCTGTAGGAACGACAGTTCCTCGGCGCCGGGCAGCGGGGTGACCTCCTCGGCGTCCAGGCGGGCGGCACCGAGCAGGTCGAGGACGTTCGCGGCGCGGGTCTGGAAGGCGGTGAGGTCCTGCCGGAAGCGTTCGGCGGCATCGGGCCGCCAGGCGGTGAGGCGCCCGGTGACCTCGGTGGGGGCCGGTCCTGTCGCGGTGCCCAGGGCCGCGCCGAGAGTGTCGGTGCGGTCGGCGCCGAGCAGGAGGGTGCGGGTGCCGTCGGCCGCGGCGCGCAGTGCGGTGGCGGCGGCGACGGTCGTACGCCCGCTACCGCCCGGGCCCGTGATCAGGATGGTGCGCATGAGGGTGAACGCTACCGCCGTGCACGGGGAACGGCCGGGGCCGCTACTCCTGGCCCGGCTCCTTCACCGGCTCCTGTCCGGACTCCTTCACCGGTTCCTGCACCGACTCCTGCACCGGCTCCTGCTCCGGTCCCGACTCCACCCGCTTCTTCAGGCCCGCCAGCGCCCGGTCGATGATGACCTTCTCCGCCTTGCGCTTGATCATGCCGAGCATGGGGATCTTGACGTCGACGGTGAGCTGATAGGTGACCTCGGTGGCGCCCGCGCCCGCCGGCCTCAGCGCGTAGGAGCCGTCGAGGGAGCGGAGCATCTGGGACTTCACCAGGGTCCAGGAGACCTTGTCGGCACCGGTCCAGGTGTAGGCGAGGGTCTGGTCGTCCTTGATGGCACCGGCGTCCATGACGAGGCGCACCTGCTCGGCACGGCCCTGCGCGTCGGTGGCGAGGACCTCCGCCTCCTTCACCTCGCCGGTCCAGTCCGGGTAGCGGTCGAAGTCGGCGATCACCGCCATGACGTCGGCCGGAGCCGCCTCGATCGTGATGCTCGAACTGGTGTGTTCCGCCATCGCCGTGGCTCCTCCAGATGCGGGCCGGTGGGAGAGATCCGCGTGCGCCGGTCTGCGCACGTGTGTGCAGCGTGAAGGCTACCGCGCCGTCGGCCCGCCGCCTTCACCGCGCCCGCCGGGCCTCACCACTCCAGTGCCCAGGGCGTGCCGGTCCCGGCGAAGTGCCCCACGTTCACGCACTCGGTGGCGCCGATCCGCATCCGGCGCGCCAGCGGCTGGTGGACGTGTCCGAACAGCGCGTACCGCGGCCGGGTGCGGCGGATGGCGTCCAGCAGGGCCCGGCTGCCCCGCTCGAAGCGGCGGGCCACGGTGTCGTAGACCAGCTCGGGTACCTCCGGCGGGATGTGAGTGCACAGCACGTCGACCTCGCCGACGGCCTCGATCTTCGCCGCGTACTCCTCGTCGCCGATCTCGAAGGGCGTGCGCATCGGGGTGCGCAGGCCGCCGCCGACGAAGCCGAAGACACGGCCGCCGATCTCCACCCGCTGGCCGTCGAGGACGGTGGTGCCGGGCCGGACGTACTCGGGCCACAGCCGCGGCATGTCGACGTTGCCGTAGGTGGCGTACGTGGGCGTGGGGAACGCGGCGAACAGCTCGGCGTACTGCTTGCGCACGGCCGCCTCGATGGCGGTGGCCCGGTCGCCGCCGATGCCGGCCCACAGCCGGGCTCCGAACGCGCGGGCCTCCTCGAAGCGGCGGGCGGTGCGCAGCTCCACGATGCGGTCGGCGTTCTCCGTGCCGAACAGGTCCGGGAAGATGCCGCGCGAGTGGTCCGCGTAGTCGAGGAAGAGGACGAGGTCGCCGAGGCAGATCAGGGCGTCCGCGCCGTCGCCGGCCCGGGCCAGATCGCGGGCGTTGCCGTGCACGTCGCTGACCACGTGGACGCGGGTGCGTCGGTCGCCGGTGCGTGTGGAAGCCATGGCGATCAAGCGTAGGCGGAGGGGCGCACCTGTGAACAGTGCCGGTCCAACCTGCGGTTACTCGCCGGTCGGTTCGGCCGTGGACTACTGTGCGCGAAGGAACGCCCACGTGTGTGACGCAGCGAACATCTCGCCGGGACCCCCTGTCGTAGACGCCATACCGGCGGGTAACGTCCGGGCAGTCCAGTCGTGCTCTGGTTTTCAACATGTGAATTCTCAGCCGAACGCCATGCTGATCCGGAGCACTCGCCCGAGCCTTGGACCGCACCGTCGCATCGCACAACGTCGTGGCGCCGGCGCCCTAAGAGGAGCAGCAGTCTTGCGCGAGTTCAGCCTTCCGGCTTTGTACGAGGTCCCTGCGGACGGCAATCTGACCGATATCGTCCGCAGAAACGCCGCGCAGCATCCCGACGTCGCCGTCATCGCCCGCAAGGTGGCCGGTGCCTGGCAGGACGTGTCGGCGCGGGAGTTCCTGGCCGAGGTGCGTGCCGCGGCCAAGGGTCTCATCGCCTCCGGCGTGCAGCCGGGCGACCGGGTGGGTCTGATGTCCCGCACGCGGTACGAGTGGACGCTGCTCGACTTCGCCATCTGGAGCGCGGGCGCGATCACCGTGCCGGTGTACGAGACCAGCTCGCCTGAGCAGGTGCAGTGGATCCTCAGCGACTCGGGCGCGACGGCCTGCGTCACCGAGCTGGCGGGCCACACGGCCGCCGTCGAGTCGGTCCGCGACCGGCTGCCCGCGCTCAAGCACGTCTGGCAGATCGAGGCCGGCGGCGTGGAGGAGCTGGGGCGCCTCGGGCAGGACATCAGTGACGCGGCGGTGGAGGAACGCAGCTCGCTCGCCCGGGCCGACGACCCGGCGACCATCGTCTACACGAGCGGCACCACCGGGCGCCCCAAGGGCTGTGTGCTCACCCACCGCAGCTTCTTCGCCGAGTGCGGGAACGTCGTGGAACGGCTGCGTCCGCTGTTCCGCACCGGCGAGTGCTCGGTGTTGCTCTTCCTTCCGCTCGCGCACGTCTTCGGGCGGCTGGTGCAGGTGGCGCCGATGATGGCGCCGATCAAGCTGGGCTGCGTCCCGGACATCAAGAACCTCACCGACGAACTGGCCGCGTTCCGGCCGACGCTGATCCTCGGTGTGCCGCGGGTCTTCGAGAAGGTCTACAACTCGGCGCGGGCCAAGGCGCAGGCCGACGGCAAGGGCGCGGTCTTCGACAAGGCGGCGGACACCGCGATCGCCTACAGCAAGGCGCTGGACAGCCCGTCGGGCCCGTCCTTCGGTCTGAAGCTCAAGCACAAGGTGTTCGACAAGCTGGTCTACAGCAAGCTGCGCGCGGTGCTGGGCGGGCGGGGCGAGTACGCCATCTCCGGCGGTGCCCCGCTGGGCGAGCGGCTCGGCCACTTCTTCCGGGGCATCGGCTTCTCGGTGCTGGAGGGCTACGGCCTGACCGAGTCCTGTGCGGCGACCGCGTTCAACCCCTGGGACCGGCAGAAGATCGGTACGGTCGGCCAGCCGCTGCCCGGCTCGGTGGTCCGCATCGCCGACGACGGCGAGGTGCTGCTGCACGGCGAGCACCTGTTCAAGGAGTACTGGAACAACCCGGGCGCGACCGCGGAGGCGCTGGCCGACGGCTGGTTCCACACCGGTGACATCGGCACCCTGGACGAGGACGGCTACCTGCGGATCACCGGCCGGAAGAAGGAGATCATCGTCACGGCGGGCGGCAAGAACGTCGCCCCGGCCGTGATCGAGGACCGGATCCGGGCGCACGCGCTGGTCGCGGAGTGCATGGTGGTGGGCGACGGGCGGCCGTTCGTGGGCGCGCTGGTCACCGTCGACGAGGAGTTCCTGGGCCGTTGGGCCGCCGAGCACGGCAAGCCGGCGGGCTCCACCGCGGCGTCGCTGAAGGACGACCCGGATCTGAACGCCGCGATCCAGTCGGCCGTGGACGACGGCAACGCCGCGGTGTCGAAGGCGGAATCGGTGCGGAAGTTCCGCATTCTGTCCTCCCAGTTCACGGAGGAGTCGGGCCACCTCACCCCGTCGCTGAAGCTGAAGCGGAACGTGGTGGCGAAGGACTACGCGGACGAGATCGAGGCGATCTACGCCAAGTGATCCGGGCGGTGCCTCATGGCGCGGTGTCCTCGGCGAGGACCCGCGCCATCGTGCGTTCGGCGAGCGCGGTGATGGTGACGAAGGGGTTGACGCCGATCGAGCCGGGCACGAGCGAGCCGTCGGTGACGTAGAGCCTCGGGTACCCCTTCACCCGGCCGTAGCCGTCGGTCGCCCTGCCCAGCACGCAGCCGCCGAGCGGGTGGTAGGTGAAGTCGTCGGCGAAGACCTTGCCGGCCGGACCGAAGAGGTCGTACCGGTAGATGGTCGCGTTGGCCGCGTTGACGCGGTCGAACAGCTTCTTGGCCATGGCGGCCGACACGGCGCTCTGGTCGGCGGTCCAGCCCAGTCGCACCGCGCCGGACGAGCTGTCGTACGAGAACGACGCCCGTTCGGGGTTCTTGGTGATCGCGAGGTACAGGCTGATCCAGTGTTCGAAGCCCATGGGCAGCGGGGCGATCTCCGCGAAGACCGGGTTGTCGGGGTTGGCCCAGTCGTCGATGCCCATGACGGGCATGGTGGCCTGGTCGGCGCCGACGGTGTCCCACACGTGGTTGGCGCGGCCGAGCATGGTGTTGCCGTTGGTGCCCCAGCCCGCCCCGACGGCCGGGGCGAGGTCGGGCAGGGTGCCGGTGTCCCGGGCGCGGACGAGGAGTTCGGTGGTGCCGAGGCTGCCGCCGGCCAGGAACAGGTGGGTGCAGCCGTACTGCTTGCGCTCGACGACCGCGCCGGTGGAGTCGATGCGGTCGGCGGTCAGGACGTACGATCCGTCGCCCGCCCGGCTGACCGAGGTGACCTTCTCCAGGGTGTGGATGGTGACGTTGCCGGTGCCGAGGGCGGCGGCAAGGTAGGTCTTGTCGAGGCTGCGCTTGCCGTGGTTGTTGCCGTAGATGACCTCGCCCGCGAGCGCGGACCTGGTGGCGGTGCCGGCGGCCTCGCGCCGCATGTAGCCGAAGTCGTAGACGTTCGGCACGAAGGTGGTGCGCAGGCCGGCGTTGGCGGCGGCCTTCCGGGAGGTCCGGGTGAACCGGTACCAGTCGGTGGACTCGAACCAGGCCGGGTCGACGGAGTTGACGCCGAGCATGGCGCGGGCGCGCGGGAAGTACGTGCCGTACATGTCGTCGGCGTCGACGCCCGGGAACTGCTCGGTGAAGTAGGCGCGGGGCGGGGTGACGGCCATGCCGCCGTTGACCAGGGAGCCGCCGCCGACACCGCGGCCGACGTAGACGGACACGTGGTCGTGGTGCACCCGGTCCAGGACGCCGGGATAGGGGTTGACGGCCCGGTTGACCACGTCCAGCCAGAGGAACGTGGCGAGCGGGGCCTCGGTGCGGCTGCGGAACCACATGGCGCGCTGGTCGGGGGCGGTGGTGGAGCAGAAGACCCTGCCGTCGGCGCCGGCGGTGTTCCACAGGCCGCCCATCTCCAGGACGAGGGTGCGGATGCCGGCCTGACCGAGGCGGAGGGCGGCGACCGCGCCGCCGTAGCCGGAGCCGACGACGATCGCCGGGGCGTTGTCCGTGGGGGCGGGTTCCGCCGCGCGGGCGGACGGGAGACCGATGCGGGTGAAACCGAGGGCGGCGGCGGTCTGCAGCGCCGCCACGCCCAGGATCTGACGTCTCGTCAGTTTTGGTGTCATGTGCGCAGCATGGGCGGACTTTCGGGTTCCGCCTAGAGCCCCGGCAGGGTTCAGAGCAACGCCTTGAGCCTCTCCGCCAGGAGGTCCCAGCGCCACTTCTCCTCGACCCACCGCCGGCCCCGCTCGCCCATCCTGCGGCGCAGCTCGGGATCCTGGAGCAGGGCCACGACCCGCTCGGCCGTCTGCTCGGCCGAGCCGCCCCGGACCACCCAGCCGGTCTCGCCCTCCAGGACCGCGTCCGGGGCGCCGCCGGAGTCGCCCGCGACGACCGGCAGGCCCGTCGCGGAGGCCTCCAGGTAGACGATGCCGAGGCCCTCCACGTCCAGGCCGCCGCGGCGGGTGCGGCAGGGCATGGCGAAGACGTCGCCGGCACCGTAGTGGGCGGGCAGCTCGGACCAGGGCACGGCGCCGGTGAAGCGGACCGAGCCGGCGACACCGGTCTCGTCCGCCATCCTGCGCAGGTCCTTCTCGTACGGGCCGCCGCCGACGATCAGCAGGACGGTGTCCGGTTCGGCGGCGAGGATGCGGGGCATGGCCCGGATCAGCGTGTCCTGGCCCTTGCGCGGCACCAGCCGGGAGACGCACACGACCACCGGACGGTCGGTCAGGCCGAGCCGCGCGCGGACCTCGTCGCCGCCGGAGCCGGGGTGGAAGGTCTTCTCGTCGACCCCCGGCGGCAGCTGCACCATCCGCGAGGCCGCCTGCGGGGTGAGCGCGGTCGCAATCCGGGAGCGGGTGTACTCGCCGAGGTAGGTGATCGTGTCCGTGGACTCGCCGATCCGGCGCAGCAGGTGCCGGGCGGCGGGCAGCTGGGCCCAGCCGGCCTCGTGGCCGTGGGTGGTGGCCACCAGCCGCTCGGCGCCGGCCCTGCGCAGCGCGGGTGCCATCAGGCCGAGCGGGGCCGCCGCACCGAACCACACGGACGTGCACCCGTGCGCGCGCAGCAGCCCGGCAGCGCGCCGGGTGGCCTGCGGGGTGGGCAGCAGCATGGTCGTCCGGTCCCGTACGACGGTGAAGGGCTGCTCGGCGTCGAAGGCGGCGGTGGCCTCGGCGCCCTCCCGGCCGCGCTTCCAGGTGGAGGCGTAGACGACCAGCCGGCCGGGGTCCAGGCGGAGGGCCATGTTGTGCAGGAAGGCCTGGATGCCGCCCGGCCGGGGCGGGAAGTCGTTGGTGACGATCAGGGTCTTGTGCATCGCCGCCGACCCTACCGAATGGGCCGTCCGCGGCCGGGCCCGGCCGAGTCTGTGGCCGGCGCACAGCCGCGCGGGACATCATGGTCGCTCGAAGCGGATTCGAACGGCACGGCGATCGACGGCACGGTGATCGACGGCACGGTGATCGACGGCACGGCAAGCGACGCGGGAATCGGACGGCAGGGGATCACGTGGAGACGAAGGGTGCCGGGCGGTCCCTGGCCTGGCTGCTCGGGACCTGGGGCGTCACTCGTGCGGTGCTGCTGCTCTTCGTCTTCCGGGTGTACGCCTTCCCTGGCCCCGACGTCACCTCGGACGTGTCGGTGATCTACCGCGGCTGGTACGAGGTCCTGCGGCAAGGAACGTTTCCGCTGGACGACGTGACCTGGCAGTACCCGCCGGCCGCGGCGCTGCCCGTCCTCTCCCCCGCCGTGCTGCCCTTCCTGTCCTACCCGCACGCCTTCTTCGTCCTGGCCTGCCTCGCCGACGCCGTCGTGGCGGCGCTGCTGGTGCTCGCGGGCCGGCGGGCCGGGCGGTCGCCGCGGGGGGCCTGGGTGTGGGTGGCGGGCGTGCCGCTGCTGGGGCCCACGGTGTACGCCCGCTACGACGTGATGGTGACCGCGGTGGCCGTGGCGGCGCTGCTCGCCGGGGCGCGGCGCCCGCGGGTGATGGGCGCGCTGGCGGCGGTGGGGGCACTGCTGAAGGTGTGGCCGGCGCTGCTGCTGGTCGGTGCCGTGCGCCGGCGGGCCTGGGCGTCGGCGGTGGTGACCGCGGCGGGCCTGGCGCTGCTGTTCGCCGTGTCCATGCCGGGGGCGTTCGCGTTCCTGACCTTCCAGCGGGAGCGGGGCACCGAGGTGGAGTCACTGGGCGCGCTGGTCTTCCATGTGGCCCGGCACTACGGCTGGCGGGGCGAGGTGCTGCTGAACTACGGGTCGATCGAGTTCCTGGGCCCGTACGTGGACCAGGTCAGCACGGCCGCGCTGGCGCTGACCGGGGCCGCCTTCGGCTGGCTGCTGCTGTGGCGGCTGCGCGCGGCCCGCTTCGAGCCGCACACCCTCGCCGACGCGGCGCTGACGGCGGTGCTGCTGTTCACGGTGACCAGCCGGGTGATCAGCCCGCAGTACCTGGTGTGGCTGGTCGGTCTGGCCGCCGTGTGCCTGACGCACCGGGCGAGCCGGATGGGGACGCCCGCGCTGCTGGTCCTCCTCGCGTCCTTCGTGACGGTCCTGGAGTTCCCGCTCGGCTTCTCACACGTGGTGCTGAGCGACTGGTACGGCGTGACGCTGCTGGCGGTGCGCAACGGCCTGCTGGTCGCGGCCACGGTCACGGCGGCCCGCCGGCTGTGGCGGACGACCGTACCGCCGGCCGCGCCCTCCCCCTTCCCGCCTCAGGCCACCCGCGCGAAGGAGACCCCCGTCTCCTCCTGACGCCGGGCCCGCCGCAGCAGCGCCGCCACGGCCGCGCACTGCACGGCCATCGCGAGCGCCAGCGCCAGGCAGACGCCGGGCAGGCCGAGGCCGGACAGCGCGTGGGCCAGGGGCAGCTGGACGGCGGTGCCGAGCAGGGTGATCCGCAGCAGCGCGGGCGCTCCCCCGCTGCCCTCGAAGACCCCGCCGAGCGCGATGAAGCAGGCCATCAGCAGCAGGTAGGGGCCGATGCAGCGGAGGAAGAGCACGCCCTGGTGGGCGACCTCCGGGCCGGCGCCGAAGGCGGCCATGGCCCAGGGGGCGGTGGCGGCGAACAGCGCGGCGGCCGTGAGGCCGGCGGTCCCGGCGACGAGCACCGCCTGCCGGCCGATGTCCCGGCGGGCGTCCCGGCCCGTGCCCCGGGTGTGCGCGGTGTGGATGGCGGCGGCCTGCCGCACCGCGTAGAAGGCCATGGTGGCGAGGTACATGACCTTGTAGGCGATGGAGTAGGCGGCCACCGCGGTGACGCCGAGCCGGGCCACGATCGCGACCAGCACCAGGGCGCCGCCCTGCCGCACGGTGAAGTCGGCGGACATGGGCAGCCCGGTGCCGAGGGTGCGGCGCAGGGCGGCCGGGAGGGAGGCGGCGGCCGGGGTCCGGGCGGCCGCGCGCAGCAGGGCGGTGCGGCGCAGGGCGCGCAGGCCGAGGACGAGGGCGGCGGCTCGGCACAGCACGGTGGAGGCGGCGGCGCCGGGGACGCCGTAGAGGTGGATGAGGACGGGGTCGCAGACCAGGATCAGCCCGTTGGCCAGCAGGGCGAGGCGCATCGGGGTGCGGGTGTCGCCGGCGCCCTTGAGGATGCCGTCGACGAGTTGCTGGACGAAGAAGACGGCCGTGCCGGGCAGGGAGAGGGCGAAGTACGCGGTGGCCAGGCGCACCGCGGCCGGGTCGCCGGCGCCGAGCACCAGGCGGGCCAGCGGCTCGCGCAGCAGGAAGCCGCCCACCGCGACCACCGGGGTGACCAGCGCGCACAGGGCCCAGCCCCCGCGCACGGCGGCCCGTACGGCGGCCGGGTCGCGGGCCCCCCGGGCGTGCGCCACCAGCACGGTCGTACCGGAGGCGAAGACGAGGGCGACGCCGAGCAGCACGTTCTCGGTGTTGGTCGCCACGGCCACGGCGGCGACGGCGGCACCGCCGAGCCCGGAGACCCAGACGGTGTTGATGATCCCGGAGGCGACGGAGGCGAGCAGGGAGAGGTAGACGGGGTGGGCGAGGGCGACGAGCTGCTTGCGGTGGGCGTTCACGGTCCGGCTCCTCGGTGGCGGTGAGGCCTTCTGGCGCACTTCCGGATACCTCGAAACGAGGTAACTCGATAAGAGGTAGCATGGGGGTCCGGAGAGCCGCAAGGAGGTACGCGCGTGCTGGAGTTGTCGATCCTGGGCTTCCTCGCCGAGGAGCCGCTGCACGGCTATGAACTCAAGGACCGCATCCGCGCGCTGAGCGGACACGTCCGCCCGGTCAGCGACGGCGCGCTGTACCCGGCCATCAACCGCCTCGTCGCCGCCGGCCTGCTGGACCAGCGCACCGAGGACGGGGTGAGCGCCGCCCCGCGCCGGATGCTGTCCCTGACCGCGGCGGGACGCGCGGAGCTGCGGGAGCGGCTGCGCAACCCCGGGCAGGCGGAGATCACCGACCATGTCCGTTTCAACACGGTCCTGGCCTTCCTGCGGCAGCTGGACGACCCCGCCGAGCAGGCCGCCGTGCTCCGCCGCCGCCTGGACTTCCTCGAAACCCCGGCGAGCTTCTTCTACCGCAAGGGCGAGCCGATGCGGGCGGAGGAGGCCGGGGACCTGTTCCGGGAGGGCATGCTGCGGGTCGCCCGGGCCACCGGGCAGGCCGAGCGGGAATGGCTCCGCGAGGCCATCGGGGTGCTCAGCCGAGCTGGTTCGTGACGTACTCGCGCCAGCGGGCGGTGAACTCCCCCGGTGCCAGCCCGAGCACCTTCTCCAGGGCCTCCTCGACCGCGCCCGCCCGCCCGGGGTGGGCGCCGACGGACCGGTAGAAGGCGCCGAGCCGGGCGGCGCCCCACCGGTCGGCGATCATCCGGCAGGCCAGCCAGCCGCTCTCGTAGGCCCGTGCGAGCTTCGCCGGCTCGCGGGTGAAGCCGAAGTCCTCGTCGGCGGGAAGCGCCTGGGGCACCTCGCCGTCCCGGACGGCACGGGCGAGTTCCGGGGCGGCCTCGACCGGGGTGCGGCCGGTGCCGAGGTAGCCGATCCAGTCGGCGTAGCCCTCCGAGAGCCACAACGGGGTGGCGGCGGTGGTGCGTGCCCGGGTGGCGACATGGGTCGTCTCGTGGGTGAGGACGACCTGCTTGCCGGCGTCGCCGAGCAGGGCGTACGCCTCCGGGTTGACCACCACCCGGTCCGCCGGCGCCCGGCCCGTCCCTCCCGCCTCGCCCGTGGTGACGGCGGCGATGCCCCGGTAGTCGGCGGCGGGCGAGCCCAGCAGGGACGCCATGCCCGCCAGGGACCGCGGCACCAGCACGACGACCCGGCGGCTCCAGTCGGTGCCCCAGGCCCCGGAGACGGCCGGGACCGCCCGCTCGGCCAGCCGGGCGTACGTCCTCAGGTCTGCGGCGGAGATCCCGGTGCCGAGCACCAGGCTGTGCGCGCCCTTGACGGCACTCACCGTGCCCTGGTCCCACAGCTGCTGCCCGGTCTTCCCGGCGGGCCTGTCGGCGGTGACGTACCAGCGGCCGTCGGCGGTGCGGTCCAGGGTGAGGGTGCGGCGGGTGTCGACGGGGGCCCGGTCGTAGCCGGCGACCCGGTAGCGCAGCTCGGCGTCGGCGGTGGCACCGGAGGCGGTGCGGCGCAGAGCACCGACCCGGTAGCTCCAGGAGGCCAGCGGGAGCGCGCGCAGCCGGGTGTACTCGGCGCGGGCGCCGGTCGTGCCGTACGCCGTCTCGTCGTGGCCGAGGAGGGCCGCCGCGCGCCGGTCGAGGACCTGCTGCACCTCGGCACGGGCGGAGTCGGTCCCGGCCGGCCGCTCGCACCCGGTCGAGGGCAGCAGCAGACCGAGCCCCACGGCTCCGATGCTCCACGCCCGTCTGCGACCAGCCACGCGCCGATCGTACGGCGCCGGGCGCGGTCAGGGCCGGGTGACCGAGGAGACCGGCATCATCCCGACCGGGTCGTAGCGCACCGGGGCGCCGGGGTAGGGGGCGTGGATGACCTGGCCGTTGCCCGCGTACATCGCCACATGGCTGGCGTCGGAGCGGTAGACGACCAGGTCGCCGGGGCGGGCCTGGGAGAGCGGGACCTGCCGGCCGGCGAACCGCTGTTCCTGCGAGGTGCGCGGAAGATGGATGCCGGCGTGCGCGTACGCCCACTGCATCAGGCCCGAACAGTCGAAACCGGAGGGGCCGTTGGCGCCCCACACGTACGGGCGGCCGAGGGCCGAGCGGGCGGCGGCCAGGGCGGCGGCGGCGCGGCCCTCGGGGGCGGCGGCGCCGGCCGGCTCGGGCAGGTCCGCGCGGCCGCCGCGGGAGGCCCGGTCGTAGGCGGCGCGTTCGCCGGAGGGCAGGGCGTTGATCAGCTGCCGGGCCCGGGCGAGCTTGCGCTCCACGGTCCGCTTGTGCGCGGCCACGGCCTTGCGGCTGCGCTCCAGCTCGGCGAGGGCCCCGGACGCCTCCGCGCGCTCCTGGGCGAGTGCGCGCAGCACGGACTGCAACTCCCTGAGCCGGCCCGCCTGCCGGGCACCGATGCGGTCGAGCGTGGACGCCTTGTCCAGGTAGTCGTCCGGGTCCGCGGAGAAGAGCAGGGCGACCGCCGGGTCGATGCCGCCGGAGCGGTACTGGGCGCCCGCGAGGGAACCGAGCTGCTCGCGCAGCTCGTTGACGCGCTGCTGCTGCCGGGCGATGTGGTCCTGGGTGTCCCGGACCTCGCGGCGCAGCCGGCCGGCGCGCTCGTCGGCCTTGTCGTAGGCCTGGGTCGCCTTCTCGGCCTCCTCGTACAGGCGGTCCACCTCGGCCCGGGTGCCGGCGCCGGGCGCGGCCTGGGCCGGTACGGCACCGAGCGCGGCAGCGGCCGACAACACGCACAGGGCGAGGGCACCACGGTCGAATCCGGACGGTGCAAGGCGGCGATGGGACCCCACGGCAGTCCTTCTGCTGGCGGACGTAAGACCGCTTCCCCGGCGCGTGGGGACGGGGAGGCCCCGGCGCCGGGGAAACGCGGCAGACAGTAGCCGTGCACAGGGGCCCGGACCAAAGACCTCGGAGTCAACACAAGCTGACGCCCCGCCGCTGACGCAGGTCACCGGCGGGGCGTGGAGTCAGTTCCCGTCTCGGGGATTCGCCCGTTCGGGCGCCCCCGTGTCCGTGTGTCGGTCCGTGTACGGGTCCGTGTGCCGTGTCCGTGGGGTGCCGGGGGTCAGACCCGGACGCCGAACATGAAGGGACCGCCGATGGTCGTCATCGACTCGTAGCGGACGACCGTGCCGGTGCGCGGGGCGTGCAGGATCTGGCCGTTGCCCGCGTAGAGGCCGACGTGGTGGATGTCGTTGAAGAAGAAGACCAGGTCGCCGACCTTGAGGTCGCTCTGGTTGTAGATCTTCGTACCGATCTGGGCCTGCGCCTCGGAGGTGCGCGGGATGGAGACGCCGGCCTGGGCGTAGGCCCAGGAGGTCAGGCCCGAGCAGTCGAAGGAGGAGGGGCCGGTGGCGCCGTAGACGTAGGGCGAGCCGAGCCGGGTCTGGGCGGCGGCGAAGGCCGCCTGGGCGCGCCCGGAGGCGGGCGGGGCGTCACCGAGGTCCACGCGCTCGGTGGAGGAGCGGTTGGCGCGCTGCTCCTTCTCGGCGAGCTGCGCCTTCTCCTTGGCGGTCAGGGTGTTCAGGAGCTTCTGCGCCTCGGCGAGCTTGCCCTGGACTTCCTTCTTCTTGTTGCCCAGTTCGGTGCGGGTGGCGGCGAGGTCCTTCAGCTTCTCGGTGGCCTCGGCCCGCTCCTGGGCGAGTTCGCGCTGTTTGTCCTGGATCTTCTTCAGCGCGTCGACCTGCTGGCTGCTCAACTGGTCGAGCGTGGACGCCTTGTCGAGGTAGTCGTCCGGGTCGGAGGAGAGGAAGAGCTGGACCGAGGCGTCGATGCCGCCGGAGCGGTACTGGGCGGTGGCCAGCGAACCCAGGCCGTCGCGCAGCTTGTTGAGCTCCTCCTGGCCGCGGGCGACGTTGTCCTGGATGGTGGCGATTTCCTTCTGCAGCTTCTGCTGCTTCTCCTTGGCGCCGTTGTACTTCTCGGTCGCCTGCTCGGCCTGCTCGTAGAGCTTGTCGACCTTCGCCTTGACCTCGTCCTTGCCGAGCTTCTCGCTCGGCGCGGCGTTGGCGGCGTTGGCGCTGAGCGCGACGGCAGCTGCGGCAGCGGTGGTGAGCACGGTCACACGGGTGCGGC
This sequence comes from Streptomyces sp. NPDC107654, assembly GCF_055639035.1. Classification (NCBI taxonomy): domain Bacteria; kingdom Bacillati; phylum Actinomycetota; class Actinomycetes; order Kitasatosporales; family Streptomycetaceae; genus Streptomyces; species Streptomyces sp. NPDC107654. The sequence goes on from NZ_JBVKBI010000001.1 coordinate 222,842, forward strand.
TCGGCTGCTTGGGTCGACGGTGGGACGCCACGGAGGACGAACTCCTTCTTGTGAGTGATCACCCGTTCGGAGGTTCGAAGCCAGACCCTAGTGACCCAGTTGTGATCAGTTCAAATCCCACAGCGAAAAATCTCGTCACGCAGTGCATTCTTTGCACACAATTCACGTGCAGTGAGGCCCGTTTGACACTACGTTGCGTGAGGATACGGCCAATTCGGGCATTGAGTCTGTCCGTTGGACCTTCAGGACAGTCGCTTGAGAAGTACCGCAGAGGCCACCGGTCGGGCACCCGCCCGCGCGACCCCGTCGGCGACCTCCCGGTCGGTGGAGGCGACGATGACCGGACGTCCCGGCGGCTCGGCGCGCACCAGTTGACGGATCAGCTCGTCGGCCGTGACACCCGGCTTGGAGAACAGCACCCGCACCCCGCGCGGCGGCGCGAGCAGCACCGGCGCGGCGAGTTCGGCGCCGTCGAAGACGCACGTCACCTCGGCCCCGGTCTGCGCGGCGAGCGCCGACAACTGGCCCAGCAGCCGCAACCGCTGCTTCTCCAGCGGCATCTGCGGATAGCCGGTCTTGGTCACGTTGTAGCCGTCGACGACCAGATGCGCCTGCGGCAGCGCCAGCAGCTGGTCGAGGATGGCCGGGTCGTTCTCGGACAGTGCGCGGGCGGCGATGTCCTTCGGGGTCATACGGCCCGGTTCGACCGCGTCCACCGTCTCGGCGGGGCGCACCGACACCGGGGGCAGGGCGAGTTCGCGCCGGAGCCCCTGGGTCGCGTCCAGCAGGGTGTCGAGCAGCAGCCGCACCCGCATGTCCTCCACGCTGCGGCCCTCGCGCGCGGCCCTGCGGGTGGCCTCCAGCGCGGCCTCGGCCTCGCCCAGGCGGGCCTTGAGCCGGCGCGCCTCGCTCTCCGCGGCCGACACCTGCGTCTGCGCCTCGGTGCGCACGGCGTCCATCTCGCCCTGCACCCTGCGCAGTGCGGCCTCGCCCCGCTTGACGTCGCTGAGCGCGGCGCGCAGCTTGCGGTGAAGCGATTCCGCCTCCTTGCGGGCCGACTCCAGCTCCGCGCGCAGCCGCTCGGTCTCGGCACGGGTGTGCTCCCGGGCCTGCGCCAGCTCCGTGCGCAGCCGCTCCAGTTCGGCCCGGCTCTCCTCGTCGGCGCGCTCGGCGTCCGCGCGCTGGGCCTCCTCGCCGGCCGCGGTGACCAGCTTGACCCAGTCCGCGGGGCGCAGCACATAGGCGGCGGCCGCGACGTCGAGCGGGTCCGCGGCCGGGGGCGGGGAGCCGGAGTCGAGGGCGCCGGAGAGTTCCGGCTGGGCCTCTCTGAACTTCTCCCCGATCCGCTGCCGGAACAGCGGATCGGTCTCCAGCGCCGCCGCCATCGCGTTCCCGGCGAACTTCGCCCGGCGGTTGGGGGCGAAGCGGGCGTACTGCCTCAGCTGGGCGGGCAGTTCCGCCACGGTCAGCCCGCCGAAGCCGTCCGAGACGATCTGGACGACACGCCGGCGCACGCCGTCGGGCAGCGGACGGTCAAGCACCTCAGCGGTGCCGTCGCCCGGCCCCCCGCCTGCGGTCTCCACCATCCGTCACACCCCAATACCGGAAAAAGCCTCTCCGGGGCCCGCTCCGCTCAGGAGCCGGCGCCCGGCCTGTCCACGAGTTCCACCTGGTCCACCGCGTTGCACCAGCGGCAGCGCACCGATTCGATGGTCTCACTGACCACCTCGCGCTCCTCCACGGTCGACTCGCCGGCCAGGTCGAGGTGGACGTACTCGACGACCTTCGACGAGCGGGTGACGTCGAACCGGGTGAGGTTGCCGCAGAGGGTGCAGCGCCATCGTGTCGTGGCCGTCGGCAGGGGAACCGTCATGGTGACTGTTTACTTCCTTCTCGTGTCGGTCCGCGCCGTCCCCCGACGCGTGTGGCTCGTAACCCTACGGCCTGCCGGGGACTCGCCGCCCGTCCGTTCACGGCGGCGAGGCGGTCTGTCAGCTTGCGTCCCGTTACGTCATGCTCTGTAGTCATGATCAGCACCTGGAGCAGGGCGGCCGGCAGGACACTCGGAGCGGTCCGGGGCACCTCGGCCCCGATGACGTACGGCCTCATCGCCCTGTGCGCCCTGATCTTCGCGCTCGGCCCCGCCTCCGGGCTGGTCCCCGGGTACGGCTCCGGGGACGCGCTGCTCGCCGCGCAGCGGGCGTACTTCCGGCACTGGGGCGTGGTGCCGGCCGAGCTGTTCGAGGAACCCGCCGGGGCGGCGCTCACCCCGGCCACCGCGCTCTTCGTGCACGGCAGCTGGGTGCACCTGCTCGGCAACATGCTCTTCCTCTTCGTCTTCGGGGCGATGACCGAGGAGCGGATGGGCCGGGTGGAGTTCACCCTCTTCTACGTCGGCTGCGGCTACCTCGCGCTGCTGGGGTACGCGGCGGCCAACGCCACGTCCGGACAGTCGCTGGTCGGCGCCTCCGGGGCGGTCTCGGCGGTCCTCGGGGCGTTCCTCTACCTGTTCCCCCGCGCACGTGTGACCAGTCTCCTCCCGTTCCTGTTCTTCGTGCCGCTGCGCTTCCCCGCGTGGGTGGTGCTGCCGCTGTGGGCGGCCCTCCAGTGGCTGGCGGCGGGGCGGGCCTCGGACGGCCCCGGGGTGGCCTACCTGGCGCACCTCGTGGGGTTCGGGCTGGGCTTCGGCTACGCCTGGGTGCGGTACGGCCGTGGGACTAGAGTGAAAGCCGCCCCAGCTCCGGTCCCCGAGGGAGAGAAACAGCCGTGATCACCGCGATCGTCCTGATCAAGACCAGCGTGGACCGGATCCCCGAGATCGCGGAGGGGATCGCCGCGCTCGACAGCGTCAGCGAGGTCTTCTCGGTCACCGGCACCTACGACCTGATCGCCATGGTCCGGGTCCGCCGTCACGACGACCTCGCCGAGGTCATCCCGGGCCGGATCAGCAAGATCCCCGGCGTGGAGGCCACGGACACCCACGTCGCCTTCCGCACCTACTCCCAGCACGACATGGAAGCCGCCTTCGCGATCGGCCTCGACAACTAGCCGGTCGTCTCCACCGCGGCGATGCCCGTCCCCGAAGGGACGTAGAGGCGGCCGGCGTGGGCGACCGGGGTGTGCTGGTCGTCGCCCGCGTCACGGCCGAGGGCCGCGCTCCAGCGCTGCTTCCCGTCCAGGTCCAGTGCCCGGACCCGGTCGCCCGCGCGGACGTACACGGTCTCGCCGGCCACGACCGCCCGCGGCTGGGCCGCGCTCCTCTCGAGGTCGTGCGCCCAGGCGCGCGAGCCGTCGGCCGCCCGGACGGCGTACACGAGGCCCTGTTCCGTGCCGACGGCCAGGGCGCGGCCGCCCGCGCCGAGCGGCCCGGTGTCGGTCTCCCTGCGCCACAGCCGGCGGCCGTCCGAGACACGGAAGCCCTGAAGCTCGGCGGCGGTGTCCGCGAACAGGGTGGTGCCCGCGACGGCGACGGCCGTGACGTCCGTGCCCGCGGACACCCGCCACCTGCGGGAGCCGTCCCGCGCGTCCAGCGCCAGCAGGGCGTCGCCGTGTGTCCCGCGCGGCTCCCCGCGCCCCGCGGCGGCGCCGCCGTGCACGCCGGTCTCAGACCGCCGGGACGCAGCGGCCGTCCTCCGTGCGGTACTGCCACTTGGCGCCGTCCCGCACCAGTTCCCGCACCGCGTCGACGAAGCGCTCGACGTGTTCGTCGGGGGTGCCGGCGCCGAAGCTGACGCGGATGGCGTTGAGGGACTTCTCGCCGGGGGCCGCCTCGGGGGCACCGCACTCGCCCTGGCTCTGGGGGTCGCTGCCGAGGAGGGTGCGGACCAGGGGGTGGGCGCAGAAGAGGCCGTCGCGGACGCCGATGCCGTACTCGGCGGAGAGGGCGGCGGCGAAGTGGGAGCTGTTCCAGCCCTCGACGACGAAGGAGAGGACGCCGACCCGCGGGGCGTCGTCGCCGAAGAGGGAGAGGATCCGCACCTCGGGGACGTCGGCGAGGCCCTCGCGGACCGCGCGGACGAGGTGCTGCTCGCGGGCGACCAGGGTGTCCCAGCCGGCCTCGGTCAGGGCCTTGCAGGCCGAGGCGATGGCGTAGGCGCCGATGACGTTCGGGGAGCCGGCCTCGTGGCGGGCCGCGGTGTCGTGCCACTCGACGGCCACTCCCCCGTCCTCGCGCCGGGTGACCTTGCGGCTGGCGCCGCCGCCCGCGAGGTACGGCTCGGCCGCCTGGAGCCAGTCGGCGCGGCCGGCCAGGACGCCGGAGCCGAAGGGGGCGTACAGCTTGTGGCCGGAGAAGGCGATCCAGTCGACGTCGAGGTCGCTGACGGACACCGGGTGGTGCGGGGCGAGCTGCGCGGCGTCCAGGACGATGCGGGCGCCGTGGGCGTGCGCGGCGGCGGCCAGCTCGCGCACCGGCCACAGCTCGCCGGTGACGTTGGAGGCGCCGGTGACGCAGACCAGGGCGGGGCCGTGGGGCTCTCGGTCGGCGAGGGCCCGCTCCAGGGTCCGGACGGCCTGCTGCGGGGTGCGCGGGGCGTCGAGGTAGGTGACCCGCGCGTCCTGCCAGGGCAGCAGGGAGGCGTGGTGCTCGGTCTCGAAGACGAAGACCTGGCAGTCGGCCGGGATCGCCCGCGCGAGGAGGTTGAGGGAGTCCGTCGTGGAGCGGGTGAAGACGACCTGGTCGGCGGGCCGGCAGCCGAGGAAGTCGGCGACCGTGCTCCGCGCGTTCTCGAACAGGTCCGTGGAGAGCTGGGAGAGGTAGCCCGCACCGCGGTGGACGCTGCCGTAGTACGGGGCGTACGCGGCGACGTCGTCCCAGACGCGCTGGAGGGCGGGCGCGCTGGCCGCGTAGTCCAGGGCGGCGTAGGCGACTTCGCCGCCGGTGACGAGCGGGACGGTGACATCTCGCCCCAGAACGGGCAGAGGGGCGCAAACGGTCTGGTCGGAGGCAGCGCTGGAGACGGACATGGCGGAACTCCCGTGAGACGAGGGGGGAAGACGAAGAAGAGAGAAAGGGTGTGCGGAGGCGGGGCTCTGCGGCCCTAACGCATTCGCTTGCTCACGGAAGACTCCTCGACGACCAGGATCCCTGGGTTCGTGAGGGATCCGCGCTTGCCGTACACCTTGCTGTGCACGGCCTGGTCTTCACCCGGGGCACCCCGCCACGGACGGAGGGTTGCCGGACAGTCGGCCGGGGCCTCATGACTGTCACTCATGACCTGGTACAGGAACGTACGCGAGGTGATCGTCGTCCCGCAACCCGTGTCCGGATCGCGGGACGACGTCCGGGGTGCCTAGGCGTTGCTGACGGCCACCCAGCGGTCCAGGGTGCGCTTCGCGGCGCCCGAGTCGATCGACTCCGCGGCCTTCGCCATGCCGGCCCGGAGCTGCTCGGCGAGCGGCGCGTCCGTCGGCCGGAGCGCCACCAGCGCGGCTGCCGAGTTCAGCAGGACGGCGTCCCGTACGGCGCCCGTCTCGCCGTCCAGCAGCCGCCGGGCGACCTCCGCGTTGTAGGAGGCGTCGGCGCCGCGCAGGGCGTCCACCGGGACGAGGTCGATGCCGACGTCCCGCGGGTCGAAGGTCTCCTCCGTCACCTTGCCGTCGCGGACCACCCAGACCCGGGAGGGGGCCGTGACGGTCAGCTCGTCCAGGCCGTCGTCGCCCCGGAACACCAGCGCGGAGTTCCCCCGCTCGGCGAGGACGCCGGCGACGATCGGCGCCATCCGGGGGTCGGCCACCCCGACGGCCTGCGCCCGCACCTGGGCCGGGTTGGTGAGCGGGCCCAGCACGTTGAAGGTGGTCCGGATGCCCAACTGGGCGCGGGCCGGGGCGACGTGGCGCAGGGAGGGGTGGAACCGGACGGCGAAGCAGATGGTGATCCCGGCTTCCTCGGCGACCTCGGCGACCCGCCGCGGGGTCAGGTTCAGGTTGATGCCGAGCTTCTCCAGGACGTCGGAGGAGCCGGAGGCGGAGGACGCGGCGCGGTTGCCGTGCTTGACGACCTTCGTGCCCGTGCCGGCGACGACGATCGAGGACATGGTGGAGATGTTCACCGTCTTGGCGCCGTCACCGCCGGTGCCGACGATGTCCACGGCCGGCCCGGGCACCTCGATGACGTTCGCGTGCGCGTACATGGCCCGGACGAGTCCGGTGATCTCCTGGACCGTCTCGCCCTTGGCCCGCAGCGCCACCATGAAGGCGGCGATCTGCGCGTCGGTCGCCTCCCCGCGCATGATCACGTCCATCGCCCAGGCCGTGTCGTCGGCGGACAGGTCCCGGCCGTCCAGCAGACCGTTCAGCAGGGCGGGCCAGGAGCGGCCCGCCGCGGTGTCGCCTCCAGCGGGGGTCACAGCGCTCATCAGCCGCTCCTCGTACAGATTCCTGCTCCGTCGTGGACCACCCTATCCAGCCCCGGGCACGGGGAAGGGCCCCGTCCGGGTTACGGACGGGGCCCTTCGGCGTGGCGTGGCGACGCGGGGATCAGTGGTGGCCGTGGCCGCTCGTGATCTCCTTGTACTCCTCGACGGTCGGCTTCGGGATCTGGTTGTCCTCGCCGTAGTAGGCGTTGGAGAGCTTGACGCGCAGCTTCTCCGAGGCACCCACCTTGCGCTCGACACCGTTCTCGTCGACCGTCGGACCGATCTCGGCCGGCTGGTACTGCTCGTGCGCGGTGAGCGTGTGCAGCTGCTCCTGGCTGAGCGGCTCGTGCACCTCGATGAACTCACCGTGCGGCAGCCGCTTGATGATGCCGGTCTCGCGACCGTGCAGCACCTTGTCGCGGTCGCGGCGCTGCAGGCCGAGGCAGATCCGCTTGGTGACGAGGAACGCGATGACCGGTCCGGCGAAGAAGGCGATCCGAACGAACCAGGTGACGGCGTTGATCGACAGGTGGAAGTGGGTGGCGAAGAGGTCGTTGCCACCGCCGACCAGGCCCACCATGTAGACCGTCACCCAGGCGACACCGAACGCGGTACGGGTCGGGGCGTTGCGCGGGCGGTCCAGGATGTGGTGCTCGCGCTTGTCGCCGGTGACCCAGGACTCGATGAACGGGTAGACCGCGATCGCCGCCAGGACGAGACCGAAGAGCACCAGCGGGATGAACACGCCCAGGACGAGCGTGTGGCCCCAGAAGTTGATCTCCCAGCCCGGCATGTAGCGGACCAGACCCTCGGCGAAGCCCATGTACCAGTCGGGCTGGGCGCCGGTGGACACCTGGTCCGGACGGTAGGGGCCCATGGCCCAGATCGGGTTGATCTGGGCGACCGCCGCGATGGCCGCGATGACACCGAAGACCAGGAAGAAGAAGCCTCCGGCCTTGGCCATGTACACCGGCAGCAGCGGCATGCCGACGACGTTCTTCTCGGACTTCCCGGGACCCGCGAACTGCGTGTGCTTGTGGTAGAAGACCAGGATCAGGTGCGCCACCATCAGGCCGAGCATGATGCCCGGCAGCAGCAGGATGTGGATCGAGTAGAACCGGGCGACGAAGTCGTGGCCGGGGAACTCGCCGCCGAAGAGGAACATCGAGATGTACGTGCCGACGATCGGCATGGACAGGATCGCGCCCTCGGTGAAGCGGACACCGGTGCCGGAGAGCAGGTCGTCGGGGAGCGAGTAACCGGTGAAGCCGGTGAACATGCCGAGGACGAACAGCAGGAAGCCGAACAGCCAGTTGATCTCACGCGGCTTGCGGAACGCGCCGGTGAAGAACACGCGCATCATGTGCACGAACATGCCGGCGAGGAAGATCAGGGCGGCCCAGTGGTGGATCTGCCGGATGAGCAGACCACCGCGCACGTCGAAGGAGATGTGCAGGGTCGAGCTGAACGCCTCGGACATCAGCTGTCCCTGGAGCGGGACGTAGCTGCCGTGGTACTCCACCTCGTTCATCGACGGGTGGAAGAACAGCGTCAGATAGACACCCGTCAGGATGATGATGATGAAGCTGTACATGCACACTTCGCCCAACATGAACGACCAGTGGTCGGGGAAGATCTTGCGCATGTTGGCCTTGGCGAGGGAGTAGATCCCGAGCCGGCCGTCGGCCCAGTCGGCGATGCGCTCGCCGGCCGGTGCCTTCCCGCGAGAGCGGCCCGCCGCGGCAGCGGCAGATGAAGGCGTTTCGTTCGGTGTAGTGCTCATCCGCGCTCCCAGAATGCAGGACCGACGGGCTCCTCGAAGTCGCCGAGCGCCTGGAGGTAACCCTCACTGTCCACGCCGATGCGCAGCTGCGGCAGGGCGTGGCCGGCGGGGCCGAAGATCACTCGGGCACCGTCGGAGAGGTCGAAGGTGGACTGGTGGCACGGGCACAGCACGTGGTGCGTCTGCTGCTCGTACAGCGAGATCGGGCAACCGACGTGGGTGCAGATCTTCGAGTACGCGACGATGCCCTCGTGCGACCACGCCAGCTCGCGCTTGTCCTTGATGTTGCCCGGCTGGATCCGGACGATCATCAGAGCCGCCTTGGCGATCTCGTTCTGGAAGTCCTCGTCGCGCTCCTCCAGGCCGTCCGGCTTGGCGAAGGTGAGCGAGCCCACGGCGACGTCCTCGGGACGCAGCGGCTGGTTCGTGTTCATGTTGACCAGGCGCTTGCCCTTGGCCCACATGGTGTGGCGGAGCTTGGTCCCCGGCGCCGGGCCGAGACCGCCGAGCAGCATGACGCCGGACAGCGGCACGAAGGCCAGCGCGCCGAACATGGTGTTGCGGATCAGCTTGCGGCGGCCGAGCGCCGACTCCTTGGCGCCCTCGCGGAAGTCCGCGTGGACCTTCGCCCGGACCTCGGCGGGAGCCTCGATGGGGTGCCGGTCGTCGGCGACCTCCACGTCGGACATCAGGGTGCGGGCCCAGTGGACCGCGCCCGCGCCGATGCAGAACAGCGCCACGCCCAGGGTCAGGCCCAGCGCGAAGTTCATCGCGCTGATGTGCCCGATCGGGAAGACGAAGATCGACTTGTCGGTCGGGACGGCCAGGTACGCGACGATGAAGCCGATGGTGGCCAGCATCGACACCGTGAACAGCAGGGCGACCATGCGCTCGGACCGCTTGGCGGCCCGCTCGTCGATGTCCTGGATCCGGTGCTCGTGCGGGGGCAGCCCCGGGTCGGCGAACGGGTTCTCCTCGTCCGCGATCCCTACCGCGCCGTGTGCGTGGTCCTGCTCAGCGGGCAGGTTCTCTTCTGGAATGTCTTGGCTACTCATGACTTCTTGGCCTTTGCGGTCCGAGCGGCGACCCAGACGGCGACCGCGATCAGCGCGCCGAGGCCGAAGATCCAGGCGAACAGACCCTCGCTGACCGGCCCGAGGCCACCCAGCTCCATACCGCCGGGGTTCTCGGTCTCATCGCCGTTGACCGCGTTCAGGTACGCGATGATGTCCTTCTTGTTCTTCTCCGACATCGTGGTGTCGGGGAAGGACGGCATGTTCTGCGGGCCCGTCTGCATGGCCTCGTAGATGTGCTTCGGAGCGACACCCTCCAGGCTCGGCGCGTACTTGCCCTTGGTCAGGGCACCGCCCTTGCCGGTGAAGTTGTGGCACTGCGCGCAGTTGGTGCGGAACAGTTCGCCACCCTTGGCGATGTCCGCGTTGCCGGGGCCGTACTGCTGCTCGGTGGGCACGCTCGGGCCGGCACCCAGCGAGGCGACGTACGCGGCGAGCTGGTCGATCTGGGCCTGCGTGTAGACAGGCTTCTTGCGCGGGACCTGGGCGCCCTGCGAGGTGGCGGCGGGCATACGGCCGGTGCCGACCTGGAAGTCGACAGCGGCGGCACCCACGCCGACGAGGCTCGGGCCGTCGGAGGAGCCCTGGCCACCGGTGCCGTGGCAGCTGGCGCAGCCGACCTCGTAGAGCTTCTTGCCCTCCTTGATGGTCAGGGACTGGGAGGATTCATCGGCCTGCGCCTTGCCCGCGGGCGCGAACGCGGCGTACAGCCCCCCAGTGGCCGCCAGCGCGAGGAGTAGGACGACGACCGCCGCCAGCGGATGGCGTCGTCGTGCGGAGAGCTTTTTCACGGATTACCCCGGTGTCAGGATCTTCTGCGTCGGTGCTTCTGGATGTGCGGGAGCGGTCCCGGCTACTTGATCAGGTAGATCGTGGCGAAGAGGCCGATCCAGACGACATCGACGAAGTGCCAGTAGTAGGACACGACGATGGCGGCGGTCGCCTGCTCGTGAGTGAACCTCTTGGCCATGTAGGTGCGGCCGAGGACCAGCAGGAAGGCGATGAGACCGCCCGTCACGTGCAGGCCGTGGAAGCCGGTGGTCAGGTAGAACACCGAGCCGTACGGGTCGGAGGACAGCGAGATGCCGTCCTTCTTCACCAGCTCCGTGTACTCGTAGATCTGACCGCCGATGAAGATCGCACCCATGATGAAGGTGAGGATGAACCAGCCACGGAGCTTCTTCACGTCGCCGCGTTCGGCAGCGAACACGCCGAGCTGGCAGGTGAGGGAGGAGAGCACCAGGATCGTGGTGTTCGTGGCGGAGAAGGGCACGTTGAGTGCCTCCGCCTGTTCCTTCCAGTGGACCGGTCCGGTCACCGACCGGAGGGTGAAGTACATCGCGAAGAGGGCCGCGAAGAACATCAGCTCGGAACTCAGCCAGATGATGGTTCCGACGCTGGTGAGGTTCGGCCGGTTGACCGACGGGTGCGCGTGCCCGGTTTCTACTGTCGTTGCTGTCGCCACGACCGACATTATGTCGGTCGCTTATCTCGCGCTCACTCCGGGGGGTGCCGTTCGGAGTGTTGCCACCCGCCACACCGCTGTTGACGTGGTGTTCGACGTGGTGTTCACGGGCCCGGCGACGGGAGTAACATCCGCCGGAACGGGCCTGCCCGTCCTGTCCGTACGACGCTGACGTCTCGGAGGAACAATGCAGCCGACCGCCACGGTGCTGGTCTACAGCGACGACTCCACCACCCGCGAGCAAGTACGGCTGGCCGCCGGGCGTCGGCCGGCCCCGGACGTCCCCCTGGTGGAGTTCGTGGAGTGCGCGACGCCGGACGCGGTGCTGCGGGAGCTGGACAGGGGCGGCATCGACGTGTGCGTGCTCGACGGCGAGGCCGTGCCGATGGGCGGCATGGGGGTGTGCCGGCAGATCAAGGACGAGGTGTTCGGCTGTCCGCCGGTGCTGCTGCTGATGGGGCGGCCCCAGGACGCCTGGCTGGCCACGTGGAGCCGGGCGGACGCGGCGGTGACCCTGCCGGTGGACCCGGTGGAGTTCGCCTCGGCCCTGGCCTCCCTGCTGCGGCGGAAGCGGCTGGTGGGCGCCTAGCGGGGCGGGGCGCCGGGTTCGCGCGCGGGTCCGGGCCGGTGGGCCCTCGTCGCGCGGTCCCCCGCGCCCCTTCATCACACCGCTGCCGGCTGGATGCGCAGCGCGTCCGACGGGGCCGGGCCGTCCGGTCTGCCGTTGAAGAGGGCGCTGCCCTGGCGCCACTTCTGCCAGTCGACGTTCCAGTCGCCGAAGCCGTTGCCGAAGGGCTCCATGTCGTCGCCGTTCGAGTTGACGACCTTGACGATGTCTCCCTCGCGCACGGTGTCGAAGAACCACTCGGCGTTGGAGGTGCTCATACCGGTGCAGCCGTGGCTGACGTTGGCGTAGCCCTGTGATCCCACGGACCAGGGCGCCGCGTGGACGTACTCGCCGGACCAGGTGACCCGGGTGGCGTAGTAGACCGGCAGGTCGTAGGAGTCGGCGCTGCCCTCGGCGATGCCGACGGTGGTGCCGCGCATGCGTACGAAGTACTGCTTGGCCAGGACCACCTTGACTCCGTTGCGGGTCTCGAAGCCGGGCTTGCCGGTCGTGACGGGGATCTGGTTGATCTCCTGGCCGTTCTTGAAGACCGTCATCTGGTGCGAGGCGGCGTCGGTGACGGCCTCGATCCGGTCGCCCGTGGTGATCGTCAGGGGCTTGGAGGGGCCGCCCCACAGCCGGTCGCCGATCTTGACGCCGTCCAGGTTGCTGTGCACCTGGATCGTGGCGTGGACGGGCCAGTACTCCTTGGGGCGGTAGTGGAGTTCCTTGTTGTCCACCCAGTGCCAGGCGCCCGGCACGGCCGGCGTGGAGTCCACCCGCAGGGCGCGCTCCACGATGGCGCGTTGCGCCTTGTCCTTGATCTCGTGGTCGAGTTGGGCCGTGATCGGCTGTCCGACGCCGTAGGTGCCCTTCTCCGGTCCGAACGTGACGTTCAGGCGCTTCTTGCTGGTGGGTTTGCTGGTGTCGAAGGTGAGGACCTTGCGGCCGGGTGCGCCGTCCTCGTCCTCGGTGCTCACCGTGACCGTGTAGTGGGCGTTGGCGGCCAGCGGCGAGGTGCTGTGCCACCGGCTGCCGTCGGCGGCGAGTTCGCCCGCCACATAGCGTCCTGTGGAGTCCTGGGCGGTCACGTCGGTGATCCGCCCCTCACCGCTGCTGGCGGTGACCTCCAGGGGCTTGTCCGGGTCGGCCCGCTTCCCCGCTTCGGTGGGGCCGTTGAAGGAGATCAGGCCCGCTGCGTCGTACGGCCTGGCCGACAGGGGGTTGCCGTCCGAACCGCAAGCGGTGACGCCCGCGCCGAGGGCGGTCACCAGCAGCGTGCAGCCGACGACGGTGCGGGTCCGCGGAGTGTGGTTCATATGATCACGTTATGAGCTGGAGACCGTACCGGCGCGGCAGGTAACTCGTACGAGGGAACGACACTGCGGCAAAGGAAGGACCCGCCGGAGCCGACGCGAAAGCCGGGAGCCCGGACCCTCCCCAGGGGGAGGGTCCGGGCTCCCGGCGCGTTCCGCGTGTCCTACTGGGTGCGGTTCTCACCGTGGTAGTACTCGAACACCCAGCCGAACAGGCCGACCACGATGAACGGGGCGGAGAAGTAGATCAGCCACCAGCCGACCGCGATGCTGAGGAAGGCGATCGCACCGCCGAAGCCCAGCATGAGCGGCTGCCAGCTGTGCGGGCTGAAGAAGCCCAGCTCGCCCGCGTCGTCCGCGACGTCGGCCTCCTTGTCGTCCTGGGCGCCCGCGTCGACCCGCCGGGCGGTGAAGCCCAGGTAGAAGCCGATCATGACGCTCAGGCCGAAGGCCAGGAAGAGCGCGGTGGTTCCGGCCGGCTCCTTCGACCACACGCCATACACGATGGCCATGATCAGGATGAAGACGCTCAGCCAGATGAACATCCGACCCTGGATCTTCACTTGCCGGCCTCCTTGCTGCCCGCGACGGCGGTGCCGTGACCGGCGTGCTCGAGCTGTTCGAGCGCGGCGATCTCAGGGTGGTGCAGGTCGAACGCCGGGGATTCACTGCGGATCCGCGGCAGGGTGAGGAAGTTGTGCCGCGGCGGCGGGCAGGAGGTCGCCCACTCCAGCGAGCGGCCGTAGCCCCACGGGTCGTCGACCTCGACCTTCTTGCCGTACTTGGCGGTCTTCCAGACGTTGTAGAGGAACGGCAGGATCGACAGGCCGAGCAGGAAGGAGCTGATGGTCGACACCGTGTTCAGCGCGGTGAAGCCGTCGGCCGCCAGGTAGTCGGCGTACCGGCGCGGCATGCCCTCGGCGCCCAGCCAGTGCTGGACCAGGAAGGTGCCGTGGAAGCCGATGAACAGCGTCCAGAAGGTGATCTTGCCGAGGCGCTCGTCCAGCATCTTGCCGGTCCACTTCGGCCACCAGAAGTGGAAGCCGGAGAACATCGCGAAGACGACCGTGCCGAAGACCACGTAGTGGAAGTGGGCCACCACGAAGTACGAGTCGGAGACGTGGAAGTCCATGGGCGGCGAGGCCAGGATGACACCGGTCAGACCACCGAACGTGAAGGTGATCAGGAAGCCGGTCGCCCAGAGCATCGGTGTCTCGAAGGACAGCGAGCCCTTCCACATGGTGCCGATCCAGTTGAAGAACTTCACACCGGTCGGGACCGCGATGAGGAAGGTCATGAAGGAGAAGAACGGCAGGAGCACGCCGCCGGTGACGTACATGTGGTGGGCCCACACGGTCACGGACAGACCGGCGATCGCGACGGTCGCGGCGATCAGGCCCATGTAGCCGAACATCGGCTTGCGGGAGAACACCGGGATGACTTCGCTGATGATGCCGAAGAACGGCAGGGCGATGATGTACACCTCTGGATGGCCGAAGAACCAGAAGAGGTGTTGCCACAGCAGTGCGCCGCCGTTGGCCGGGTCGAAGACGTGGGCGCCGAACTTGCGGTCCGCCTCCAGGGCGAACAGCGCGGCGGCCAGCACCGGGAAGGCCAGCAGGACGAGCACACCGGTCAGCAGCACGTTCCACACGAAGATCGGCATGCGGAACATCGTCATGCCCGGGGCGCGCATGCAGATGATCGTGGTGATGAAGTTGACCGAGCCGAGGATGGTGCCGAAGCCGGAGAAGGCCAGACCCATGATCCACATGTCGGCGCCGATGCCCGGCGAGCGGACCGCGTCCGACAGCGGGGAGTAGGCGAACCAGCCGAAGTCGGCCGCACCCTCGGGGGTGAGGAAGCCGCCCACCGCGATGAGCGAGCCGAACAGGTACAGCCAGTAGGCGAACATGTTCAGCCGCGGGAACGCCACATCGGGCGCACCGATCTGCAGCGGCATGATCCAGTTCGCGAAACCGGCGAACAGCGGGGTCGCGAACATCAGCAGCATCACGGTGCCGTGCATCGTGAACGCCTGGTTGAACTGCTCGTTCGACATGAACTGCAGGCCCGGCCGGGCCAGCTCGGCGCGCATCAGCAGCGCCATCACGCCACCGATCAGGAAGAACGCGAACGACGTCGCCAGATACATCGTGCCGATCGTCTTGTGGTCGGTGGTCGTCAGCCACTTCACCACGACATTGCCGGGCTGCTTGCGCCTGACCGGCAGCTCGTCAGCGTATGTGCCTTCAGCTGCCGCGGCACCCTGGGGTTCGTTGAGGATGCTCACAGGTTGTTCGTCCTCTGGTTCTTCTCGTGGCTCGTCTGCGCGATGCCGGCCGGAATGTAACCGGTCTGCCCCTTCTTCGCGAGCTCCTTGAGGTGCTGCGCGTAGCGCTCCGGAGAGACGACCTTCACGTTGAACAGCATCCGGGAGTGGTCGACGCCGCAGAGCTCGGCGCACTTGCCGAGGAAGGTGCCCTCCTTGTTGGGGGTCACCTGGAAGGCGTTGGTGTGACCGGGGATGACGTCCTGCTTCATCAGGAACGGCACCACCCAGAAGGAGTGGATGACGTCACGCGAGGTCAGGACGAAGCGGACCGTCTTGCCCTTGGGCAGCCAGAGCGTCGGGCCCGGGTTGTTCGTCTGCGGGTTCCGCGTGCCGGGCGTGCCGACGTCGTAGACACCGCCGGCGTGGGCCGGGAACTGGTTCCGCAGCTGGTCCGGAATGGCGTTCAGGTTCTTGTCGGTCCTGGCGTCGCCGGAGGACCCGGGGACGTCCTCGACGTAGTTGAAGCCCCAGCTCCACTGGAAGCCGACCACGTTGACCGTGACGTCGGGCTTCTTCGAGGTGTCCAGGAGCTTCGACTCGTCCCGGGCCGTGAAGTAGAAGAGCACCGAGATGATGATGATCGGGACCACCGTGTACAGGGCCTCGATCGGCATGTTGTACCGGGTCTGCGGAGGAACCTCGACCTTGGTGCGGCTGCGCCGGTGGAAGAAAGCACTCCACAGGATCAGGCCCCACACCAGCACGCCGACGGCGAGCGCGGCAGCCCAGGAGCCCTGCCACAGGGAGAGGATCCGCGGAGCCTCTTCCGTGGTCGGGGTGGGCATGCCAAGGCGGGGGAAGTCCTTGTATGTGCAACCGGTTGCGGTCGCCAGGACCAGGCCCGCGGTCAGTGCCTGCAGCAGCTTCCGCCGCATCGGGCGCCGCGGCGAGCGGTCGGAGCCGTTGGGACTCACGTAGCGCCTTCCCGAGAGTCTCGCCCGCGCGGTTGGCTGCGGCCTTCTCGCTGGTCGGTCGCCGCCCTGCGTCGGGCAGGGGTTTGGATGTTTATGCGGACCAAACCCTAGCCCACCCTCTCCGAGGGTTCGCGGGGAGGGGTGCCTACTGGCTCGGGTGGTTCGCTTGATTGGCGGCTGCGGGGGTGTTGTGGCTGGTCGCACCCCCCGGCGGAGCCCCTGGTGCCACCGCCCCGCGCCCCTTGGGAGCACTGCCCTGACCGGCGGTCTAGCGTTGCCGTATGGCCTACTTCGACGCTGCCTCAGCCGTCCCCCTCCATCCCGTCGCCCGTCAGGCGCTGTTGGCCTCTTTGGATGACGGGTGGGCCGATCCCGCCCGGCTCCACCGGGAGGGACGCAAGGCGCGGATGCTGCTGGACGCCTCGCGTGAGGCGGTCGCGGAGGCCGTCGGCTGCCGGACCGACGAGGTGGTGTTCACGTCGTCCGGCACCCGGGCCGTGCACAGCGGCGTCGCGGGGGCGTTGGCCGGGCGCCGGCGGGTGGGACGCCACCTGATCGTGTCCGCCGTCGAACACTCCTGCGTACTCCATTCGGCGGAGGTGTTCGAGGCGGAGGGCGGAGACGTCACCCGGGTGGCCGTCGGCCGGGCGGGAGCCGTCGACCCGGCGGGGTACGCGGCCGCGCTCCGGGCGGACACCGCGCTGGCGTGCCTGCAGTCGGCCAATCACGAGGTGGGGACCGTGCAGCCGGTGGCCGAGGTGGCCGAGGCGTGCCGGGCGGCCGGGGTGCCGCTGCTGGTGGACGCGGCGCAGTCGCTGGGCTGGGGGCCGGTCGGGGGCGACTGGTCGCTGCTGGCGGCCAGCGCGCACAAGTGGGGCGGGCCGTCGGGGGTCGGGCTGCTCGTCGTCCGCAAGGGGGTGCGGTTCGCCGCCCAAGGGCCGGTGGACGAGCGGGAGTCCGGCCGGGCTCCCGGGTTCGAGAACCTCCCGGCGATCGTGGCGGCCGTGGCCTCGCTGCGCGCGGTGCGGGCCGAGGCGGCCCAGGAGGCGGTACGGCTGCGGGAGCTGACGGCGCGGATCCGGACGCGGGTGCCGGAGCTGGTGCCGGACGTGGAGGTGGTCGGCGACGCCGAGCGCCGGCTGCCCGGGATCGTCACCTTCTCCTGCCTCTACGTCGACGGCGAGGCCCTGCTGCACGAGCTGGACCGGGCCGGCTTCTCGGTCTCCTCCGGCTCCTCCTGCACGAGCAGCACGCTGACGCCCAGCCATGTGCTGAAGGCCATGGGCGTGCTCAGCGAGGGCAACGTACGGGTGTCGCTGCCGCCGGGCACGGCCGAGGCGGACGTGGAGCGGTTCCTCCGGGCGCTGCCGGGGGCGGTGGCGGGCGTCCGGGAGAAGCTGGGGGCGCCGGCCCCGGCGACGGCCGTCCGGGCGGAGGAACTGGTCGTCGACTCCCTGGGCAAGCGCTGCCCGATCCCGGTCATCGAACTGGCGAAGGTGTTCGGGGACGTCCCGGTGGGCGGGACCGTCCGGGTCCTCTCCGACGACGAGGCGGCCCGGCTGGACATCCCGGCGTGGTGCGAGATGCGGGGGCAGGAGTACGTCGGAGAGGAGCCGGCGGAGAAGGGGACGGCCTACCTGGTGCGCAGGGTGGCCTGAGGAACCCCGGGCGGGTCTCAGCCCAGGTGGGCCCGCACTTCCTGCCCCGCGTCCTCGCCGTAGGCCTTCACGAACCGCTCCATGAAGTGACCCCGCCGCAGCTGGTACTCCTGCGTGCCGACCGTCTCGATGACCAGCGTGGCGAGCATGCACCCGACCTGGGCGGCGCGCTCCAGGGAGACGCCCCAGGCCAGCCCGGACAGGAAGCCCGCGCGGAAGGCGTCGCCGACGCCCGTGGGGTCGGCCTTGCGCTCCTCCTCCGGGCAGCCGACCTCGATCGGGTCCTCGCCGGTCCGCTCGATGCGCACGCCGCGCGAGCCGAGCGTGGTGACCCGGTGGCCGACCTTGGAGAGGATCTCGGCGTCGGTCCAGCCGGTCTTGGACTCGATGAGCCCCTTCTCGTACTCGTTGGAGAACAGGTACGTCGAGCCGTCCAGCAGTATCCGGATCTCCTCGCCCTCCATCCGGGCGATCTGCTGGGAGAAGTCGGCGGCGAACGGGATGTTCCGGGAGCGGCACTCCTCGGTGTGGCGGAGCATCGCCTCGGGGTCGTCGGCGCCGATGAGAACGAGGTCGAGGCCGCCCACGCGGTCCGCCACGGTCTTCAGCTCGATCAGCCGGGCCTCGCTCATCGCGCCCGTGTAGAAGGAGCCGATCTGGTTGTGGTCGGAGTCGGTGGTGCACACGAAGCGGGCGGTGTGCAGGGTCTCGGAGATGCGGACCGAGGCGGTGTCCACGCCGTGCCGGTCGAGCCAGGCCCGGTACTCGTCGAAGTCGAAGCCGGCGGCGCCGACCAGGATCGGCGCGGTGCCGAGCTGGCCCATGCCGAAGGCGATGTTGGCTCCGACGCCGCCGCGGCGCACGTCGAGGTTGTCGACCAGGAAGGAGAGCGAAACCGTGTGCAGCTGGTCCGCGACGAACTGGTCGGCGAAGCGGCCGGGGAAGGTCATGAGGTGGTCGGTGGCGATGGAGCCGGTGACTGCGATGCGCACGACGGGGTTCTCCTGCGGGAGGCTGGATTGACAGTTCACGCTACCCGGTCGGAAGCCGCCACTGAAGCGGGCAAAACTACCCGATAGTAGCTCTTTCTTCGCCCCCTGGGCCGTGCCTACGGTGCGGTCATGACGAACCTCGAGTTCACCTCCCACGCCCCGGCCGACCCCGACGGCGATCTCGCCGCGCTGCGCGGGGACTGCGCCCGGATGGCCCCGCACTGGACGGTCCCGGAGCACGCCGCGCCCCGGCCGGTGCCGCCGTCCCACATCCACGGGGTGAGCGTGCCCGTGCGGTCCGCCCGGCTGCTGGACGCGATGTCCGACTACGGCGACTGACCCGGGAGCGCGCCCGGGAACCGTACGCTCCCCTCCCGCGTCCCATCGGCGTCCCCCGAGCAGGGGACGCGGGACACGAGCAGCGAGGAGTGATGCGGTGGACACCGAGCGGCCTGAGCGCCCCGAGGGGGCGGACCCGCAGTCGACGGCACACCCGGGGCGGACGAGCGGCCGACGCCCCACCGCCGTCATCGTCGCCGTCGCCACCGCGGCCGTCCTCCTGGTCGGCGGCGGTGGCGCCTACCTCGCCGCGAGCGGCGGCTCGGACGGCCGCGCCGGCACCCCGGCCGCACCCGGCGCGGACGGCCGCACTCCCCCGCCGCTCGCCCTGGACGGCTGGACGAGCAGCGGCACCGGCGGCATCGCGCCCGGCGAGCCGGACCCGAACGGCACCCGGTACGTCGCACGGGGCGAGCTTCCGGACGGGCCCGGTTCCGCAGCGGTGTACGAGCCGCGGGCCGAGGTCGGGCGGGAGCAGGTGACGCGGCTGGCGAAGGCGCTCGGGATCGACGTGGCGCCGGTGTCCGAGGGGCGGACGTGGCGGGCCGGCGGCCAGGACGGGTCCGGTCCCGTCCTGCGGGTGAACCGGGACGCGCCGGGCGGCTGGAGCTTCGAGCGGTACCCGCCCGGCACGGACGACTGCCGCAAGGTGACCGTCTGCGCACAGGGCCCGGGCGCTCCGGCCGGCGACCCGGTGAGCGTCGCGGACGCCGAGAAGGCGGCGGCGCCGGTGCTGGAGGCGGCGGGCCTGGACGACGCGAAGACCGACGCGAGCCGGGTGATGGGCGCCCGGCGGGAGGTGAGCGCGGATCCGGTGGTGGGCGGGCTGCCCACCTACGGCTGGACGACCGGCCTGACCGTCGACCGGACCGGCGAACTGGTCGGCGGCCACGGGCTGCTCGCCACGCCGGTGAAGGGCGACACCTACCCGGTGCTGGGCGCCGGGCGGACCCTGGAGCTGCTGAACGGGTCCGCGAAGGACGGCCACCGGATGGGGATCGGCGGGTGCGCCACTCCGGTGCCGCTGAAGGACCGGCTGGAGCAGCCGTGCGGCGCGTCCACGGGGGCGCCGGAGAAGCCGTCGGCGGGCCGGGACGCGCACACGGTGACGGTCGAGAAGGCGGTGTTCGGGCTGGCCGCGCACTCCGTCGGCGGACGGCAGACGCTGGTGCCGTCCTGGCTGTTCCGGGTGCGGGGATCCACGGCGGACGACGCGTTCACGGTGACGTATCCGGCCGTCGCCCCGGAGTACCTGCCGTCGCGGACGGACCCGGCGCCCTCCGCGACCTCCTCACCCTCGACGCCCTCCGCACCCTCCGCGCCGCCGTCCACCGGCGCGCCCGCCGGGAGCCGGAACGTGAAGGTGAACGCCTACACGGCCGACGGGCGGACGCTGAACCTGAGCTTCTACGGCGGGGTGTGCGCCGACTACCGGACCTCGGCCCGGGAGAGCGGCGGGCGGGTGACGGTGACGGTCACCGAGAAGCCCTGGCCGGGCCGGGTGTGCGTGCTGATCGCGAAGGAGTACGTGAAGACGGTGACGCTGCACGCGCCGCTGGACGGGCGGACGGTGGTCGGCACGGACGGCGGGGAGGTCCCGAAGGCGAAGCCGGGCTCCCTGCGGCCGGACGCGTCGGCACAGCCGCGCTAGCGGGCGCGCGGACGCCGAGGCGGCGGCCCCGTGAGGGGGCCGCCGCCTCGTTCGCGTCCGGAGTCGGCTCAGCTGAAGGAGTCGCCGCAGGCGCAGGAGCCGGTCGCGTTGGGGTTGTCGATCGTGAAGCCCTGCTTCTCGATGGTGTCCACGAAGTCGACGGTGGCGCCGCCGAGGTACGGGGCGCTCATCCGGTCCGTGACGACCTTGACCCCGCCGAAGTCCTTCACGACGTCGCCGTCGAGCGAGCGCTCGTCGAAGAAGAGCTGGTAACGCAGGCCGGAGCAGCCGCCGGGCTGGACGGCGACACGCAGCGCGAGGTCGTCGCGGCCTTCCTGGTCGAGCAGGGCCTTGACCTTGGCCGCGGCGGCGTCGGTCAGGATGATGCCGTCGGTGACGGTGGTGGTCTCGTCCGATACGGACATCTACATCTCTCCCGGGTTGTACGGAGACTGCTTGCCGACGAGTGCAACCGGCGATTCCGCGGATTCATTCCGGGCCGGGCATTCGCGTTGTCGCTTTTTTCTCGCTTCCTCATGCTCGCACATGCCCGCCAACGCGGACAGGCACGCGGAGAGGGACCCCGGCGGGATTCACGTCACATCGACGCTATGGCCATCGTCAAAGTGACGTGAAGCGGTTATGATAGATAGCGTCAGTTAGACGAAAAGTAGAAAGGGTGCGTGTCGTGACCACCGCCCAGACCCCGGAGCTCGACGTGCAGCCGACTCCGCTCGCCCTGCTGCTGCTCGGCCGCGAGGCCGACCCGAAGAGCGAGCGGGGCGTCGAGTGCCCCGGTGACCTGCCGTCGCCGTCCGACCCCGACCTGGTCGAGCGCGCCCGCGCGGCCAAGGAGAAGCTCGGCGACAAGGTCTTCGTGCTCGGCCACCACTACCAGCGCGACGAGGTCATCCAGTTCGCCGATGTCACGGGTGACTCCTTCAAGCTGGCCCGGGACGCGGCGGCGCGCCCGGAGGCCGAGTACATCGTCTTCTGCGGTGTGCACTTCATGGCGGAGTCGGCGGACATCCTGACCTCCGACGACCAGAAGGTGGTCCTGCCCGACCTCGCCGCCGGCTGCTCCATGGCCGACATGGCGACGGCCGAGCAGGTCGCCGAGTGCTGGGACGTGCTGACCGAGGCCGGGATCGCCGAGCAGGTGGTCCCCGTCTCGTACATGAACTCCTCGGCCGACATCAAGGCGTTCACCGGCAGGCACGGCGGCACCATCTGCACCTCCTCCAACGCGAAGCGCGCCCTCGACTGGGCGTTCGAGCAGGGCGAGAAGGTGCTCTTCCTGCCGGACCAGCACCTGGGCCGCAACACCGCCGTCCGGGACATGGGCATGTCCCTGGACGACTGCGTGGTCTACAACCCGCACAAGCCGAACGGCGGGCTGACCGCGGACGAGCTGCGCGCCGCGAAGATGATCCTTTGGCGCGGTCACTGCTCGGTGCACGGCCGGTTCAGCCTGGACTCGGTCAACGACGTGCGCGCGCGCATCCCCGGTGTGAACGTCCTGGTCCACCCCGAGTGCAAGCACGAGGTCGTGGCCGCGGCGGACTACGTCGGCTCGACCGAGTACATCATCAAGGCCCTCGAAGCCGCCCCGGCCGGCTCCAAGTGGGCCATCGGCACGGAGCTGAACCTGGTCCGCCGGCTGGCGAACCGTTTCGCTCCCGAGGGCAAGGAGATCGTCTTCCTCGACAAGACGGTCTGCTTCTGCTCGACCATGAACCGCATCGACCTGCCCCACCTGGTCTGGACCCTGGAGTCCCTGGCCGAGGGCACCCTGGTCAACCGCATCGAGGTCGACAAGGAGACGGAGGCGTTCGCCAAGCTCGCGCTGGAGCGGATGCTGGCGCTGCCGTAGCCTCTCGGCGTTCCGGCACGGGAAGGGGGCCGCACCCGACGGTGCGGCCCCCTTCCTGCGTGGCCGGGCCTCTTCCGCGCCCCGGCCCGAGCTCTTCCGCGGCTAGACCTGAGCCGGCTCCGGCTCGCTGGAGGGTTCCGTCTCCTCCGGCCGCCTCTTCGCGGCCCGCTTCCTCGCCCTGCGCTCCTTGCGCAGCTCCAGCATCGCGTAGAGCGTCGGGACGAGGAGCAGGGTGAGCAGGGTCGAGGTGATCAGGCCGCCGATGACGACCACCGCGAGGGGCTGGGCGATGAAGCCGCCCTCGCCGGTGACCCCCAGGGCCATCGGGAGCAGGGCGAAGATCGTCGCCAGCGCCGTCATCAGGATCGGGCGGAGCCGGTGCCGGCCGCCCTCGACCACGGCTTCCACCACGCCGTAGCCCTGGGCGCGGTACTGGTTGATCAGGTCGATCAGCACGATCGCGTTGGTCACCACGATGCCGATCAGCATCAGCATGCCGATCATCGCGGGCACGCCCAGCGGGGTGCCGGTGGCGGCCAGCAGGCCGATCGCGCCCGTCGCCGCGAACGGGATCGAGACCAGCAGGATCAGCGGCTGGGCGAGCGAGCGGAAGGTCGCCACCAGCAGCATGAAGACGATCGCGATGGCCGCCAGCATGGCCAGGCCCAGGTTCTTGAAGGCGTCGTCCTGGTCGGAGGAGACACCGCCGATCTCGGCCGTGGCGCCCGCCGGGAGCTTCAGGGCCTTGATCCTCGACTGGAGCTTGGTGCTGATCGCGCCGGTGTTGTCACCGGTCGGCCTGGCCGTGACGGTGGCCGCGCGCTGCCCGTCGATGCGGGTCAGGGACACCGGGCCGTCCACCAGCTTCACCGTGGCGATGTCGGCCAGCTTCACCGGGCCGAGGCGCAGCTTCCGCAGCTGGGCCAGGGTGGTCGCGGGTTTCGCCGACCGCACGACGACGTCCCGCTCGGTGTCGTCGAGGACCGCCTTGGCCGCCGTCGTGCCGCGTACGGCCTGGGCCACCGCGGCGCCCAGCTTCTGGTCGTCGAACCCGGCGGCCGCGGCCTTGGCGTTCGCCCTGACGGAGATCCGCGGCACGCTCTGCGCGAGGTTGCTGCCGACGTCCGTGACGTGGTCGAGGCCGGCGACGGTGGAGCGGACCTGCTCCGCCGCCGTGCGCAGCGCCTTCGGGTCGGACGCCTTCACCACGACGCTCAGGTCCTGGTTGCCGAAGCCGTCTCCGGCCGACACGGTGGTCGTGCCGGTGCCCTTGAGCTTCCTCAGGCCGTCCTCCAGGTCCTTCTGCACGTCGGCGAAGGAGGCGGAGTCCTCCAGCATGACCTGGTAGGACGCCTGGTTGGTGTCGGTACCGCCGCCGAAGGCCGCCATGAAGCCGGAGGAGCCGACGGTGACCTGGTAGTCCTTCACCCCCTTCGTGGAGGCCAGCAGTTTCTCGACCCGTCGGGCCTGGGCGTCGGTCGCGGCCAGGCTGGTGCCGGGCTTCAGCTTCTGCTTGACGGTGAGGACCTCCTGCTCGCCCTGGTCGAAGAAGTTCGTCTTCAGCAGGCCGGACATGCCGAAGGTGACGACCAGGACGGCGATCGCCAGAGCCACGCTGGTGAGGCGGCGGCGGGTCGCGAAGCGCAGGACGGGGACGTAGGCGCGCTGGAGGCGGCTGTTCGCCTCCTTCTCCTCGGCCGCGCGGCGGGCCTGTGCCGCGTCCGCCGGAGTGCCCTTCGGGGCCCGCAGGAACCAGTACGACAGGACCGGCACGACCGTCAGCGACACCAGCAGGGAGGCCAGCAGGGCCGCCGTCACGGTGATGCTGAACGAGCCGAACAGGGCGCCCACCATGCCGCCGACCAGGCCGATCGGCAGGAACACGGCGACCGTGGTGAGGGTGGAGGAGGTGACCGCGCCGGCCACCTCGCGCACCGCGGTGAGGATGGCCTCCCTGCGCTCCTCGCCGTAGCCGAGGTGCCGCTTGATGTTCTCCAGGACCACGATCGAGTCGTCCACGACCCGGCCGACGGCGATGGTCAGCGCCCCCAGGGTGAGCATGTTCAGCGACAGGCCGCGCGTCCACAGCACCAGCAGGGCCAGCACCACCGACAGCGGGATGGACACCGCCGTCACCAGCGTGGAGCGGACCGAGGCCAGGAACACCAGGATCACCAGGACCGCGAAGAGCAGGCCGAGCGCGCCCTCCGTGGTCAGGCCCTTGACGGACTTGGAGACGGCCGGGCCCTGGTCGCTGACCACCGTGAGCTTCGCGCCCGGGCCGAGGTCCTCGCGCAGGCCGGGCAGCTTGTCCTTGACCGCGTCGGATATGGAGACCGCGCTGCCGTCGTGGTCCATCGTCACGTTGACGGCGAGGCTGGGCCTGCCGTCGGTGCGGGTGATCGAGTCGGCCGGGGCGGGCCGCTCCTCGACGGTCGCCACGTCGCCGAGCCGCACGGGGTGCCTCACTCCCTCGCCGGCGACCCTGAGGTCCCTGATCTGCCGCAGGGAGGTGAAGCCGCCGCCGACCTGGACGGTGCGGCCCACGCCGTCCTCGTCGAAGGAGCCGGCCGGGACGGTGGCACCGCCCGCCTGGAGGGCCTGGCCCAGCGCGGCGGGGGTGAGCCCGGCCCGGGCGAGCTTCGCGTCGTCCGGGGTGACGGTGACCTGCAGGTCACGGACGCCCATGACCTGCACGCGGCCGACGCCGTCGATGTCCTTCAGCGCCGGCACGACGGTCGTGTCGAGCTGGTCGGCGAGGGCCTGCTGGTCCTTGCCGGAGGTGACGGCGAGGACGACGGTCGGCATGTCGTCCGTGGAACCGGAGACCACCTGCGGGTCGACGTCGTCCGGGAGCCGGTTGCGGGCCCGGTTCACGGCCTGCTGGACGTCGGAGACGATCCGCTTGGTGTCGTTGCCGTAGTCGAAGGACGCCATGATCACGGCGTTGCCCTCGCTCGCGGTGGAGGTGACACCGGTGACGCCGTCGACGCCCTGGAGGTTGTCCTCGATGGGCTCGACGACCTGTTTCTCGACCACGTCGGGCGAGGCGCCCTGGTACGGCGCGATCACCGACACCATGGGCAGTTCGATGGTGGGCAGCAGCTGCTGCTTGATCTGGGGTATCGCGATCAGCCCGAAGGCGAGCGCGACGAGGGACACGAGCCCGACGAGGGCCCGCTGCGCGAGGCTGAATCTGGACAGCCAGGACATGGATCAGGGTCTCTCTTCTGTGAGCGGCAGAAGCGGCGAAGGGGACGCGGACGGCGCCCACCCCACCACCCTGATCCATCCCGGGGTGCCGTTCCGTAGGCCCCAGGTCCCGTTCCCTCACCGGCCCCTACTCCCCGCGCAGTACGCGCGGGTGGAGATCACTCCATCCTCGGGCGTACCAGTCCCGACTCGTACGCGAGGACGACGAGCTGCGCCCGGTCCCGCGCGCCCAGCTTGGCCATGGCCCGGTTGACGTGCGTCTTCACCGTCAGCGGGCTGGCCTCCAGGCGCTCGGCGATCTCGTCGTTGGAGTGGCCGCCGGCGACCTGGACGAGGACCTCCCGCTCCCGGACGGTGAGCGTGCCGAGCCGCTCGAAGCGGGCCGGGTCGGGTCCGTCGCCGTCGTCGCCCCGGGCGAGGAAGCGGGCGATCAGCCCCTTGGTGGCGGCCGGGGACAGCAGCGCCTCGCCGCCCGCCGCGACCCGGATGGCGTTCAGCAGCTCCACCGGCTCGCTGCCCTTGCCGAGGAAGCCGGAAGCGCCGGCGCGCAGCGCCCGGACGACGTAGTCGTCGACCTCGAACGTGGTCAGGATGACCACGCGGACCTGGGCGAGGGAGGGGTCGGCGCTGATCAGCCGGGTCGCGGCCAGGCCGTCGGTGCCGGGCATCCGGATGTCCATGAGGACGACGTCCGGGACGTGCTCCTCGGCCAGCCGGACCGCCTCCGCGCCGTCGGAGGCCTCCCCCACCACCTCCATGTCGGGCTCGGAGTCGACCAGCACCCGGAACGCGCTGCGCAGCAGTGCCTGGTCGTCCGCGAGCAGGACACGGATGGTCATACGGGCTCCCCCTGGGCC
The DNA here is from genome assembly GCF_055639035.1 of Streptomyces sp. NPDC107654. Taxonomy (NCBI): domain Bacteria; kingdom Bacillati; phylum Actinomycetota; class Actinomycetes; order Kitasatosporales; family Streptomycetaceae; genus Streptomyces; species Streptomyces sp. NPDC107654. The sequence goes on from NZ_JBVKBI010000001.1 coordinate 249,274, forward strand.
GTCGTCGTCTTGACCGGCAGGATCGCATGCACGCGGAAGCCGCCGCCGTAGCGGGGTCCGGTGGTCAGGGTGCCGCCGAGGGCGGTGACCCGCTCGCGCATGCCGAGCAGCCCGTGCCCGCCGCCGGCCGCGGGCGCGCCGGGCGTCCCCGAGCCGTCGTCCAGGACGGTGACCTCCACGTGCGGTCCGACCCGTACGACGCTGACCTCGGCCTCGGCGTCGGGGCCGGCGTGCTTCTGCACGTTGGTCAGGGCCTCCTGGACGATCCGGTAGGCGGCCAGGTCGACGGCGGCGGGGAGTTCGGTGCCCTGGTCGGCGCGGGCCACGGCCACCGGCAGGCCCGCGCTGCGGAAGGTGTCGGCCAGCTCCTCCAGCCGGCTCAGGCCAGGGGCGGGCTCGGTGGGGGCCTCCGGGTCGCCGGACTGGCGGAGCAGGCCGACGGTGGCGCGGAGTTCGTTCAGCGCGCTGCGGCTGGCCTCGCGGACGTGCCCGAGGGCCTCCTTGGCCTGGTCGGGCCGCTTGTCCATGACGTGGGCGGCGACGCCGGCCTGCACGTTGACCAGGGCGATGTGATGGGCGACGACGTCGTGCAGGTCGCGGGCGATCCGCAGCCGCTCCTCGGCGACCCGGCGGCGGGCCTCCTCCTCGCGGGTGCGTTCGGCGCGTTCCGCGCGGTCCCGGATGGCCTGGACGACGGCCCGCCGGCTGCGGACCGCGTCGCCGGCGGTGGCGCCGATACCGGTCCAGGCGAGGACGCCCAGGTTCTCCTGGGCGTACCAGGGCAGCGGGCCGGCGAGCATCGCGGCGGCCGTCAGCACGGTCATGGTGAGCAGGCCGAGTCGCCAGGTGGTGGGGCGGTCGGTGGTCGCGGCGACGGTGTAGAGGGCGACGACGGCGGACATCGCGACCGGGGCGCGCGGATCACCGGTGACGCACTCCACGACGGAGACCGTGCCGGTGACGGCCAGGACCGTCCTCGGCGCGCGGCGGCGGAACGCGAGCGCCGCGGCGCCGGCCAGCATGAGGAGGAGGCTGAGGACGCCCGGGGCGTGCAGGTCCCAGGTGACGCCGTGGTCCCGCCGGGGCACGGCGAAGGAACCGGCGACCATGCAGGTCAGGACCCCCATGGCGAGAACCGCGTCCGCCGCCAGCGGGTGGGCCTTGAGCCTGCACCGGGCGCTGTCGAGAGTGCTCACCTGAGGAACAGTACGGTTCCTGCCCCGGAACGGGCCCCGAAGGGGCGCGGGCGGTATCGCCGCGCGCCCCTCAGCCCGGGATCAGTCCCTCGTCGCCGAGGAGTGCCCGGACCTCCTCCAGCGTCGCGTCCGGCGAGGGCAGGATCAGTTCGGAGGGCTCCAGGGAGTCGTCGGGCAGCGGCGTGCCGAGGCGGTGGACGGCGTCCAGGAGGGCGGTGAGCGTACGGCGGAAGCCCTCGCCGTCACCGCTCTCCATCTCGGCCAGCAGTTCGTCGTCCAGCTGGTTGAGCTCGGCGAGGTGGCTGTCGTCCAGCCTCACCTGGCCCTCCCCCATGATCCGTACGATCACGTCGGCCTCCTCGGCTCGGGCCCCGGCGCCGGGCTACTGCTTGTCGAAGCGCGGGGTGTCCTGCGGCTGCTGCTGGGACTGCTGGGACTGCCCCTGACCGGTGCCGCCCTCGATGGCCTGCTGCGGGGAGCCCCCGGCCAGCTCGGCCTTCATGCGCTGCAGTTCCAGCTCTACATCCGTACCACCGGAGAGCCGGTCCAGCTCGGCCTGGATGTCGTCCTTGTGCATACCGGACTGGTCGTCGAGGGCGCCGGAGGCGAGCAGCTCGTCGATGGCGCCGGCCCGGGCCTGCATCTGGGCGGTCTTGTCCTCGGCGCGCTGGATGGCGAGGCCGACGTCGCCCATCTCCTCGGAGATGCCGGAGAAGGCCTCGCCGATGCGGGTCTGGGCCTGGGCGGCGGTGTAGGTGGCCTTGATGGTCTCCTTCTTCGTACGGAAGGCGTCCACCTTGGCCTGGAGGCGCTGGGCCGCCAGGGTGAGCTTCTCCTCCTCGCCCTGGAGGGTCGCGTGCTGGGTCTCCAGGTCCGTCACCTGCTGCTGGAGGGCGGCCTTGCGGGACAGCGCCTCGCGGGCCAGGTCCTCACGGCCGAGGGCGAGCGCCTTGCGGCCCTGGTCCTCCAGCTTGACGGACTGCTGCTGGAGCTGGTTCAGCTGGAGTTCCAGGCGCTTGCGGCTGGTGGCCACGTCGGCCACGCCGCGCCGCACCTTCTGCAACAGCTCCAGCTGCTTCTGGTAGGAGTAATCGAGGGTTTCGCGCGGGTCCTCGGCCCGGTCAAGGGCCTTGTTCGCCTTCGCGCGGAAGATCATCCCCATACGCTTCATGACACCGCTCATGGGCTTCGCGCGCCCCCTTCTGACGGACTCCAGCTCACAGATCCTGCGACAGGACCCACAGTACGGGCCCTGCTTCCATTACCGCACCGTTCGCGGGGTGATGCGCTCATCCCCGAGGACGACTGCGGGCCGCTCCGCTCCGGCGTGAGGAGTAGGTGATCCACCCTGTACAGACGTCCGGCGTTGCCGGATCGTTCCCCACCGGGCTGGGGTCCATGCCGGTGCAGCCCTTACCCTTGGGTTTTGTGTTCCGTAGCCGTGCCAAGGACGAGAAGGCCCCCGCCGACAAGGCTCAGGTGACCCTCTCCAAGCAGCCCCGTGACCCGCAGGCCCCGAAGGGAAGGCCCACGCCCAAGCGCAGTGAGGCCCAGTCCCAGCGGCGCAGCGTGGCCCACACGCCCACCAACCGCAAGGAGGCCGCGAAGCGTCAGCGCGAGGATCGGCGCCAGGCCCTGGAACGGCAGCGCCAGGCGCTGGCGTCCGGTGACGAGCGCTACCTGCCCGCCCGGGACAAGGGCCCGGTCCGCAAGTTCGCCCGGAACTGGGTGGACTCGCGGTTCAACGTGGCGGAGTTCTTCCTGCCGCTCGCCGTGGTCATCCTGGTGCTGAGTGTGGTGCGGGTGCCCTCGATCCAGAGCCTGGCGCTGCTGCTGTGGCTGATCGTGATCGTGCTGATCGTGCTGGACGCGGCGGTCAGCGGTTTCCGGCTGAAGAAGCGGCTCAAGGAGCGCTTCCCGGACGAGAACACGCGCGGCGCGGTCGCCTACGCGCTGATGCGGTCCCTGCAGATGCGCCGGCTCCGGCTGCCGAAGCCGCAGGTGAAGCGCGGAGAGCGGCCCTGAGCGCTGACGCCTTCGCCGGGGACGCGGCCGGCGCCCGGCCGAACCGGCTGGACGGGCTGCGCGACGTCGTCAGCCAGGAGCTGGTCGCGCGGCAGCTCGACGAGCAGATAGCCGGGCGGTTCCCCGTCGGGCGGCGGCTGCGGGTGCTCGACGTGGGGATGGGCCATGGCGCGCAGGCGCTGCGGCTGGCCCGGCTCGGCCACCAGGTGACGGGGGTGGAGCGCGATCCGACGATGATCGCCGCCGCCCGGGAGACCGTGGCCCGGGAGCCGGAGGGCATCCGGGAGCGGGTCCGGCTGGTGGAGGGCGACGGGCGGGACACGGGGGTGCACTTCCTGCCGGGCAGCTTCGACGTGGTGCTGTGCCACGCCGTCCTGATGTACGTCGAGGAGCCCGACCCGCTGGTGGCGGGCCTGGCCCGGATGCTGGCCCCCGGCGGTCTGCTCTCCCTGCTGGTGCGCAACGGCGACGCGCTGGCCATGCGTCCCGGCCTCGGCGGTGACTGGGCGGGCGCCCTGGCCGCCTTCGACACCACCGCCTACCGCAACCGCCTGGGCGTGTCCGTCCGCGCCGACCGCCTGGCCTCCCTCACCGCCACGCTCGACGGCATCGCCGCCCCGCTGCACGCCTGGTACGGCGTCCGCGTCTTCACGGACACGGCGGCGGACGACGCGGCGGTCCCCCAGGACCTCGACACGCTGCTCGCGGTGGAGGAGCGGGCCGGGCGCACGGACCCGTACCGCGGGGTGGCGGCGCTGCTGCATCTGTGCGGGGTACGCGGCTGAGCCCGTTCGGGGCAACAGCGGGGGCCGGGTGATCACCCTGCGGTGAGACTCGGGGCATGGACGCTTTCCGTACCCGTGCGCGAGCCCTCCGGGCGGCCGTCCGCAGGACCGTGCCGGTGGCCTGCGCGCTCCTCGCCGCCGGCTGCACCACTCCCCTCGCCCCCACCGCGCAGGACGCCACGGCGGACGTCCGGGCGGCCGCGCCGAGGGCCGGGACCGACCTGCAGGACCAGTACCAGCGGGTCATCAAGGAGGTCCTGCCGTCGGTCGTGCAGATCCAGGCGAGCCGGGACCTGGGCTCCGGGGTGGTGTACGACGACAAGGGACACATCGTCACCAACGCGCACGTGGTCGGCTCGGAGAAGACCTTCCGGGTCACCACGGCCAACAACGAGGAGCCGCTGACCGCGAGCCTGGTCTTCTCCTACCCCGAGCAGGACCTCGCCGTCATCCGGCTGGACCGGGTGCGGGACGGGCTGAAGCCGGCGGTGATCGGGGACTCGGAGAAGGTGCAGGTCGGGCAGATCGTGCTGGCCATGGGTTCGCCGCTGGGGCTGTCGTCGAGCGTGACCCAGGGCATCGTCTCGGCGACCGGACGGACCGTCAGCGAGGGGGACACGGGCGGCGGTACGGGCGCGACCATCGCGAACATGGTGCAGACGTCGGCCGCGATCAACCCCGGCAACAGCGGGGGCGCCCTGGTCAACCTGGACGGACAGGTGATCGGCATCCCGACGCTCGCGGCGGCCGACCCCAGCCTCGGGGGCAGTACGGCGCCCGGCATCGGGTTCGCGATCCCGGCGTCGATGGTGAGGACAATCGCCGACCAGATCATCAAGGAGGGCAAGGTCGTCGACTCCGGGCGGGCGGCCCTCGACATCACCGGGCGGACCTTCCTGAACGACCAGTACCAGCCGATCGGGGTGGCGGTGGTCAGCGTGCGTCCCGGCGGCGCGGCCGACAAGGCGGGCCTGCGCCCCGGGGACATCGTCACCAAGGTGGGTGACCAGGCCGTCGTCGACATCACCTCGCTCGCCGAGGCACTCGCGGTGGACAGGCCGGGTGGGCGGACCCGGGTGACGTACCAGCGCAACGGCACCGAGCACACGGTCGAGGTGACGCTGGGCGAGCAGTGAGGAGGGCGGCCCCTCCTCACCCCCGGTCGCTGCCCGCCGGACGCGGGTCAGGCGTCGGCGTGCAGGCTCATCGGCCCGTAGATCTCGGCGGTCTCCTCGAACAGCCGCGCCTGGTCGGCCCCGCCCTCCAGCAGCGCCTTCCAGTGCTCGCCGATCCAGGACTCGGCGTCGCCCTGCGTGGTGAACTCCTCGGGCTGCACCGCCGGCTGGACCTCCGTCCCGTCGGCCTTCTCGAACCGCCACGTCCATGCCGTCATGTGGGCCTCCTTTGATCCGACACCTGCCCGGCAGCCTAGCCGGAAGCGCAAGACCTGCGGGGACAGGCGAAAATCGGTCCGTGGACATCACTCTGCTCGGTACCGGTGCCCCGGCGGGGCTGCCTCGACCCGACTGTTCCTGTGCCGCCTGTGCGACCGCGCTCGGACCGGACGCGCGGGCCGCGACCGCGGTGCTGGTCGACGGCGCGCTGCTGCTCGACCTGACACCGGGCGCGGCCTTCGCGGCGGCGCGCGCCGGGCATTCGCTGGGCGGGGTACGGCAGGTACTGCTGTCGCATCCGCACGACGGCCCGGCGGTGGAGGTGCCGGCCGGGCTGCCGCAGCCCGGGCGGGTGCCGGACGGGCGGGAGCTCGCGCTGCTGACGGGGCATCGGGTGCGGGCCGTGGCGATGGACGCGGGCGGCACCGGGTACGCGGTGACCGGGCCGGACGGGCAGCGGCTGCTGTACCTGCCCCCGGGCGGGGCGCCGGCCGGCCTGGCGGAGGCGACGGCGGAGTCGTACGACATGCTCCTCGCGGACGTCGTGGGCCGCCCGGACGGGCTCGCCCGGCTGCGCGCGGTCGGCTCGGCCGGCCCCACGACGGACGTCATCGCCGTCCACCTCGACCACGACGTGCCGCCGGGCGCGGAGTTGCGGCGCCGGCTGGCGGCGGCCGGGGCGCGGGCGGTGCCGGACGGTACGACGCTGGTGGTGGGGGCGTACGAGGAGGTGCCGGACGTGCCGCGCCGGACGCTGGTGCTGGGCGGGGCGCGCTCGGGCAAGTCGGTGGAGGCGGAGCGGAGGCTGGAGACCTTCCCGGACGTGCTGTACGCGGCGACGGGCGGCACGCGGGGCGGGGACGGCGAGTGGGCGTCACGGGTGGCCGCGCACCGGGAGCGGCGGCCGGGGTCGTGGCGTACGGCGGAGACGACGGACCTGGTGCCGCTGCTGGCCGAGGACGGGCCGCCGCTGCTGATCGACTGCCTGTCGCTGTGGCTGACGGACGTGATGGACTCCGTCGGGGCGTGGGACGACGCGGAGTGGGCGGGCGGCGGCGAGAAGGCCCTGCGGGAGCGGGTGCGGGAGCTGACGTCCGCGGTCCGGGCCACGCGCCGGACCGTGGTCGCGGTGTCCAACGAGGTCGGCTCCGGCATCGTCCCCGCGACCCCCTCCGGCCGGCGGTACCGGGACGAACTCGGGCGGCTGAACGCGGCGTTCGGGGCGGAGTGCGAGCAGGTGCTGCTGGTGGTGGCAGGACAGGCGCTGGTGCTCCGGGGGTGACGCGCGGCCGGGGCCGGAAGAGAGGCCCTAGCGCTCCTTGCGCGCCACGACCCGGTACGCGTTCGAGAAGCGGGTGCGGCGGAAGAGGGGGGCCAGGGTGTGGTCCAGGGCCGCGGCCACGTCCAGGACGGGTGAGGCCGCCAGCTGGAGCACGGGGTGGACGTGGACCGCGCAGAGGGCGACGGCCGCCGCGAGGTCGCAGGGGACGTGGGGGGTGCGGCGGTCGGTGACGAGGATCGTGCAGCCCAGGGACTCCAGTTCCGCGCGGAGGTTGGCCAGGGGCACCAGGTGCAGGTGGCGCGGCTGGCCGTGGGGCAGCCACCGTTTGCCGAGCAGCGCGGCGAACAGGCAGCGCGGGTCGGGGACTTCGACGACCAGGTGGCCGCCGGGCCGCAGCACGGTCAGCGCGGCGCGGAGTTCGGCGCGCGGGTCGGGCGCCTGCTCCAGGTGGCGGAACATCGTGACGACGTCGTAGCGGGCGCGCAGCCGGGCCGCCAGCCCCGGCGTCGCGAGGTAGCCGCGGTGCGCCTCCTCCACCCGCCCCTCCAGCAGCGCCTGCTCCACCCGGGCCGTCGGATCCAGCCCGTCGAAACTGGTGTACGGGAAGAACTCCTTCGCCGCCTCCGGGAAGCGGCCGTGGCCGGTGCCGACGTCCAGCCAGCTCTCCGGTTCGCCCAGGCCCGACAGCCGCCAGGCGGTGGCACGGTGCCGGCGCCGGACCGCCCTCTCGGAGCGGAGGCGGGAGGCGAACTCCTCCAGCTGTCTCTCGTAGACGTCCCGGTGGAAGAAGGCCAGTCCCTCCGCGGTGAGCCGGGGGTTCTGGAAGCCGTGGCCGCAGTCCCGGCAGACGTCGAGGGCGAAGGTGCCCGGGCGGTGCCGCAGCGGGTCGGGCGCGCGCACCCGGGTGCGCAGGTGGTGTGAGCCGCACCAGGGGCAGTCCTCGCGGCGCGGCTCCTGGAAGGGGTCGTGGGCGGTGGTGAACTGCGGGGTGAGGGGCGAGGTCGGCATGGGCGGCTCCCTGTGCGACATTCCGCGGCAAACCGGAACGTATGGGATCAGGTTCCGAGGTGCAATGACGTCGTGGGGGTGTGGTGGCGACGTGGCGCGGAAGGCGTCGTTCGCTGGCGGTACTGTTCGGCGAATGAGCAGCCTTAATCTGGACGACTTCACCGATCAGATCGAGCGCCCGGACGGGGGCGTGCGCCGTGACGCCGAGACCCGGCGGGAGCGCCGGATCGTGCCGCCGGGAGCGCTGGGCCGCCTGGACGAGCTGGGCGAGTGGCTGGCCGCGGCGCGGGGCACCGTGCCGGTGCGGCCGGTCGAGCGGCCGCGGGTGGTGCTCTTCGCCGGCGACCACGGCATCGCCGAACTGGGCGTCTCGGCCCGGTCCGCGGGCGGGGCGGAGCAGCTGGTGCGGGCGGTGCTGGAGGGGGCGAGCCCGGTGTCCGTGCTCGCGCGCCGGCTGGAGGTGCCGGTACGGGTCGTGGACATGGGCCTGGACTGCGAGCCGGACGCCCTGCCGAAGGACGTGACGCGGCACCGGGTACGGCGGGGCAGCGGCCGGATCGACGTCGAGGACGCGCTCACCCTGGAGGAGGCGGAGGCCGCGCTGCTCGCGGGGGTCGCGGTCGCCGACGAGGAGGCCGACTCGGGCACCGATCTCGTGGTGCTGGGCGACCTGAGCGTGGGCGGGACCACCCCGGCGGCGGTGCTGATCGCCGCGCTGTGCGGGACCGACGCCTCCGTGGTGACCGGGCGGGGCGGGGTCGCGATCGACGACCTGGCCTGGATGCGCAAGTGCGCGGCGATCCGGGACGCGCTGCGGCGGGCCCGGCCGGTGCTCGGGGACCAGCTGCGGCTGCTGGCGGCGGTGGGCGGGGCGGACCTCGCGGCGATGACCGGGTTCCTGTTGCAGTGCGCGGTGCGGAAGCTGCCGGTGATCCTCGACGGGGTGGTGGCCGCCGCGTGCGCGCTGGTCGCCCAGCGGGTCGCCTTCCGGGCGCCGGACTGGTGGCTGGCCGGGCACGACAGCGGGGAACCGGGGCAGGCCAAGGCCCTGGACCGGATGGCCCTGGAGCCGCTGCTGGAGCAGGGCGTGAAGGTCGGCGAGGGCGTGGGCGCGCTGCTGGCACTACCGCTGGTCACGGCCGCGGCAGCCCTGGCCGCGGAGCTCCCCGAGAAGCCGGGGGGCGAGACGGAGCCGGGGGACGAGCCGGAACCCGGGGGCGAGACGAAGCCGGAGGGGCAGACCGAGCCGGAAGGGGAGGCCGAGGCGGCGCAGTAGGCGGTTGCGACCGCTTCGGCACGCCGGCTCCCACCGAGCGGGATTCAGCGGAGCCGGGTTCGGCGGAGTCGGATTCAGCCGGGTCGGCGGAGCGCCGTCGCGGCTGAAGGCCGCCTTCGCTGCGCGCCCGGCCCGGCTGAGTCGCGTTGCGGCCGGGCGCCTTCGCGCGGCGGAACGCCGGCCCGGCTGAACCGCCGGCCGGACTGAACGCCGTCACGACCGAACGCCGCCATCGCCGAGCGTCGACTCGCCTGCGTGCCGACCCGGCTGAGTGTCGTCGCTGCCGGGCGCCCTCGCGCGGCGGAAGGCCGACCGGACTGAACGCCGTCACGACCGAACGCCGTCATCGCCGAGCGTCGACTCGCCTGCGTGCCGACCCGGCTGAGTGTCGTCGCTGCCGGGCGCCTTCGCGCGGCGGAACGCCGACCGGACTGAGCGCCGTCATCGCCGAGCGCCGGCCCGGCTGCGTGCCGACCCCGCTGAGTCTCTTCACTGCCGGGCACCGTCGCACGACGGAGCGCCGGACCGGCGAAGCGCCGGACCGACTGAAACGCCGGCCGAGCTGAGCGCCGTCCCCGGCCCAGCGCCGTCCCCGCTGAGCACCGTCCCCGGCCCGGCGCCGTCCCCGCTGAGCGCCGTCCCCGGCCCGGCGCCGTCCCCGCTGGACGACGGGCCCGGCCCAGCGCCGGTCTGCCCGGACGCCGCCGCCCTCGCCATCGCAGTCCTCGCCGCCGGTAAGAAGATCGGGCTTCGTCACGCGGACAAGGGATCCCGAGCCGGAATAGCGCGGTTCACCTGACCCGCGCCCATATGATCCTGCTCCATGGGAGATGCCCGAATTGCCGGGGAGCAGCGAGACGAGGCGGCGCGGACGGGTGAGTGGGTGCGGCGGTCCACCGGGGTGTCCCGGAGGGCCGCCGCGGGCGCCGTCTGGTACCTGCGGACCGTCGCCTTCATCAACTTCCTCAGCGCGGTGTGGGTCTCGCTCGGCCAGGACGTGCGCCGGCACAACCAGGACGACTTCTTCACCCCCTACCTGCTGACGGCCGGCTTCGCCTCGGGGGTGTTCACCGCCTTCCTGGCCATCACCATGCGGCGCCGGAAGCGTGCCGCGTGGATCCTCAACCTGGTGGTGAGCGGGCTCTTCCTGGTGCTGTTCGCCTTCGCCATGGCGTTCCCGGAGATCCGGCGGTACCCGCAGAACTGGGTCTCCCTCGCGCTGACCGCCGCCTTCGTGGGCGCGCTGCTCGCCGGACGGCGCGAGTTCTACGCCAAGGGCGACCGGTCCAACCCCCGGCTCGCGGCCCTCGTGGCCGTCGGCGGCGGGCTGGCGGCGAGCCTGCTGGCCGGACTGCTGGTGACGGTCACCAACCAGGCACCGGACGCGGCCCGTTCGACCTTCCCGGAGCGCTGGCACTACGGCACCCTGCGGCTGGTGTCGGTGGCGGCCGAGGAGTCCCGCTTCCCGGGGATCGACCCGCCGAACTGGGCCAACGTGGTGATCAACGTGCTCAGTACGGCCCTCGTCCTCGCCGTCCTCTACGCCGCCTTCCGTTCCCGGCGGGCCGTGGACCCGCTCACCGAGGACGACGAGAAGCGGCTGCGCGAGCTGCTGGAGCGGCACGGCGACCGGGACTCGCTCGGCTACTTCGCGCTGCGCCGGGAGAAGAGCGTCGTGTGGTCGCCGACCGGGAAGGCGGCCGTCGCCTACCGGGTGGTGGGCGGGGTGAGCCTGGCGTCCGGGGACCCGATCGGGGACCCGGAGGCGTGGCCGGGGGCGATCGAGCCGTGGCTCGAACAGGCGCGGGCGCACGGCTGGATCCCGGCGGTGATGGGGGCGGGCGAGGAGGCCGGGACGGTGTACGCCCGGCACGGTCTGGACGCGCTGGAACTCGGGGACGAGGCGATCGTGGAGGTCGCCGAGTTCACTCTGGAGGGCCGGGCCATGCGTACCGTCCGGCAGGCCTACAACCGGGTGCGGCGGGCCGGGTACCGGGTGCGCATCCGGCGGCACGCGGACATCCCGGCGGACGAGATGGCCTTCCTGGTCGAGCGCGCCGACGACTGGCGGGACGGCGCCACCGAGCGCGGCTTCAGCATGGCACTGGGCCGGCTCGGGGACCCCGGGGACGGCCGGTGCGTGATGCTGGAGTGCACGGACGCCGAGGGGCGGCTGCGCGCGCTGCTCTCCTTCGTGCCGTGGGGGCCCACCGGGCTGTCCCTGGACCTGATGCGGCGCGACCGGGACCTCGACGGTTCCGCCAACGGGCTGATGGAGTTCATGGTCATCGAGCTGCTGCGGCGGGCCGACGAGACCGGGATCACGCAGGTCTCACTGAACTTCGCGATGTTCCGGTCGGTCTTCGAACGTGGCGCGCGCCTCGGCGCCGGGCCGGTGCTGAGGCTGTGGCGCTCGCTGCTCAGCTTCTTCTCGCGCTGGTGGCAGATCGAGTCGCTGTACCGCGCCAACGCCAAGTACCGGCCCATCTGGGAACCGCGGTTCCTGCTCTTCGAGAAGAGCGCGGACCTGCCGCGCATCGGCCTCGCCTCGGCCCGGGCGGAGGGGTTCCTGGAGGCGCCGGGACTGCCGAAGTGGCTGCACCGCAGGCACCTGGACACGCACCGATGAGACACGTTCGACGGGGGACGCTCGATGGCAGGAACGCTCGACGGGGGCACGTTCGATGAGGGGAGCGCGATGAGGGCGCTCGCCCGCTGGGCGAGGGCCGAGTGGGGGCCGCTGTGCGCCGCCGTGCGCGAGCCGCTGCGCGGGCGGGGGCCGGCGGCCGTACCCATGAGCCTGGCGGCGGTGGGCCTGACCGCGTTACTCCAGTTCGTGCAGAACCAGCCGTGGGGGTACCAGCTCGTGCAGGACGCGGGTGCCGTACGGGCCGACGACCCGCTGTGGCAGGCCCTGCTGCGCACTCCCCTGTCGTTGTTCGTGCCCGCGCTGGACCTGCCGGTGTGGGGGGCGCTGGCCCAGATCCTGCTGGTGTTCGGGATCGCCGAGCTGTGCCTGGGCCGGTGGCGGACGCTGACCATCGCGTACGTCGCCACGCTCGCCGGCACCCTGTACGCGCGCCTGGGCACCACCCTCGGCGCGCACGCACCGTTCGGGCTGCCGTGGACCGACGGGCAGGTGGTGGACACCGGCCCGTCGGCGGCCGTGGTGGGGCTGGCGGTGTTCGTGAGCTGGCGGTACGGCGCCTATGCGACGGCGGGCGCGGTGACGCTGGCCATGGTCGTGGAGGTGCTGCTGAAGGAGAACCTGGCCGGCAAGGAGCACCTGGCCGCACTGATGGCGGTGGGGCTGCTGTGCCTGCTGGCGGCGCTGCGGCAGCGCGTCCGGAGCCGGCCGGGCCGCGCCCGCCGTCCGTGGGGGCCGGGCGGGAGCGGTCAGCGGTGGCCGGGCAGGCGTTCCGGACGGGGGTCGGGTCTGCCGCCGATCCAGTCCTGAAGGGCACGGCGCGGCCGGGCCCAGCGGCGGTCGTGCCGGTAGACACGCAGGGCGGCCCGGGCACGGGCGCGGGGGCGGCGGCCGTAGAAGCGGCGGGCCCACGGGGAGCCGGGGCGGGCGAGCCGGACCGCGCCGACGAGTGCCACCAGCGGCACGATCACCCCGAAGAGCGCGATGCGGGCCTTGCCCTTGCCCAGGGCGACGAGCGACAGGAGGAAGTTCCCGGCGACGGTGGCGATGGCGCCGCCGCGGTCGTGCAGCTCCTCCTGGGAGAGGTCGTTGACGCCGAACGGGGAGAAACCGGCGAGCAGCAGACCGACGAGGGCGGCGGTGAGCACGACCACTTCGACGCTCTTGCGGCCCTCCTCGGTCCAGTAGACGTCGTCCAGGTGCAGGATCAGCGCGAACTCGTCCAGGACCAGGCCCGCGCCCGTGCCGAACAGGACGGCGGAGACGGCCGCCCCCGCGCCGTGCCGGTCGCTGGCGACCGCGCCGAAGCCGCCGACGACGGTGAGGACGACCCCGGGGACGACGTGGTGGATGTGCAGCCCGCCCGCGCTGACGTTGCCGAACGGGCCCTTGCCGGCCCGGATCAGCCGGGTGACGACGCGGGTGACGACGAAGGTCAGCACGAAGGCGGCGAGGGCGAGCAGCAGCGGGAGTTTGCCCGGCTCGACGATGTTCCGCACCCACCAGTGCCCCATGTGCGCACTGTAGCCCCGGCTCCCGCCGGCGGCTCTCCGGCCGCCCGGTACCCTGCGCCGGTGCTCAAGTCTGCTCCCCTCGACGGCCTCCGCTTCGCCTTCGGCACGCTCACCGTGCTGCCCGTACGGGTGCACCGCTGGGACCGGGATGCGGCCCGCGGGGGCATGCTGTGCGCCCCGCTGGCCGGGCTGGTCGTCGGCGGCGGCGCGGCGGGGCTCGGCCTGCTGCTGCTCTTCCTCGGCGCGGGCCCGTTGCTCGCCGCCGTCGCCTCGGTCGCCGTCCCGGCCGCGCTGACCCGGGGGCTGCACCTCGACGGGCTCGCCGACACCGCCGACGGGCTGGGCAGCGCCAAGCCCGCCGAGGACGCCCTGCGGATCATGAAGCAGTCGGACATCGGGCCGTTCGGCGTGCTGACCCTCGTCCTGGTCCTGCTGGCCCAGGTGGCCGTGCTGGCCCAGCTCTACGGCGGATCCTGGACCCGGGGTGCCGTGGCGGCCGTGGTCTCGGCGGTCACGGCCCGGCTGGCGCTCACCCTGGCCGCCCGCGCGGGGGTGCCGGCCGCCCGGCCGGAGGGGCTGGGGGCGGCGGTGGCCGGGGCGGTGCCGACGGCTGCCGCCCTGGGGGCCGGGGTCGCGGTGGTGGCGGTCGCCGGGGCGGCGGGTGCGCACGCCGCCGTCGCGGTGGGCGCGGGGGCCGGCGGGGCCGAGGTGCTGCTGCGGGTGTGCCTCCGCCGGTTCGGCGGGGTCACCGGGGACGTGTTCGGGGCGGTCGCGGAGACGGCCGCGACCGTGTCGCTGGTGGTGCTGGCCCTCGGCCGGTAGCGCACCGCTTCTCCCGGGCTCCCCCCGCTTCCCCCTTGCGGTTGCTTCCCCCGGCTTCCCCCTGCGGTGTTCCGCGGGGAATCAGCGGACATCATGCGAGCACAGGGGGTGGATGTGGCCCCCACGCCACACGCGGGTGAACACCCGAAGGAATGAGCGAACGCACCCACGCGCGTAGTCTCGTCCCGGGTGTTCGCCGACAGGGTGAAGGCCCCGGTTGCCACCAGTCCCCAGGCCTGGACCTAGGGTCGGCTCTCGGGCCCGGTCGACCCACCCCTTCATCGGCCACAGCAACTTCACATCGGAAGCGAGAATTCACCACCGTGACTGCTCTGACTCTCAGCACCGCCGCGGCGCCCGGCCTGCGGGCCGACGCGATCGTGATCGGTGTCGCCAAGGGCGCCCAGGGGCCCGTCGTCGCGCCCGGCGCCGAGGCCGTGGACAAGGCGTACGACGGCAAGCTGGCCGGCGTCCTGGAGACCCTCGGCGCCTCGGGTGCCGAGGGCGAGCTGACGAAGCTGCCCGCCCCGGCCGGCTTCAAGGCCCCGCTCGTGGTGGCGGTGGGCCTAGGCGAGGAGCCCGGCGGCAAGAACGCCGAGGACGGCGCGGACGGCTACGACGCCGAGGCGCTGCGCAAGGCCGCCGGCGTGGCCGCCCGGGCACTCACCGGGTCGAGGAAGGCCGCGTTCGCGCTGCCCGTCGACGGCCCCGGTGCCGTCGGCGCGATCAGCGAGGGCATCCTGCTCGGCGCCTACTCCTTCGACACCTACAAGGGCAGCGCCCAGGACGCCGGCAACGGCAAGTCCAAGAACGGCAGGGCGCCGCTGGCCGAGGCCGCGCTGCTCGGCGGCAAGCCCCGCGACGCCGCGCACAAGGGCGCCCTGGCCCGCGCGGTCGCGGTCTGCCAGGAGCTGAACCGCGCCCGCGACCTGATCAACATGCCGCCGAACGACCTCGACCCCGCGGCCTTCGCCGGGATCGCGCAGGCCGCTGCCAAGGAGCACGGCCTGAAGGTGCAGGTGCTCGACGAGAAGGCGCTGGCCAAGGGCGGCTACGGCGGCATCCTCGGCGTCGGCGGCGGCTCGGCGGCCACCCCGCGCCTGGTGAAGCTGTCGTACCGGCACCCGAAGGCGGAGAAGCACCTGGCCTTCGTCGGCAAGGGCATCACCTACGACTCGGGCGGCATCTCGCTGAAGCCGGCCGGGCACAACGAGACGATGAAGTGCGACATGAGCGGTGCCGCCGCCGTGTTCGCCGCGGTCGTCGCCGCCGCGCGTCTCGGCCTGGAGGTCAACGTCACCGGTTGGCTGGCGCTGGCCGAGAACATGCCGTCCGGCTCCGCCGTGCGCCCGGGTGACGTGCTGCGCATGTACAGCGGCAAGACGGTCGAGGTGCTCAACACCGACGCCGAGGGCCGGCTGGTGCTCGCCGACGCGCTGTGGGCGGCCTCGCAGGAGAACCCGGACGCGATCGTGGACGTGGCCACGCTGACCGGCGCGATGGTGCTCGCGCTGGGCAGCCGGACCTTCGGCGTCATGGCCAACGACGACGCGTTCCGCTCCGCGGTGCACGAGGCGGCCGAGGAGGTCGGCGAGCCGGCCTGGCCGATGCCGCTGCCGGAGCACCTGCGCAAGGGCATGGACTCGCCGGTGGCCGACATCGCGAACATGGGCGAGCGGTGGGGCGGCGGGCTGGTCGCCGGCCTGTTCCTGCGCGAGTTCGTGGGCGAGGGCATCACCTGGGCCCACCTCGACATCGCCGGCCCGGCGTTCAACGAGGGCGGCCCCTTCGGATACACGCCGAAGGGCGGCACGGGGTCCGCGGTGCGGACGCTGATCCGTCTCGCGGAGCTGACGGCCGAGGGCGACCTGGGCTGACGACCGCCCACCGGCTCGGTTCCGACCGCAGTACGGTGACTGCCGCCGCGCGGGGCCGGTCGCGCCCGCGCGGCGGCCCCGGCCCCGCGCCCCTTCCGGGCGCCCGAACGTGGGACGTCTCACACACCGGCCCGGCGTCTCGATCTCGTCCGACAAGTGCGAAGATGGAGCCCGGCAGGACAGGGCCCCCACCGAAGGGCCGAAGCATCAAGCGGCCGGACACCAGCCGACCGGCCGGTCACCTCCCGAAGGGGCAAGGGTGCCCGGCATACGGCGCACATGCATGGAGGACGTGACGTGGCGAACGACGCCAGCACCGTTTTCGACCTAGTGATCCTCGGCGGTGGTAGCGGTGGTTACGCCGCGGCCCTGCGCGGGGCGCAGCTGGGCCTGGACGTCGCCCTGATCGAAAAGGACAAGGTCGGCGGCACCTGCCTGCACCGGGGTTGCATCCCCACCAAGGCCCTGCTGCACGCGGGCGAGATCGCCGACCAGGCCCGCGAGAGCGAGCAGTTCGGTGTGAAGGCCACCTTCGAGGGCATCGACGTGCCGGCCGTCCACAAGTACAAGGACGACGTGATCTCGGGCCTGTACAAGGGTCTGCAGGGCCTCATCGCGTCCCGGAAGGTGACGTACATCGAGGGTGAGGGCCGGCTGTCCTCCCCCACCTCCG
The DNA here is from genome assembly GCF_055639035.1 of Streptomyces sp. NPDC107654. Classification (NCBI taxonomy): domain Bacteria; kingdom Bacillati; phylum Actinomycetota; class Actinomycetes; order Kitasatosporales; family Streptomycetaceae; genus Streptomyces; species Streptomyces sp. NPDC107654. The sequence continues at coordinate 265,773 of NZ_JBVKBI010000001.1, forward strand.
TGGACGTGAACGGTCAGCGCGTCCAGGGCCGCCACGTCCTGCTGGCGACCGGCTCCGTGCCGAAGTCGCTGCCGGGCCTGGAGATCGACGGCAACCGGATCATCTCCTCCGACCACGCCCTCGTCCTGGACCGCGTGCCCAAGTCCGCGATCATCCTGGGCGGCGGTGTCATCGGCGTCGAGTTCGCCTCCGCGTGGAAGTCCTTCGGCACCGACGTCACGATCGTCGAGGGCCTGAAGCACCTCGTCCCCGTCGAGGACGAGAACTCCTCGAAGCTCCTCGAGCGCGCGTTCCGCAAGCGCGGCATCAAGTTCAACCTCGGCACCTTCTTCCAGAAGGCCGAGTACACGCAGGACGGCGTCAAGGTCACCCTCGCCGACGGCAAGGAGTTCGAGGCCGAGGTCCTGCTCGTCGCCATCGGCCGCGGCCCGGTCTCGCAGGGCCTGGGCTACGAGGAGGCCGGGGTCGCCATGGACCGCGGCTACGTCCTCGTCGACGAGTACATGCGCACCAACGTCCCGACCATCTCCGCCGTCGGCGACCTCGTCCCGACGCTCCAGCTCGCGCACGTCGGCTTCGCCGAGGGCATCCTGGTGGCGGAGCGTCTGGCCGGTCTGAAGGTCGTTCCGATCGACTACGACGGTGTCCCGCGGGTGACGTACTGCCACCCGGAGGTCGCCTCCGTCGGCATCACCGAGGCCAAGGCCAAGGAGATCTACGGCGCGGACAAGGTCGTCGCTCTGAAGTACAACCTGGCGGGCAACGGCAGGAGCAAGATCCTCAAGACCGCGGGCGAGATCAAGCTCGTCCAGGTCAAGGACGGTGCCGTGGTCGGCGTCCACATGGTCGGCGACCGCATGGGCGAGCAGGTCGGCGAGGCCCAGCTGATCTACAACTGGGAGGCGCTGCCGGCCGAGGTCGCCCAGCTCATCCACGCCCACCCGACGCAGAACGAGGCGCTCGGCGAGGCCCACCTGGCCCTGGCCGGCAAGCCGCTGCACTCCCACGACTGAGCCTTCGGTCAACGGGCGCGACGACACAGACTTCCGCAATTCGTTAGGAGCAACCGAAACCATGGCGGTTTCCGTAACCCTTCCGGCGCTCGGTGAGAGCGTCACCGAGGGCACTGTCACCCGCTGGCTGAAGGCCGAGGGCGAGCACGTCGAGGCCGACGAGCCGCTGCTCGAGGTCTCGACCGACAAGGTCGACACCGAGATCCCGGCCCCGGCCTCCGGCGTGCTGGCCTCCATCAAGGTCGCCGAGGACGAGACGGTCGAGGTCGGCGCCGAGCTGGCCCTGATCGACGACGGCACGGGCGCGCCCGCCGCCGCCGAGGCCGCCCCGGCCGCCGAGGCCGCCCCGGCCGCCGAGCCCGCTCCGGCCGCCGAGCCCGAGCCCGCCCCGCAGGCCGCCCCGTCCACCGAGCAGGCCGCCCCCGCCCCCGCCCCGACCGCCGAGGCGGCTTCCGGCGGCGGCTCCGCCGAGGGCACGGACGTGGTCCTGCCCGCGCTCGGCGAGTCCGTCACCGAGGGCACCGTCACCCGCTGGCTGAAGTCGGTCGGCGACAGCGTCGAGGCCGACGAGCCGCTGCTCGAGGTCTCCACGGACAAGGTCGACACCGAGATCCCGGCGCCCACCTCGGGTGTGCTGCTGGAGATCACGGTCGGCGAGGACGAGACCGCCGAGGTCGGCGCCAAGCTCGCCGTCATCGGCGCCCCGGGTGCCGCCCCGGCCGCCGCTCCGGAGCCCGCCCCGGCCCCGGCCGCCGCCGCCCCGGCTCCGGCTCCGGCCGCCGCCCCGGCCCCCGCCCCGGCCCCCGCCCCGGCCCCCGCCGCCCCGGCCCCGGCCCCGGCGCCCGCTCCGGCTCCGGCGCCCGCCGCCGCGGCCCCGGCCGCTCCGGCCCAGGCGCCCGCCCCGGCCCCGGTCACCCCGGCCACCGCGCCGACCTCCCCGACCGCCACCCAGGCGACGGACGAGGGCGCGTACGTGACCCCGCTGGTGCGCAAGCTCGCCGCCGAGAACGGCGTCGACCTGGCCGGTGTCAAGGGCACCGGCGTCGGCGGCCGCATCCGCAAGCAGGACGTCATCGCCGCCGCCGAGGCCGCGAAGGCCGCCGCCGCCCCGGCTCCGGCCGCTGCCGCCGCTCCGGCCGCCGCGAAGAAGGCCCCGGCGCTGGAGGTCTCCCCTCTCCGCGGCCAGACCGTCAAGATGCCGCGCATCCGCAAGGTCATCGGCGACAACATGGTCAAGGCGCTGCACGAGCAGGCCCAGCTGTCGTCGGTCGTCGAGGTCGACGTCACCCGTCTGATGAAGCTGCGCGGCAGGGCGAAGGACTCCTTCGCGGCCCGCGAGGGCGTCAAGCTCTCCCCGATGCCATTCTTCGTCAAGGCGGCCGCGCAGGCGCTGAAGGCCCACCCGGTCATCAACGCCAAGATCAACGAGGCCGAGGGGACCATCACCTACTTCGACACCGAGCACATCGGTATCGCGGTGGACTCCGAGAAGGGCCTGATGACCCCGGTCATCAAGAACGCCGGCGACCTCAACCTCGCGGGCATCGCCAAGGCCACGGCGGAGCTGGCGGGCAAGGTCCGGGCCGGCAAGATCACCCCGGACGAGCTGTCCGGCGCGACCTTCACCATCTCCAACACCGGTTCGCGCGGTGCCCTGTTCGACACGATCATCGTGCCGCCGGGCCAGGTCGCGATCCTCGGCATCGGTGCCACGGTCAAGCGTCCGGCCGTCATCGAGACCGAGGAGGGCACGGTCATCGGCGTCCGCGACATGACCTACCTGACCCTCTCCTACGACCACCGCCTGGTCGACGGCGCCGACGCGGCCCGTTACCTGACGGCGGTCAAGGCGATCCTCGAGGCCGGCGAGTTCGAGGTCGAGCTGGGCCTCTGACGGGATCGAGGATCCCGGTGAAGTCGAGCCGGGCCTCCGCGTCCGTCCCTGCGGCACCCCGTCCGGAGCTTTCTCCGGGCGGGGTGTTCGTGTTTGTCGGCATACGCAGCGTGTAAGCCTCGTCTCACCTGCGCCAAAGCACCCCCACGCGCCCTACCGGCGGAGCGAACCGGCCGTATTGTCTAAGCGTCAGCCCTCCCGAAGGAGCCCTCATGACCGCGCCCGTCGTCCACTCGCTGCGCGAGCAGATCCGCGAGCACATCGTGGAGGGGATCGTCAGCGGGCGCTGGCAGCCGGGCGAGCGCATCGTGGAGCGCCGGATCGCCACCGAGCTGGAGGTCAGCCAGACCCCGGTCCGCGAGGCCCTGCGCGAGCTGGAGTCGCTCCGCCTGATCGAGTCGGCCCCCAACAAGGGCGTACGCGTCCGCAATCTCACCGCCGCCGACCTGGAGGAGAGCTACCCGGTCCGGGCCGGTCTGGAGGCCATCGCGGCCGAGCTCGCGGCGGAGCGCCTCGCGGAGGACTGCTCGGCACTGGAGCCGCACGTCCTGGCCCTGTACGAGGCCGACCGGGAGGCGGACGGCACCGCCCAGGTGCGGCACACGGTCGGCTTCCACCGGGAGCTGGTCCGCGCCGCGCGCAACTCGGTGCTGCTGCACACGTGGGAAGGGCTCGGCATCGAGGTCTTCACGGCGCTGTCGATCCGCTGGCTGGGCACGGTCCAGCAGTCGTACGCGGAGGAGCACGAGGAGCTGGTGCAGGCGTTCAAGCGCCGGGACCCGCGGATCCCGGAGCTGGTGAAGGCGCACGTGCTGGGCTGCGCGCCGCGCGCCTGAGCCCCCGGTTCAGCCGAGCGCGCCCGCGCTCATACGCCGCCTCACCTGCGAAAACAAGGCTCCAACGCGTCACCCGGTGCCATCACCGAAGGCACCGCGTGCCTACTTTCTCCAAATCAAGAGGTTTTGGCCCTCAACCCTTTGATCGATCATCGATCAGGGAGTTACAGTCGCCGACGGACTTCCACCGAAGTCCCTGCCCTGTCCTGCCAAAGACCAAGGGCAACCCCGAACCCTTACCGATGAGGGAACCCCCTTCGACTGAGGAAGGCGGCGACATGACCGACCCCAACGCCATCCAGCCGAGCGCGCTCGACCAGCTCCCGGACCGCGACCCGGAGGAGACCGCCGAGTGGCAGGCCTCCCTGGACGCCGTCGCCAGGGAGGCCGGGCCGCACCGCGCCGCGTACCTGATGCGCCGCACGCTGGAGCGCGCCGAGCGGGGCGGCGTCGCGCTGCCGAAGCTCCTCGAGACGGACTACGTCAACACCATCCCCACCTCCGCCGAGCCGGGCGTGCCCGGCGACCCGGAGATGGAGGCCCGGATCACCGCGTGGAACCGCTGGAACGCGGCCGCGATGGTGACCCGGGGCGCGAAGCACGGCGTCGGCGGCCACATCGCCACCTTCGCCTCCGCCGCCTGGCTGTACGAGACGGGCTTCAACCACTTCTTCAAGGGCAAGGAGGGCGACGGCTCCGGCGACCAGCTGTACATCCAGGGCCACGCCTCCCCCGGCATCTACGCCCGCGCCTTCCTCGACGGCCGCCTGAACGAGGCGCACCTGGACAACTTCCGCCAGGAGGCCGGCGGCAACGGCCTGCCGTCGTACCCGCACCCGCGCCGCCTCCCCTGGCTGTGGGAGTTCCCGACGGTGTCGATGGGCCTCGGCCCGCTCTCCGCGATCTACCAGGCGCGCTTCAACCGCTACCTGACCAACCGCGGCATCAAGGACGTCTCCGCGTCCCACGTCTGGGCCTTCCTCGGCGACGGCGAGATGGACGAGCCGGAGTCGACGGCGGCCCTCGCGCTGGCCGCGCGTGAGGAGCTGGACAACCTCACCTTCGTCATCAACTGCAACCTGCAGCGCCTCGACGGCCCGGTCCGCGCCAACTTCAAGATCGTGCAGGAGCTGGAGGCCCAGTTCCGCGGCGCCGGCTGGAACGTGATCAAGACGCTGTGGGGCACGGCCTGGGACGAGCTGTTCCAGCTCGACACCACCGGCGCGCTGGTACGCCGGCTGCGCGAGGTACCGGACGCGCAGATCCAGACGTACCAGACCCGCGACGCCGCCTACATCCGCCAGGACTTCTTCGGCAAGGACCCGGCGCTCGCCGAGATGGCGAAGCTGCTGAGCGACGACAAGATCCTGGAGTGCTTCCACCTCTCCCGCGGTGGTCACGAGTCCCGCAAGGTCTACGCCGCGTACCGGGCCGCCGTCGAGCACAAGGGCGCGCCGACCGTGATCCTGGCCCAGACGGTCAAGGGGCACACCCTCGGCGAGGGCTTCGCGTCGAAGAACGCCAACCACCAGATGAAGAAGCTCTCGGTGGACGAGTTCAAGACGATGCGGGACCTGCTGGACCTGCCGATCAAGGACAGCGACTTCGTCGACGGCGTGGTGCCCTACGGCCACCCGGGCGCCGACTCCCCCGAGGTCCGCTACCTCCAGGAGCGCCGCGCGGCCCTGGGCGGCCCCGCCCCGGCCCGCCGTACGCACGCGCTGGCCCCGCTGCCGGCCCCGGCGGAGAAGGCCTTCACCTCCTTCGACAAGGGCTCCGGTTCGCAGAACGTCGCCACCACCATGGCCTTCGTCCGTCTCGTCAAGGACCTGGTCCGCGACAAGGAGACCGGCAGGCGCTGGGTGCCGATCGTCCCCGACGAGGCGCGCACCTTCGGTATGGAGTCGCTGTTCCCGTCGCTCGGGATCTACTCGCCCAAGGGCCAGACGTACGAGCCGGTCGACCGCGACCAGCTGATGTACTACAAGGAGGCCGAGAACGGCCAGATCCTCAACGAGGGGATCACCGAGGCCGGTTCGATGGCCGACTTCATCGCCGCGTCCACCGCGTACGCGACGCACGGCGAGGCGATGATCCCGTTCTACATCTTCTACTCGATGTTCGGCTGGCAGCGCACCGCCGACCAGATGTGGCAGCTCGGCGACCAGCTCGGCCGCGGCTTCCTCGTCGGCGCCACCGCGGGCCGTACGACCCTGACGGGCGAGGGCCTGCAGCACGCCGACGGCCACTCCCCGGTCATCGCCGCCACCAACCCGGCCGCGCTGACGTACGACCCCGCGTTCGCCTACGAGGTCGCGGTGATCGTCCGTGAGGGTCTGCGCCGGATGTACGGCGAGGCCAAGCCGGGCGAGGACCAGAACGTCTTCTACTACCTGACGGTCTACAACGAGCCGCTGCCGCAGCCGACGAAGCCGCAGGGCCTCGGCATCGACGAGGGCATCGTCAAGGGCCTGTACCGCTTCAACACGGCGGAGTCCGCGGGCGTGACCGTGGCCGCCAACGCCCCGCGCATCCAGCTGCTGGGCTCGGGTACGGCGATCCACTGGACCCTCGAAGCGCAGCGGCTGCTCGCCGAGGAGTGGGGCGTGGCCGCCGACGTGTGGTCCGCGACCTCCTGGTCCGAGCTGCGCCGGGACGCCATGGAGGCCGACGCGGCCCTGCTGCGCGGCGAGGAGCGGGTGCCGTACGTCCGCCAGGCGCTCCAGGGCGCCGAGGGCCCGGTCCTCGCGGTGTCCGACTACATGCGCCAGGTCCCGGACCAGATCGCGCAGTGGGTCGAGCAGGACTGGTCCTCGCTGGGCGCCGACGGCTTCGGTCTGTCGGACACCCGTGAGGCCGCCCGCCGCCACTTCGGCGTCGACGCCCCGTCGATCGTCGTGGCGGCCCTCGCCCAGCTGGCCCGCCGCGGCGAGGTCAAGGCGACGGCGGTCAAGGAGGCCCGGGAGAAGTACGGGCTGTAGAGCACCGCACGCGTGAGCAGGCCCCCGCTTCGGCGGGGGCCTCTTGCATGATGGGCGCATGCGCGCCGCTCGTCTCATCAAGATGGTTCTGCTCCTCCAGTCCCGGCCCGCCATGACGGCGGCCGAGCTGGCACGGGAGCTGGAGGTGTCGGAGCGGACCGTGACACGGGACGCGCAGGCGCTGTCGGAGGCGGGCGTGCCGGTCTACGCGGAGCGGGGGCGGGTCGGCGGGTACCGGCTGGTCGGGGGGTACCGGACGCGGCTGACCGGGCTGGCCCGGAGCGAGGCCGAGGCGCTGTTCCTGAGCGGGGTGCCGGGGGCGCTGAGGGAGATGGGGCTCGAGGACGCGGCCTCGGCGGCGCGGCTGAAGGTCTCCGCCGCGCTGCAGCCCTCGCTGCGGGACGCGCCGGACACGGCCGCGCAGCGGTTCCACCTGGACGCGCCCGCCTGGTTCCGGGAGCCGGAGACGCCCGCACTGCTGCCGGTGCTCGCCGAGGCGGTGTGGGACGACCTGCGGGTCGGCGCGGTCTACCGGCGCGGGGAGACGGTTGTGGAGCGGCTGCTGGAGCCGTACGGGCTCGTGCTGAAGGCGGGGGTCTGGTACCTGTGCGCGCGGGCGGCGGACAGCGGCTCCTTCCGGACGTACCGGATCGACCGGTTCGACGGTGTCGACGCTCTCGGCGAACGCTTCGACCGCGAGCCAGACTTCGACCTGCCCGGTTTCTGGGCGGAGCAGGCCGAGCGGTTCGCCCGGTCGATCCTGCGGGCGGAGGTGGTCGTACGGCTGTCCCCGGAGGGCGTGCGCCGGCTGCCGCACGCCGTGGATCCCGTCGGTGCGCGGGAGGCGCTGGCGAGCCCGGGCGAGCCGGATGCCGGGGGCTGGGTGACGGTGACGCTGCCCGTGGAGTCGGAGGAGGTCGCGCACGGCCAGCTGACGGCGCTGGGCGCGGAGGCGGAGGTGCTGGCTCCGGAGAGTCTGCGGGAGCGGTTCGCGGCGGACGCGGCCCGGATCGCCGCGCTGTACCGCCGTACGGAGGACCGGTGAGGATCCCGGGACTCCGCGTGCGGCCCACCGGCCGAGGCCCGATGCTGGTTCCGTGATGGACGAGACGGAGTTCTGGGAGCTGATCGACTCCACCCGGGAGGCCGCCGAGGGTGACCCGGAGGAGCAGGCCGACGCGCTCCTGGACCGGCTGCTCCGGCTGGACCCCGAGCTGGTACTGGACTTCGCCCGTCACTTCGAGGCCCGCTACAACCGCGCCTACCGCTGGGACCTGTGGGGAGCGGCCTGGCTGCTGCTGGACGGGTGCAGCGACGACGCGTTCGACTTCTTCCGGTGCTGGCTGATCGGCCAGGGCCGGGAGGTGTTCGAGGGGGCCCTGCACGAGCCGGACGCGCTGGCCGAGCTGCTGGACGAGTTCGACGAGGAGATCGACGGCGACGGCGAGGAGCTGGGATACGCGGCGGACGAGGCGTACGAGCAGCTGACCGGCACCGTCGCCCCCGATCTGGGCATCGCCCCGGCACCCGCCGAGCCGGCGGGCACGCCCCTGGACCTGGAGGACGACCGGGCCCTCGCGCAGCGCTACCCCCGCCTGTGGGAGCGGTTCAGGGGGTGAGGCCGGGGTGGCGCGTCGGAGCCGCGTCGGCCTGGTCGAGGGCGGACGCGGGGACCGCGACCGGGCCGGGGAGCACGGTCAGGACCGCGCACAGCACCGCCCAGGGACCACCGCGGTCCCGGGCCCGCCCACCGCGCCGTGACGCGACTCCGTCACGCCTCTCCGTACCGCTCGTCCGTCCCCGCCTCAGGGTCCGCCCGCGCCGTCCTGCCCGACCGGAGGAGCGGGACTGGGCACGGACCGTGTGCCGTCCGCGGCGGGGCCGCGGGGGCGGTGGGGGCCGGCCGGGCGGTCGGGCGGGGGCCGGCCCGGGCGGTCGGTGGGGATCCGGCCGAGCGTGCGGGCGGGGATGCCGACGGGACGGTCGGCGGGGGCGGGGCCGAGCGCCCGCCAAGGGGCCGGCTGAGCGGTCGGCGGGCGCTGGAGGGACCGCGTCCCGCCCGTGATGTGCACTGTGCCACTTGATGGAACCATCGTCCTGGTCCGGGTCGTTTCCCGGGGTACACACGTACATGACCGGTTCTGCCGCCCGGGGGCCGCGCCAGGGCGTGTGCTGATCAGCGGACCGATCCCGCCCGTACCGAGGGGTCCGAGAGAAAGGCGGCTCCGTGGACCTGCTGGACCTGCTGCTCCTGCTGCTGATCGTCGTCTACGCGGTGTCCGGTTACCGGCGCGGGCTGGTGGCCGGCTGTGTCTCGCTGGCCGGGTTCGTGGGCGGCGCGGCGGTCGGCGTGTGGCTGCTGCCGTGGGTGACGGGCCAGGTGGCGCGGGGTACGGCGGCGGCGACGGTGCTCGCGGTGGTGACGGTGCTGCTGCCGGGGGTGGTGGGGCACGCGCTGGCGGGCCGGCTGGCGCTGCGGCTGCGCGGGGAGCTGGACCGGGGCCCGCTCCGGGTGGCGGACGGGGTGGGGGGCGCGGCGGCGAACTCGGTCGCGGTGCTGGTCGTGGCCTGGGTGGCGGCGAGCGTGCTGGGCGCGGCCCCGGCGCAGCCCCTGACGGCGGCGATACGGAACTCCACACTGCTCGGCGCGGTGCAGCAGGCGATGCCGCAGACCACGCCCGCCTGGTTCTCCCGGGCCACCTCCGCGCTGGCCGAGGCGGGCTTCCCGCAGGTGTTCAACCCGTTCGAGAACGAGTCGACGGCCCGGGTGGCCCGGCCGACCGGGGACAGCGTCACCCCGGCGGCGGCGCGCGCGGCGAGGCTCAGCTCGGTGAAGGTCGAGGGCACCGCGGGCGCGGAGGGCCGGGAGGGCAGCGGGTTCGTGTACGCGCCGCAGCGGGTGATGACCAACGCGCACGTGGTGGCCGGCATCGACGACCCGGGCGTGCGGGTGGGCGGGGTGGGGCCGTCGTACCCGGCGCGGGTGGTGCTCTTCGACCCCGACCGGGATGTGGCGGTGCTGTACGTGCCGGAGCTGCGGGCGCCGGTGCTGCGGTTCGACCCGGGCGCCGCGCGCGGGGACGCGGCCGTGGTGGCGGGCTACCCGCAGAACGGGTCGCTGGACCTGCAGGCGGCGACGGTGGGCGGCCGGGTACGGGCGACCGGCCGGAACATCTACAACGACCGCACGGTCACCCGGGAGATCTACTCGGTCCGCTCCACGGTCCGGCCGGGCAACTCCGGCGGGCCGCTGCTGACGACGGACGGCCGGGTGTTCGGGATGGTCTTCGCCCGGTCCACCTCGGACGCCGAGACGGGGTACGCGCTGACGGCGGCCGAGGTGGGGGGCGACGCCCGGCGCGCGGCCACGGCGACGGCCCGGGTGGACACCGGCGCGCTGGTCGACTCCTAGCCGGTTGCCGTCCGGCTCACGGGGTTGCCGGACCTACAGGCCGAGGCCCATGCACACGTCGTCGACGTACCGGCCGTCGATGAGGAACTCCCCCGGCAGCACGCCTTCGACGGCGAACCCCTCGGACGCGTACAGGGCGCGGGCCGGGGTGTTGTGCCCGAGCACACGCAGGGTGAGGCGGCGCGCCCCGCGCCGGCGCGCCTCGGCGACGGCGGCCCGGACCAGCGCGCGCCCGACGCCCCGCCCGCGGGCCTCGTCGGCGACGGCGAACCCCTGGACCGACAGGACGTGCGCGTTGGAGGGGAGCGGGGTGGGGCGGGTGAGGCGGATGTAGCCGAGGAGACGTCCGCCGGACTCGGCGACGAGGAAGTCCTCCGGCCGGTGCCGCGCGTCGAAGAAGGGCTGGTAGGGCGGCTGCGGCTCGGGGGCCACGGCGTGCAGGGTGGACCACGTGTCCCGGTCGAGGGCGGCGAGTTCGTCCTCGTCGTCGGCGTGGGCGAGGCGTATGGAGGGCTCCGGCATGACGGTCACCCTACGGCGCGCGGTTCGCACCGCCCCAACGGGTTGACGACCGGCCGTACGGTCATGCTGGTGCCATGGAACGTTCACGCATCGCGGTGGCCGGCGCGTCCGGCCTGATCGGCAGCGCCCTGGTGCGGTCCCTGACCGCGGACGGGCACGAGGTGGTACGGCTGGTGCGCCGGGCGCCCCGGGGCGCGGACGAGGTCCGCTGGGACCCGGAGCGGGGTGACGTCGACGCGGCCGGGCTGACCGGGTGCGACGCGGTGGTGAACCTGGCGGGGGCCGGGGTGGGCGACCGGCGCTGGACCCCCGGGTACAAGCGGGTCATGCGGGACAGCAGGGTGCTGGGCACGGCCGCGCTGGCCGAGGCGGTGGCCGCGCTGCCGCGTCCGCCGCGGGTGTTCGTGAACGGCAGCGCGATCGGCTTCTACGGCGACACGGGCGACCGGGTGGTGGACGAGGAGGCGCCGCCGGGCGACGGCTTCCTGGCCGGGCTGTGCGTGGAGTGGGAGGAGGCGGCGGCACCCGCCGAGGAGGCGGGGGTGCGGACGGTGTTCGCCCGCACCGGCCTGGTGGTGGCGCGGGGCGGCGGGGCCTGGGCGCGACTGTTCCCGCTGTTCCGGGCGGGGCTCGGGGGCAGGCTGGGCGACGGGCGGCAGTACTGGTCGTACATCGCGCTGCACGACGAGGTGGCCGCGCTGCGGCATCTCATCGACCACGACGGCCTCGTCGGCCCCGTCAACCTGACGGCTCCGCAGCCGCTGACCAACGGTGAGATCACCGCGGCGATGGGCCGGGTGCTGCACCGGCCGGCGGTGTGCGCGGTGCCCGCCCCGGTGCTGCGGGCGGCGCTCGGGGAGATGGCCGGGGACGTACTGGGCAGCCAGCGGGTGGTGCCGAGGCGGCTGCTGGAGTCGGGGTTCCGGTTCGCCTTCCCGGGCATCGACGAGGCGATCCGCGCGGCCGGGTGACACCGGCGAACGGAAGTGACCGTATGCGACCTCTATGCGACCGTGCCCTGTTGATGCGCGACTGCTACTGACCGATCACGGCCCTAACCTCGACCCGAACTCGGGTATTCGTGGCGCCAGTTGGGGGCATGACGTCTCCACCGGCCGCGCAACCACAGGAGGGGCCTCGTGCTTGAGCCCGCGTACCAGGTGGACGTCGTCATCGTGGGAGCCGGAATCGCCGGTCTCTCGGCGGCCCATCGGCTGACCAGTGCAGGAATCACCACCGCGGTCCTGGAGGCCGCCCCGTACGTCGGGGGCCGCATGTCGACCGAGAAGGTCGACGGCTTCCGGCTCGACCGGATCGGGCAGCTGCTGTCCACCTCCTATCCCGAACTCCGCCTGTCCCCGGGGCTGGACGCCCTGGCCCTGCGCCGCTTCGCGCCGGGCGTCCTGCTGCACCGCGACGGCCGCACCCAGCGCGCGGGCGCGCCGGCGGCCGGCGGGAGCGCACGGAGCGCACGGGGCGCACGGGGCGCACGGGGCGCACTTCATGTGGTGCGCGCCCTCGCCAACGCCCCCCGCAGTGCGGCGGCCACGCCCGCCGCGCCGGTGGGCGGCGCGGTGGACCAGGCCCGGCTGGGCGCCGCGCTCGGCCGGATCGCGGCGACCCCCGTCGAACGCCTCCTGGCCCGCCCCGAGATGCCGGCCGCCCAGGCGCTCGCCCAGCTCGGGGTGCCGCCCCGCACCGTCGACGGCTTCCTGCGCCCGCTGCTGGCCACGCTGCTGTGCGACCCGGGGCTGACCACGTCCAGCAGGTGCGCCGACCTGGCGCTGCACGCCTTCGCGAGCGGCCGGCTGTGCGTGCCGGAGGGCGGCGCGGAGACGCTGCCGGTGCTGCTGGCCCGGGCGTTGCCGCCGGGCACCGTGCACACCGGGGTGCGGGTCACCTCGGTCTCCACGACCTCGGTGGCCACCGCCGAGCACGGGGAGATCCGCTGCCGGGCGGTGCTGCTGGCGACGGACGCGCGGGCCGCGGCCGAGCTGCTGCCGGGGCTGAGGATTCCGGACTTCCACCCGGTGACGGTCGTCCACCACACCACCGACGACCCGGCGGCGGTCCTCGCCACGGGCAGCTCACTGCTCCTGGACGCCGACCGGGGCGGACCGGTCGCCCACACGGCCGTACTCAGCACCGTGGACCCGAGCCGGGCGCCGGCCGGCCGCGCCCTGATCTCCTCCACGGTGCTGGGCACCCCGCCGGAAGGGGTGGACACGGCGGTCCGCATCCACCTCTCCCGCCTCTACGGCACCTCCACCCGCCGCTGGGAGACCCTGGCCGTCCACCACACCCCCGAGGCGGTCCCGGCCATGCGCCCCCCGCACGACCTGCGCCGTCCGGTACGCCTCCTGGCCGGCCTCTACGTCTGCGGCGACCACCGCGACACCAGCACGGTCCAGGGCGCCCTCCACTCGGCCCACCGGGCGGCGTCGGCCGTCCTGGCGGACCTCGGCGCGGCGGGCTCGATGCACAGCGCGGACCCGGCCCCGACGATGCCTAGGGCGGCGTAGGCGCCCCTGGGCGCGGGCCCGCACCCGGCGCACCACGGTCGGCGGCACGCGCCCCTCACCCCAGCGCCGCCACCCTCTCCCGGTACACCCGCACCGGCGCCGCGTCCCGGTAGGGCTCCAGCCGGCGCTCGAAGTCCCTCACGTACTCCACGGCGCGAGCCGACCGCATCTCCGCGGCCTGCCCCGCCGCCTCCGCCGCCAGCGCGCACGCCTGGTCGAGTTCGCCGAGGCCGAGCCGGGCCGTGGCGAGGACGATCCGGCAGAACAGCCGGCTGCGGGCGTGGACCGGCGCCCGCAGCTGGAGCGAACGCTCGGCGTGCTGCGCGGCGGCCCGGAACTGCTGGAGGTCGCGGTGACAGTGGCCGAACTCGTCGGCGAGCTGTGCCTCGTCGAAGAACCCGGCCCAGTACGGCACCTCGTCCCCGGGCCGGGCCGTCTCCAGGGCGCGCTCGGCCCGCACCAGCGCCGCGGTGCACGCCCGCACCTCGCCGAGGACGGCGTGTGCCCGCGCCTCGGACGCGTGCAGCAGCGCCTGCACGACCGGGACGGCGCCGCTGCCGACGCCCTGCTGGGCGACCCGCGCCAGCTGGACGGCCTCCCTGCCGTGGCCGAGGTAGACGGCCTGGCGGCTCATGGTCACCAGGACGTACGAGCCGTAGGCCCGGTCACCGGCCGCCTGGGCGAGCCGCAGGGCCTGGACGAAGTAGCGCTGGGCGAGCCCGTGCGCGGCGATGTCGTACGAGGTCCAGCCCGCGAGCCGGGTCAGGTCGGCGGCGGCGCCGAACAGCCGGCGGCCGGTCTGCTCGTCGTAGGAGCCGCGGAGCATCGGCTCGCACTCGTGCTCCAGGTAGCGCACCAGCGCCTGCCGGGCGTGGCCGCCGCCGAAGCGGTCGTCGAGGGTGCGGAACAGCTCGCCCACCGAGTGCAGCGCGGCGATGTCACCGCCGGTGACCCTGTGCCCGGTGGCACGCTCGGCCTGCCCGCGCACCCGGGGCGGCAGCAGCGGCTGGGGCTTGGCCGCGCCGGGCCGCCCCTGCGGCGGTACCCGGGGCGCCGGTTCGCGGGCCACCCGGTCGTCGGCCTTGCCGATCAGCCAGTCCCGGCTGGGCACCACGAGCCCGGCCGGGGTGAAGGCGATCTTGCGCAGCTCGGCGTGGCTGCCGGAGTCCTTGCGCCACAGCCCGCTGACGATGTCGACGGCCTCCTCCGGGGTGGCCGCGAACTCCAGCCCGGCGTACACCGGCGCGCAGGCGTCCAGGCCGAGGTCCTGCGCGGTGAGCCGGCGTCCGAGCCGGCGGGTGAACACCTCGGCGATGAGGGCCGGGGTCGTCCCGCGCGGCTGCTGTCCGCGCAGCCAGCGGGTGACCGATGTCTTGTCGTATCTGAGATCCAGCCCGTGCTCCAGGCCGAGCTGGTCGACGCGACGGGCCAGACCCGCGTTGGAGAACCCCGCTTCTGCGATGAGCGCGGCGAGTTGGCGGTTGGGGGTGCGCTGCGCGGGTCGGTCCGTCATCTGCGGTGCGGTCTCCTGCCTTCCGGGCCTGTCGACGTGCCCGGATTGCCTTTGAGCAGCCCTTATGGCCTCACGAACGGCGCGAATGTAGCGGAGAGTGAGCAGACGGTCGCATACTTCCCCGGGCATTCATCCGATCGTGTGAGGAACGCCCGTAGGGCTGACGTACTCCGGTCGGACGTACAGTGGCGTGGGCGCGAAACATGCCTGACACACCCATCGCCGAGGGAGGCGCTTGCCGTGAGTGAGTTGCGGTTCGTCCGCATGGGCTTCGGAGCGGATGCCGTCGAGTACCAGCGGGCCTGGGACGAGCAGCGCCGGGTGCACGCGGCCCGGTTCGCCGACGAGGTCCCGGACACCGTGATCCTGCTGGAGCACCCCCCGGTCTACACCGCCGGCCGGCGCACCGAGGACAGCGAGCGCCCGCTCGACGGCACTCCGGTCATCGACGTGGACCGCGGCGGCAAGATCACCTGGCACGGCCCGGGCCAGCTCGTGGGCTACCCGATCCAGAAGCTCCCCCGCCCGGTGGACGTGGTCGCGCACGTACGGCGGCTGGAGGAGGCGATCATCCGCACCTGCGCCGAGTTCGGCCTGGAGACCACCCGGGTCGAGGGGCGCAGCGGGGTGTGGGTGCTCGGCGACCCGGTCGAGCAGCGGCCGAAGCTCGGCGGGCTCTCCCTGGACTTCGACCCGCGGCTGCAGGACGAGGAGTTCGACCCCCGGCTGAACGGCCCGGAGTACGCCCCCTCCAACGCGGGCCAGCGCCGCGAGGACCGCAAGATCGCCCAGATCGGCATCCGGGTGGCCAAGGGCGTCACCATGCACGGCTTCTCGTTCAACGTGAACCCCGACATGAAGTGGTTCGACCGGATCATCCCGTGCGGCATCCGGGACGCGGGCGTCGCCTCCCTCACCGGCGAGCTGGGCCGGGACGTCACCATCGAGGAGGTCCTCCCGGTGATCGAGAAGCACCTGCGGGACGTCCTGGAGAACGCCGAGCTGAAGCCGAGGGTGATCGAGGCGGCCTCCGCCTGATCGTCCGTGGGGGGAATGCGCCCTGCGACTGCGGGGTTGGCCTCTGCGGCAGGGCGCGAACAGTACGGGCGTACCCTGGTGTGCGCCGAAGAATCGAAGTCACAGGGAGCCGACGTGTCCGCAGTCTCACCCGACGGACGCAAGATGCTGCGCCTGGAGGTCCGCAACAGCCAGACCCCCATCGAGCGCAAGCCCGAGTGGATCAAGACCCGGGCGAAAATGGGCCCCGAGTACTCGAAGATGCAGAACCTCGTGAAGAGCGAGGGGCTGCACACGGTGTGCCAGGAAGCCGGCTGCCCGAACATCTACGAGTGCTGGGAGGACCGCGAGGCGACCTTCCTCATCGGCGGCGACCAGTGCACCCGGCGCTGTGACTTCTGCCAGATCGACACCGGCAAGCCCGAGGCGCTCGACCGCGACGAGCCGCGCCGCGTCGGCGAGTCCGTGGTCACGATGGACCTGAACTACGCCACCATCACCGGCGTCGCCCGTGACGACCTGGAGGACGGCGGCGCCTGGCTGTACGCCGAGACCGTGCGCCAGATCCACCAGCAGACCGCCGGCCGCGAGGGCGGCCGCACCAAGGTCGAGCTGCTGGCCCCCGACTTCAACGCGGTCCCGGAGCAGCTGGCGGAGGTCTTCGCCTCGCGTCCGGAGGTCTTCGCGCACAACGTCGAGACCGTCCCGCGCATCTTCAAGCGGATCCGCCCCGGCTTCCGCTACGAGCGCTCGCTGAAGGTGATCACCGAGGCCCGCGACTACGGCCTGGTCACCAAGTCGAACCTGATCCTCGGCATGGGCGAGACCCGCGAGGAGGTCAGCGAGGCGCTGCGGCAGCTGCACGACGCGGGCTGCGAGCTGGTCACCATCACCCAGTACCTGCGCCCGTCCGTCCGGCACCACCCGGTGGAGCGCTGGGTGAAGCCGCAGGAGTTCGTGGAGCTGAAGGAGGAGGCCGAGCAGATCGGCTTCTCCGGTGTGATGTCCGGCCCGCTGGTGCGGTCCTCCTACCGCGCCGGACGGCTGTACCGGATGGCCGTCGAGCAGCGCCGGTCGGCCGCTCCGCAGCAGGGTGGCTCGTACGTCGCCGCCCAGGCGGTGTGAGCCGAGCGTGTGAATTCACGCACAAGCACTTACCGGCCAGTAATGGCCGAGTCGACGCGGTCCCGGCCGTCCTCGCTGATGAGGGCGGCGCCGGGGCCGCGTCGCCGTTCCGGCGCGCCCCATACACGCTTCACGGGCGTTTGACCGGCGGGTCACGCCCTGGTAACACCAATCAGTGACCCTGGTATCACGCCCCGTATCACCACTGCTCCGAGGGGGGACCTCGCTCATGCAGGCCGCACCCGTACGCGCCACCGCCATCCCGTCCTTCACCGACGCCCTCCGGGCCGTCGAGTCCCTGCTCATGAGCGGCGGACAGCGCACCGCCCGCCACAACGCCTGGACCTCCGTCCTGGAGGACCGCCGCCGTGCCAAGGACCGGGTCGAGGCCGAAAGGTTCCTGCAGCAGGCCTCCGGCCGCTCCTGACGCCTCCGCGCCCGCCGCCCCGGCTGCCCCGCCGGGCACTGCCGTCGTCCTCCGCTCCCGGGGACACGTAGACTTCGTGGCATGGCGAGGAAGGAAACCGCGGCGGACGCCGCGAACGCAGGGCGACTGAAGCAGATCGCCCTCACGTACAAGATGACCCGCAAGGCCGACACGAAGATCGGTCTTGTACTCGCGGCCGTCGGCATCGGCACCCTCGGTGTCTTCCTCGCGATCGGCTTCCTGATCGGTCACCCGGTCTACCTGGGCATCTTCGGCCTGCTGATCGCCCTGCTGGCGACGGCGATCGTGTTCGGCCGCCGGGCCGAGCGGGCCGCCTTCGGCCAGATGGAGGGCCAGCCGGGCGCCGCCGCGGCCGTGCTGGACAACATCGGCCGGGGCTGGACGACGACGCCGGCGGTGGCGATGAACCGCAGCCAGGACGTGGTGCACCGGGCCGTCGGCAAGGCGGGCATCGTGCTGGTCGCCGAGGGCAACCCGAACCGGGTGAAGAGCCTGCTGGCCGCCGAGAAGAAGAAGATGAACCGCATCGTCGCGGACGTCCCGGTGCACGACCTGATCGTCGGCACCGGCGAGGGCCAGGTCGAGCTGAAGAAGCTCCGCACCACCATGCTGAAGCTGCCGCGCGTGCTGACCGGCCCCCAGGTGACCACCACCAACGACCGGCTGCGGGCCCTGGGCGACCTGATGAGCAACATGCCGCTGCCGAAGGGTCCCATGCCCAAGGGGATGAAGCTTCCCAAGGGCGGTCCGCGGGGCCGCTGAGCCTGACACGCCGCCCAACGGAGTATCCGCCCGGTAATCGGGTCATGCGCTCCTAGCCTCGGCATGTGACAAAACGACACATCGCGTACCTGGCGTGCACCACGGCTCTCGTCGGCGCGTTCACCGGGACCACCCCGGCGTCGGCCGCCCACCGGACCCTCGTGGTGCACCCGGGTGAGTCGATCCAGAAGGCGGTCAACGCCGCCAAGGCCGGCGACACGGTCTTCGTGCTCGCCGGCACCTACCGTGAGAGCGTCACGGTGAAGACGCCGGGCCTGACCCTGCGCGGCGCGGGCCCCGGCACCGTCATCCAGCCCTCCAAGAAGAAGACCAAGCCCGCCCCGCACGGCACGAAGGCCGGCAAGAAGGCCGCCGTCACCTGCCTTTCGGACGGCAACGGCATCTGTGTCGTCGGGGGCAAGAACAAGCCCCTCCAGGGCGTCACCGTCTCCGATCTGAAGGTGGCCGGGTTCGCCCGCAACGGCCTTTTCTCCATGGGCACCGACCGGCTGACCGTGAAGCGTGTCATCGCCGAGCGCAACGGCCAGTGGGGCATCGCCCAGGAGCACTCCACCCGCGGGCTGTTCCGGAACAACACCGCCCTGGGCAACGGGGACGCGGGGCTGTTCCTCGCCAACAACGTCAAGGCCGAGCAGGGCGCCGCGGACAGCAAGGGCGCGGTGGTCGACCACAACCGGCTGCAGGACAACCGGATCGGCATCACCGTCCGCCGCCTGCGCAACCTCTCCGTCACGCGCAACTACGTCACCGGCAACTGCGCGGGCGTGTTCGTCGTCGGCGACGAGAACAAGCCGCGGGCCGGCGCCCTCACCGTCAGCGACAACCTGGTCGTGCAGAACAACAAGTACTGCCCGAAGACCGCCCGGCTGCCCTATCTGAAGGGCTCCGGCATCGTGCTGACCGGCACCGAGAACGCCCTGGTGACGCGGAACCGGGTCACCGGCCACCAGGGCAAGTCCCCGCTGTCGGGCGGCATCGTCCTGTTCAAGAGCTTCGTCGGCGCCCCCAGCGAGAAGAACCGGATCACCGGCAACCACCTGGCGGACAACTCCCCGGCGGACCTCGTCAACCAGGAGACGGCCAAGAGCGGCAACGCCTTCACCGGCAACTCCTGCCGGGCCTCCAAGCCCGCGGGCCTGTGCTGACCGGACGGCCGTACCCGATCCACGCAAGGAAGGAAGGCGGCACATGACCGCACCATCCCGCGCGCCCTCGGCTCCTCCCGAGCCGGGAGCACCCCCCTCCCCTCCCCCGTCGATGCGGCTGCGCGAGCTGGCGTTCGGGGCGGCCTGCGCCGCCGCGGTCCGCGCCGCCGCCCGGCTGGGCGTCGCCGACGCGCTCGGGGACGCTCCCATGACCGTGGAGACCCTGGCGACGGCGGTGCACACCCAGCCGGGTCCGCTGCGCCGGCTGCTGCGCGCGCTGTCCTGCTACGGCGTCTTCGCCGAGCGGCCCGACGGAACGTTCGCCCACACGGAGATGTCCCGGCTGCTGCGCGAGGACGACCCGAACAGCCTGCGGGCCATCGCCATGTGGTGCACCGAGCCGTGGACCTGGGACGCCTGGCCGCTGCTCGACCAGGCGGTGCGCACCGGCCGGAACGTCGTGGAGGACCTCTACGGCAAAGAGTTCTTCGCCTACCTCAACGAGGACGCCCCCGAGTCCGCGGACGTCTTCAACCGCGCGATGACCCGCTCCAGCGAGCAGTCGGCGCGGGAGGTGGCGGCCCTGCTGGACCTGTCCGGCAGCCGCTCGGTCGCCGACATCGGCGGCGGCCAGGGGCATGTGGTGGCGAGCCTGCTGGACAAGTACCCGGCCATGCAGGGCAGCCTGCTCGACCTGCCCCGGGTGGTGGAGAACGCCCTGCCCCGGCTGCGCGAGGGCGGCGACCTCGCCGACCGGGTGCGGATCGTGCCCGGTGACGTCCGGGAGGCGGTTCCGGTCGAGGCCGACGCCTACGTCATCAAGAACATCCTGGAGTGGGACGACGAGAGCACGGCCCGGCTGCTGCGCAACGTCGTCGAGGCGGGCGGCCCCGGCACCCGGGTGATCGTCATCGAGAACCTGGTGGACGACACCCCCTCGATGCGGTTCAGCACCGCGATGGACCTGCTGCTGCTCCTGAACGTCGGCGGGGCCAAGCACACGACCGACAGCATGGTCGGGCGGCTGGAGGCGGCGGGGCTGGCCGTCGGTGAGATCCAGCCGGTCAACCCGTTCCTGCACGCGTTCGACTGCATCGTCCCCGCATAAGCGGCTCCCCCGCGCCCCAAGGGGCGCGGGGCTCGCTCACCGTGCGGCTCCGCCGCGCGGGCGTGACCAGCCACGACCGGGCGCGGACGACCGACAGCCCCGTCGCGGCTTCCCCGGCGGAGCGCTCAGTCGCGCTCCCACAGGTAGAAGCGCTCGGCCATGGCGTCCTTCGGGGACCGCCAGGTCTCCGGGTCGTACGCGCTCACGTACGCCGAAAGCCGCTCGCTGACCTCCCTGAACTCGGGGTGGGAGGTGATCTTGGCGATGGCCGGGCCGGGCTCCCGGTCGGACTCGATGAGGTGCATGTACACATCGCCGAACTGGAAGAGGCTGCGCCGGGCGACACCGACGAGGTGCGGCAGCTCTCCCCGGTCGGACTCCGCGAACACCTTGGCGATGTCGGGGGCGGAGCCCGGGGCCATGCGGGCGACGATCAGGGCCTGGTGCACGGTCGTCTCCTGTCGTCCGGCTCAGTCGGCGATGGCCGTGGCGGGCCGGTGACCGGATGCCGCCTTCTCGATCTTCTCCCGGATCAGCTCCAGCTGGACCTTGGAGTTGCTGTTGATGTTGTCGGTCATCCAGTCGTCGTCGACGGGCGCGTCCGGCTTCATCGCGAAGTCCTGGGTCCAGACCATCCGGGTGCCGGCGGGGACCTCCTCGTACCGCCAGTGGATGTTCATGTGGGCGAAGGGCCCGGTCTCCACCCGGCGTGCCTTGACGGTCCGGGTGGCGCGGTCCGGCTCCCGCTCGGAGACCCAGCTCCAGACGGTGCCGTTCTCGTCCGGGTGCATGGTGAGCCGGAAGGTCGTCTTCTCGCCCTCCCGCTTGAGGATCTCCACCGACGCGTACTCGCTGAACAGCTGCGGCCAGCGTTCCAGGTCGTTGGTCATGTCCCAGACCAGGTCCAGGGGGGCGGCGATGGTGATCTCGTTCTGGGTGTGTCCTGCCATGTCAGGCTCCTGCCATCAGGGTGCTGTTGACGAGGTTGAGGAACTGCTGGGGTGTCTTGCAGCGTTCCGCGTCGACCGGCATCGGGGTGCCGTGCGTGTTCTCCAGCTCGCCGACGATGCCGAGCAGGCCGAGCGAGTCGACGCCGAGGACGTCGAACCCGGTGTCCGGCTTCTCCTTGAGCTGCTCCGGGCTGACGGTGACCCCGGCGGCCTTCTTCATCAGCGCGGAGAGTTCTTCGACGGTGATCTCGGGCATGGTGCTTCCTCCTTCTCTGTGCTCACTGCCTTTTCTGTACTCACTGCGCGGTGCCGCGTCGCAGCACCAGCGCCGAGTTCGACCCCATGAGTCCGCGGCTGAGGACCAGCGCCGTCCGCAGTTCGGCGGCGCGGGCCCGGCCGGTGACGAGGTCGAGGTCGTGGCAGACGTCGAAGACGTTCGGCGTCGGCGGGATCAGTCCGTGCTCCATCGCGAGCACGGCCGCCGCGGTGTCCAGTACGGGGGCCGCGCAGTACCCCCGGCCGGTCCCGGTCTTCGGCGCGGTGACCGGGACCCGGGTGCCGTGCTCGCCGAGGGCGTCGGCCAGGGCCAGCGCCTCGGCCCGGTCCGCCTCCGGGACGCCGAGGGCGTCGGCGAAGACGACGTCGATCTCCTCGGGAGCGCAGTCGGCCTCGCGCAGGGCCTGCCGGACGGCCTGGGCGAGACCGTCGCGGGACTCCGCCCAGCGGGAGGCGCCGGTGAAGGTCGCCCCGTGGCCCGCCACGTAGGCCCGGATCCGGGCGCCGCGGGCCCGGGCGGTGTCCGCGGCCTCCACCACGAGCATCCCGCCGCCCTCGGCGGGCACGAACCCGCAGGCCCCGTCCGTGAACGGGCGGTACGCCCGGGACGGGTCCGTCTCGCGGCTCAGTTCCTCGTAGCCGAGCTGGCAGACCATCGAGTACGGCGCGAGCGGCGCCTCGGTGGAGCCGGCCACGATCACGTCGGTGCCGCGCCGTACCGCCCGGGCCGCGTGGGCGAGGGCGTCCAGACCGCCGGCCTCGTCGGAGGCGACGACCGAGCAGGGTCCCTTGAAGCCGCGGCGGATGGACACCTGGCCGGTGCTCGCGGCGTAGAACCAGGCGATGGACTGGTACGGCCCGACGAACCGGCTGCCCTTGCCCCACAGCTGCTGCAGTTCGCGCTGGCCGAACTCACCGCCGCCGGATCCGGCCGCGGTGACCACACCGATGGAGTAGGGCGCGTCGGGCACGCTGGCCGGCCCGAGCCGGGCGTCGTCCAGCGCGAAGTCGGCCGCGGCCATGGCGTAGTGCGTGAACCGGTCGGTCTGGACGAGGAAGCGCTCCTCGATCGTCGCCGCCGGGTCGAAGGCGCGGACCTCACCGGCCACCTTGAGGGGAAGGTGCTCGCAGCCCTCGCGGGTGATCCGGTCGAGGACGCTGAGGCCCTCCTGGGTGGATTTCCAGAAGGTGCCGGTGGTGGTGCCGTTGGGCGCGACCACACCGATGCCGGTGATGGCCGCCTGCCGGTCCTGCGGTTCGCTCATCGTGTCCTCACTCCCTCGGCCGGGTCAGGATCACCGCGGACTGGAAGCCGCCGAACCCGCTGCCCACGGACAGCACGCTGCTCAGCTTCCGTTCGCGGGCGACGCGCGGGACGTAGTCCAGGTCGCACTCGGGGTCGGGGATCTCGTAGTTCGCGGTCGGCGGGACGACCTGCTTGGCGAGGGCCAGCACACAGGCGACCAGCTCGATGGCGCCGATCGCCCCGAGGGAGTGCCCCACCATGGACTTGATGGAGCTCATCGGGGTGTCGTAGGCGTGGTGGCCGAGCGCCCGCTTCACGGCCGCCGTCTCGTGGCGGTCGTTCTGCCGGGTGCCGGAGCCGTGCGCGTTGACGTAGTCGATCGCCGTGGGGTCGAGCCGCGCCTGGTGGAGGGCGGTGTCTATGGCCCGCGCCATCTCCAGGCCCTCCTTGGTCAGGCCGGTCATGTGGTAGGCGTTGCCGAAGGTGGCGTAGCCGCCGAACTCGCAGTACACGTGGGCACCGCGGGCCCGGGCGTGCTCCAGTTCCTCCAGGACGAGCACCGCGCCGCCCTCGCCCATGACGAAGCCGTCACGGTTGTTGTCGAAGGGCCGGGAGGCGTGCGCGGGGTCGTCGTTGTTCGGGGACGTGGCCTTGATCGCGTCGAAGCAGGCCATGGTGATCGGGGAGATCGGGGAGTCCGACGCCCCCGCGATGCATATGTCGGCCCGGCCCTCCTGGACGGTGTGGAAGGCGTAGCCGACGGCGTCCAGTCCGGAGGTGCAGCCGGTGGAGACGGTCTGCACCGGACCCTGGGCGCCGAAGCGTTCCGCCACCGCGGAGGCCACGGTGCTCGGCGAGAACGCCCGGTGCAGCTGCGGCTCCGCCTCGGCGTGGTCGACGTCCCAGCGCTGCCCCCGGTGACTGACCAGGACGTAGTCGTGCTCCAGCCGGGTGGTGCCGCCGACGGCGGTGCCCAGGGAGACACCGACCCGCCAGGGGTCCTCCCGGGCGAGGTCGAGACCGGAGTCCCGGACCGCCTCCTCGCCGGCGACCAGGGCGAACTGTATGTACCGGTCCGCCCGCTCGACCTGCTCGGCGTCCAGGCCGTGGGCGGCGGGGTCGAAATCGCACTCGGCGGCGATCCGGGACCTCAGCCCGGTCGGGTCGAAGAACGTGATGCCCCGCGTCGCGGTACGGCCTTCGGCGAGCAGCTCCCAGAACGCCGGTACGCCGATCCCGCCGGGGGCGACGACGCCTATGCCGGTGACCGCCACGCGCCGGTTCATGAGCGGACCTGTTCCCGCTCGGCGGTGACGGGGGTCTCCTCCGTGTCGACGTGGCCGAGGGCCGGCCGGGGGGCCAGCGGGCCCAGGTGGAAGACGATCCGCGCCTCCACGTTGCCGACGTTGCGGAACCGGTGCCGCATGTTGATGGGGATCATCAGCCCCTGCTCGGGCCGCAGCGGGTGCGGCTCGCCGTCCAGGTCGACCTCCAGCTGGCCGCAGAGGACGTACACGAACTCCTCGGAGTAGGGGTGGTAGTGCTCCCCGATGCGGTCGCCGGGCTGCACGATGGCCACCCCCATGAAACCGCTGGTGGAACCCACCGTCGCCGGGCTGAGCATGGCGCGCAGGTCGCCGCCGCGCCGGGTGTTGGGCTCGATCTCGCTGAGGTCGATGATCTTCGGAAGGGGTTTGATCACGGCGTTCCTCCGTTGGGTGTTCCGGGCCTGCCGGGTCAGGCGTCGGGCGAGTGGCGGTCGGTGACGAGGTCCATGCCGACGGGCTCGCCGTCCAGCAGGCAGCTCAGCGCGGCCTGCCGTGCGGGCTCCGGCAGCTCGGCCCGGGCGCCGGGGCCGGGGCGTACGTCGACCAGCCGTACGACGACGTCGTCGCGCTGGAAGATCGTGCTGCGCAGGACCGGGCTGTCCGGGTCCTCCGCCGCCGCCTCGTCCTGCTGGGCGAGCAGCTCGGCCAGCCGCATCCCGTCGCCCGGGCGGGCCGGGTAGTACAGCGCCCTGCGCTCGCCCTCGGTGAGTTCGTCCGCGGTGACGTGGTGCACGGCCGGCAGCGCCGCCCGGGTGAAGAACACCCGCGCCGACTCCTGGTCGTTGAGGTCCCGCTCCTGCTCCAGGTACGGGTTGATGGCCTCCTCGACGGCCCGCACCTCCGGCTGCCGGGCGACGTGCCGCAGCGCCGCGAGCAGGTCGCCGCGCACCTCGATGGCCCGCACGACGCGGTTGCCGTGCATGAACAGCGAGGTCCGGCACAGCCGGGTGGTCTCGTCGACCTTCGCCCGCGGCGAGGCGTAGTCGGCGAGGATCCGCTTGACCTCCGCCTCGCTGCCCGGCTTGACCGTGAAGGTGAGCGCGTGCCGGATCACTCCGTCGCCGATCCGAGGTGACGTCTGGAGCCGGCGCCGTGCCCCGGAGGCGGCGGCCTCCTCGCCGCCGGTCTCCCGGACGATGTGGAAGCGCAGCGAGCGGGTGTCCCGGACGCAGCTGTGCAGCGGCTCCACCATCCGGACGTGCTCCTCGCTGTTCACCCAGGTGAGGAACGGCGGGGCGCTCTCCCACTCGCTGGTGATGAGCCATTGGGAGGGATTCTCGATCGACTGGCACAGCTGGTCGCTGACATGGCCGGGCACCTGCGCCACCTGGTTGCACAGTTGCTCGTAGGCCTCCAGGAACTGCTGCTGGGCGCCGTCGTGGACGTCCACGAGCAGGACGACCCGGAGACGGGAGCCGTCGAACACGGACTGGGAGACCCGTTTCGACACCTGACGCGTCGACGGGGCCGAAATCATTTCCGACGTGGTGGTGGTCATGCTGCGCATCTCCTTCACGGGGGCAGAGGCGAACGCCGGCGGCCGATGACGCGACGTCAGCGCTTCTTGATCCTGTGCCGCTTCCCGCGGTGTGCGCGACTCGCGTGAACCACGTGGGTGATTGAGCACGCGAAACCCGTCCCACAGGGCACAGAAAGAGCAACGCGCCTCACATCCCACTCCTGCCTCTGGAGCCCCGATGCAGCAGAAAGCCGATCACCAGGTGCCCGTCCTCGTCGTGGGCGGCTCCCTGGTGGGCCTGTCCCTCTCCCTGTTCCTGGGCCGTCTCGGCGTACCGCACATGCTCGTCGAGCGGCACTCCGGGACCTCGATCCACCCGCGTGGCCGCGGCAACAACCTGCGGACGATGGAGCTGTACCGGGTGGCCGGCATCGAGCCGGACATCAAGGCGGCGGCCTCGCTGCTCGCGGACAACCACGGCATCCTCCAGACGCCGACCCTGGCCGGAGACGCCGGCGAATGGCTGTTCAGGGAGATCGACCCGGGCGGCGGACTGGCGAGGTTCAGCCCCACGACCTGGTGCCTGTGCAGCCAGAACGATCTCGAACCGGTGCTGCTGAAGGGGGCCCGCGCGCTCGGCGGGGACCTGCGCTACTTCCACGAGATGGAGGGCTTCGAGCAGGACCCCGAAGGGGTGACGGCGTTCGTCCGGGACCGGGACAGCGACACGATGTACACCGTCCGCGCGGACTACCTGGTCGCGTGCGACGGCCCGCGCAGCCCCGTACGGCGCCGGCTCGGCATCGGGCAGAGCGGGCCCGGGGACCTCTTCGCCAACGTGAGCGTCACCTTCCGGTCCAAGCTGCTCGCCGACGCGGTCGGCGACCGGCACTTCATCTGCTGCTACCTCACCAACCCGGAGGCCGACGGCGCCCTGCTGCCCGTCGACAACAAGGAGCACTGGGTCTTCCACGCCCCCTGGCACCCGGAGCACGGCGAGACGCTGGAGGAGTTCACCGAGGAGCGGCTCCAGCGGCACATCCGGCTGGCCGTCGGCGTCCCCGACCTCGACATCGAGGTCACCGGCAAGGCGTCCTGGCGTGCCGCGGAACGCGTCGCCGAGCGGTACTCGGCCGGCCGGGTCCTGCTCGCCGGCGACTCCGCGCACGAGATGTCCCCGACCGGCGCCTTCGGCTCCAACACCGGCATCCAGGACGCCCACAACCTGGCCTGGAAGCTGGCCGCCGTCCTCGACGGCTGGGCCGGACCGGGCCTGCTGGACACCTACGACACCGAGCGCCGGCCCGTCGCCCTCGCCACCAGCGCCCGCGCCTCGGCGCGCTCGGTGGAGCACGCCCACCCCGGTTTCGCCCCCACGCCCGGCGTCGGCGGCGGCCCGCGCAGCGGCATCCTGCCGGTGGTCCTCGCCTACCGCTATCCGGAGGGGGCGGTCCTCGGCGCCGACGCGGCCCATCCGGTCGTGCCCGACGGGGTACGGCTGACCGCGGACCCGGGCAGCCGGGCCCCGCACCTGTGGCTGCGCCGCGCGGGTGAGCGGCTCTCCACGGTCGACCTGTACGAGCGCTCCCTGGTGCTGCTCTGCGACGCGGGCTCGGCCGCGGGGCAGGCCTGGCACTCCGCCGCCCGGAGCATCGCCGGCTCGGACGGCGTACGCCTGGAGGCGTACCGGATCGGCACCGGGCCGGACGCCGACCTGACCTACGACGGCGAGGGCCCCGGAGGCGGCACCGACTGGGCGGCCGCGCACGGGACGACGGCGGACGGGGCGGTGCTGGTGCGGCCGGACGGGTTCGTGGCGTGGCGGGCGGCGGGAGCCGCGGGGGACGCGGAGGGGGAGCTGCGGCGGGTGGTGGCGGCGGTGCTGCGGAGAGGCTGAGCGCGTGGACGCGCGTGAGCCCGGTGACCGACGGTCACCGGGCTCACGCGCTCAGATCGGTCCCCGGCTCAGATCCGTACCTCGACCGTCTTCGCCAGCCGGTCGTGCAGGCCGCGGCCGTCGCGGTCCCAGACCAGGGCGGGGAGGGCGAGGCACAGCAGGACCGTGCGCAGCAGGGCGCGCCCCGGGCTGACCGTGCCGGTCTCCAGGGCCACGACGCGGATGCCGAAGAGGCGCTTTCCGGGGGTGAAGCCGACGGTGCCGACGGTCAGGGCGCTCAGGACGAAGAAGACACCCAGCGCCCAGTTGCTCGTGGCGGGGCCGTAGCCGTGGGTGATCAGGCCGTATGCGATCAGGACGCACAACGCCCAGTCCACGGCGAGCGCGCCGAGCCGCCGTCCGGGCCGTGCGACCGAGTTCGGGCCGTGCTCCGGGAGGCCGAGCTGCTCGCCCCGGTAGCCGAAGTCCGCGCCCGCCTCCTCCATGGCCGCGCGGGGGCCGGAGAGCCACGATCCGATTGCCTGCCTGTTGTCCACCCGTCCACGGTACTGCGCCCGGTTTCGGGCACTACGCGCAGGGGGGGCGTCGGGGCTACCGTGGACCTGTGGCTGGTTAACTTCTGCGAAACAAACGGGTCACGCCCGAGAAATCACCCGTCCCTAGGGTCGAGACCAGCGTGTGCCACCGCACTGGCCGCACGAACGATCTACCACCCCGGCGCGGACGGTCGGGAGTAGGAGGAGCTGGATGTTCCAGAACGCCGACGAGGCCAAGAAGTACATCGCGGACGAGGACGTCAAGTTCGTCGACGTCCGCTTCTGCGACCTGCCGGGTGTCATGCAGCACTTCACGTTGCCCGCGGAGGCGTTCGACCCCGACGACGAGCAGGCCTTCGACGGGTCGTCGATCCGTGGTTTCCAGGCCATCCACGAGTCGGACATGGCCCTGCGCCCCGACCTGTCCACCGCGCGCATCGACCCGTTCCGCCGGGACAAGACGCTCAACATCAACTTCTTCATCCACGACCCGATCACGGGCGAGCAGTACTCCCGTGACCCGCGCAACGTGGCGAAGAAGGCGGAGGCGTACCTGGCGTCGACGGGTATCGCCGACACCGCCTACTTCGGCCCCGAGGCCGAGTTCTACGTCTTCGACTCCGTCCGCTTCTCGACGGGCGCGAACGAGTCCTTCTACCACATCGACTCCGAGGCGGGCGCCTGGAACACCGGCGCCCTGGAGAACAACCGCGGGTACAAGGTCCGCTACAAGGGCGGCTACTTCCCGGTCCCGCCGGTCGACCACTTCGCCGACCTGCGCGCCGAGATCTCCCTGGAGCTGGACCGGCAGGGCCTGAAGGTCGAGCGCCAGCACCACGAGGTGGGCACCGCCGGCCAGGCGGAGATCAACTACAAGTTCAACACGCTGCTCGCCGCCGCCGACGACCTGCAGCTCTTCAAGTACATCGTGAAGAACGTGGCCTGGCGCAACGGCAAGACCGCGACCTTCATGCCGAAGCCGATCTTCGGTGACAACGGCTCCGGCATGCACGTGCACCAGTCCCTGTGGAGCAACGGCGACCCGCTGTTCTACGACGAGGCCGGCTACGCGGGCCTGTCGGACACCGCCCGCTACTACATCGGCGGCATCCTCAAGCACGCCCCGTCGCTGCTGGCGTTCACCAACCCGACGGTGAACTCGTACCACCGCCTGGTGCCGGGCTTCGAGGCCCCGATCAACCTGGTGTACTCGCAGCGCAACCGCTCCGCCGCGATGCGTATCCCGATCACGGGTTCCAACCCGAAGGCCAAGCGCGTCGAGTTCCGCGCGCCCGACTCCTCCGGCAACCCGTACCTCGCCTTCTCGGCCCTGCTGCTCGCGGGCCTGGACGGCATCAAGAACAAGATCGAGCCGGCCGAGCCGATCGACAAGGACCTGTACGAGCTGGCTCCCGAGGAGCACGCGAACGTCGCCCAGGTCCCGACCTCCCTCGGCGCCGTCCTCGACTCGCTCGAGGCCGACCACGAGTTCCTCCTCCAGGGCGACGTGTTCACGTCCGACCTGATCGAGACGTGGATCGACTTCAAGCGCACCAACGAGATCGCCCCGCTCCAGCTCCGCCCGCACCCGCACGAGTTCGAGCTGTACTTCGACGTGTGACGGACGCCCCTGGGCGCCGACCGGGCCCCGTCGCTCCCTCGTGGGCGGCGGGGCCCGCCGTTTCCGCGCCCGGCTCGGCTCGCCTCGGCTCAGCTCAGCTCAGCTCAGCGAGGAAGCCGAGGGGACGACCACGCCGTAGAGGTCCGTGACGGTGGCGAGGGCGCTGTGGTGGAGCTGGGCCGCGGGCACCTCGGTCAGCGGGGTCCGCAGGGGGCGGGTCGCGCAGGTGTCGGCTGCCACGGTGGGGCGGTTGCCGCGCAGGAAGGCGCCCTGGGCGGTGGACAGGACGCACATGTGGGTCATGAAGCCGGCGATCACGACGTCCTGGCGGCCGGCGGCGTCCACGTGTTCACCGAGGTCGGTGCCGTGGAACGCGTCGGGAGCGGTCTTGACGACGACGGGTTCGCCGTCGAGGGGGGCGACGCGGGGATGGATGCGGCCGATGTCCGTGCGGATGTCGTACGGGGTGCCCTCGCCGCCGTCGTGGATCACGTGGACGATCGGGGCGCCCGCGGCCCGCGCCCTGGCCAGCAGGTCGGCGGCGGCGTCGAGGGCGGCCTCCCAGCCCTCCAGCTCCATGACGCCCCTCGTGTAGGTGTTCTGGTAGTCGACCAGGATCAGCGCGGAGTCGGCGAGCGAGGCCGGGGTCTGGTCGAGGCCGTTCAGTGCGCGCAGGGTCGTCGTGGGCATGGCACGCCCTTTCGTCGTGGGTGGGTGTCGTGGGTACGACGATCACGCTAGGAGCCGGGCCCGTATGGCGGCAATGTCAGGTAACTTGCAGATCCGGACATCGGGCGGGCGACCAGGGGGCGATCGTGGGCGAGGTGCGGCGGCTCGTCGTCGTCATGCTGTTCGAGGGCGTGGACCTGCTGGACGTCACCGGGCCACCGGAGGTGTTCGCCCTGCTGCGGCGGGAGACCGGGGACGACGGCGGGTACCGGGTGGTGCTGGCCGGCGCGAGCATGGACCCGGTGACCACCGCCGCGGGCGTGCGGGTCCTGCCCGATCTCACCTTCGAGGAGGCGTCCGGGCGCGCCATCGACACCCTGCTGGTGCCGGGGTCGGTCGAGGTCGACGGGGAGGGCCGGGTGCACGCGCTCGCCGATGCCGGCGTCGTCGGCTGGGTGCGGGCCCTCGCCGCCCGGAGCCGGCGCATCGCCTCCGTCTGCGTGGGCGCCCACCTGCTGGCCGCCGCCGGGCTGCTGGACGGCAGGCGCGCCACCACCCACTGGTCGACCGCGCAGCAGCTCGCCGCCGACCATCCCTCGGTCGAGGTCGACGCCGACCCGATCTTCATCCGGGACGGCGGGGTGTGGACCGGCGCGGGCATCACCGCCTGTCTGGATCTGTCCCTCGCGCTCGTCGCCGAGGACTTCGGGGAGGCCGTCGCCCTGCGGGTCGCCCGCCAGTTGGTCATGTACCTGAAGCGGCCGGGCGGGCAGAGCCAGTTCAGCGTCCCCGTCGAGCCCGTCTCGACCACCCCGCGCATGGCCGGGCTGCGCCACTTCGTCGCCGAGCACCTCGCCGGGCCGCTGACCATCGCCGACCTCGCCCGGCACGCCCATGTCAGCGAACGCCAGCTGACCCGCGTCTTCAAGACCGAACTCGGCATGACCCCGGCCGCCTACATCGAGGCGGCCCGCGTCGAGGCGGCCCGGAACCGGCTGGAGACCACCGACGACACCCTGGACCGGGTCGCCTCCGCGTGCGGTTTCGGTACGACGGACACGCTGATCCGGGCGTTCCGCCGCAAGCTGGACACCACGCCCACCGCCTACCGGTCCCGTTTCCGCCGTTCCGGATGACGGGACGACCTGCCGGGCCGCCCTGTGCAACCTTTCTCGCTTCTCAAACTTCCTATTGTCGGGGGATCATGCCCCCGGACTCTGTCGGACGAGAGAGGTTGAACGGGGATGCCCGAACAGGACGAGTGGGAGCGCGAGTTCGATCACAGGTGGGCGAACTCGGCCGAGCACAAGGAGCCCTCCGCCCGGGCCCGGATGCTCGCCGCCCGCTGGAAGGAGAACCCGCCGGAGCCGGCGCCCTTCCGTGCCGACCCGGACCCGGTGCCACGCCGGTCCTCCTGGGTGTCGACGGCCGTGGTGCTCGGCTGTGTGGCCGTGGTCATCGTGCTGCTGGGCTACGCGCAGATGCGCTCGCCGTACTGACGAACGGCGACGGCGACGGCGACGGCGACGCCACCGGCACGGACGCGGACGCGGACAGAGCGGGCGGGGAGTGATCTTTGCCCGGCCCGGGGCCGTTCCGGACCGCTTCATGGGAATCGGCAGGTGCACACTGGACAGCGGGACGAGTGCCTGACTGCGGGGTGATGCACGATGCAGAGCCGCTTCCGGAGCGACCGGCGGCTGACCGTACGCATGGGTCTCACGCTGTTCCTGCTCGGGCTGTTGTACGTGGGTTTCGTCGCCGCGCTGATCGTGCTGCTGAAGTCCTGGGTGATGGTCGCCGTCCTGATCGGCGCGCTGTTCGTGGCGCAGTTCTGGTTCTCCGACCGGATCGCGATGTTCGCGATGCGCGGTCGGGTCGTGGAGCGGGCGGAGTACCCCGGGCTGCACGCCGTGGTCGACCGGCTGTGCGCCCTGGCCGACCTGCCCAAGCCGGTGGTGGCCGTGTCCGCGACGGACATGCCGAACGCGTTCGCGACCGGGCGCAGCGCCGATCACGCGGTGGTCTGTGTGACCACGGGGCTGCTGCGCCGGCTGGAGCCCGCCGAACTGGAGGGCGTGCTGGCGCACGAGCTGTCGCACGTGCGGCACAAGGACGTCGCCGTGATCACGATCGCGTCCTTCCTCGGGGTGGTCGCGGGTCTGGTCGTCCGGTTCGCGTTCTACTCCCAGGTCCTCGGCGGCGGCCGCCGGGACCAGAACACCGCCGCCGTGCTCGCCGCCGTGCTGGGGGTGTCGGCGGCCGTGTACGCGATCAGCTTCCTGCTGATCCGGGCGCTGTCCCGGTACCGGGAGCTGGCGGCCGACCGCGCGGCGGCACTGCTGACCGGACGGCCCTCGACGCTGGCGGCGGCCCTCACCAAGGTCTCCGGGGAGATCGCGAGGATCCCGACGAAGGATCTGCGGACGGCCCAGGCGTTCAACGCCTTCTACTTCACCCCGGCGACCGGCCGGGAGCCCGGCATCGAGCGGTTCTTCGCCACCCACCCGAGCCTGGAGCAGCGGCTCGCTCAGCTGGGCCGGATCTCGGCGGAGCTGGGCGAGGCCGCCACCCCCGGGGGCACGACCCCGGGCACCGGCACCCCGGGGAAGGCGGGCTGACCGTGGGGCTGCTGGACGTCCTGCTGGGCCGTACGAAACCGGTCGCGCCCGACCTGGACCAGCTGTTCGCGCTGCCGGCGGCGGCCGTGACGCTTGAGGCGGCGGCCGGTTTCACGCCCACCGGCAGCGGAGCGGTGTGCTTCGCCACGGTGGAGGGGGCGGCCTTCGAGCAGACGCACCGGGAGGTGCAGGCGCTGCTGGACGCGGACGCCGACCGCACCGGGCCGCCGGTCGAGCCGAGCCGGGACGGCTACGGCTACTCCTGGCTGGTGTCCCGGCGCTCCCCCGGCCGGCTGCCCGATCTGGTCAACGACCTGCACGCGGTGAACACCTCGCTGGAGGCCAACGGCTTCGGCCCGCAACTGCTGTGCTCCGTGGCCTACTTCCGGGACGACGCCGGCCGGCGGCCGGCGCTCGTGTACCTCTACAAGCGCGGGACCTTCTACCCTTTCGCCCCGCTGCCCGGAGCCGCCGAGCGGCGGGACACCGCGCTGGAGCTGCAGCTGGGGGCCATGCTCGGGGACGACCTGCGGATCGAGCCGGACCTGGGGCGCTGGTTCCCGCTGTGGGGCGCCCCCGGCCTGTGACGGCCGGTGACGCCCTCCCTCACCTCGCGCCGGGCCGCTCACGGCGGTAGCGGCGCTCCCACTTGGCCTGCCGGTCCCGGCGCTCCCGGTACGCCCGGTAGCTGTCGGGCAGGGCGCCGGAGCCGGCGGGCGGGGACGCGGCCGGGCGTGTGCCGGGCGGGGCCGGGCTCGTACGGGGCGAACCGCGACCGTGCGTCGCGTACAGGTACAGCAGGGCGACGGCGGCGAGCCACCAGAGACGGTTCCCGATTCCGAGGATCACCAGGACGACGGTCCCGGTCGCGAGAATGCCACGCATGACGGACCTCCGTGGGGTGAGTGGGGGTGGAAGGAGTGGAAGGAGTGGAGGGCGGGTGTGCGGGTGTTTCGCCTCCGTTCGCCCAGCGTAGGGAGGGCGTGACGGCCGGTGCATCCCGTTTTCCGGCTGCGGCGGGCCGGGCGTGAGTGGCCCGCAGGGACGAACCCACCGCTTCCGGCTACCGGTACGACGGCGAAACGCTCGGCGGAGTGGGCGCGGGCCCGCCCGGCCGGGCCACGGCGGTCCTGCCGCACGGCGCGGGCAACGGCAGCGAGGAGCGGCTGCTGCCGTTCGTCTCCGACGTCGCCGGCCGGAGCTGCCACGCCCTGGCGTTCGACTTCCGGCCCTCCTCGGTGCCGAACGGGACCTCCCGGGCCTCGGGCGTGTACACGGCGGGTGCGCGCAGGCCCACCGCCGCCACCCGGCGCCCGTAGTGCCGTACCGGATCGGCCACCGTCTGCCCGCCCCCACCGCTGAAGCCGACCAGCACCAGCGGACCGCCGGCGGCACTCCCCCGCCCCGGGGGCGTTCCGCTCGTACGCGGGCCGGGCGGTGCCGGCCGTAGCGGGCACCGCCACGATCGTCCCACCGGCGGTGACGGCGGCCGTCCAGGAGGCGCTGCCGGACGGCAGCCGGTTCACCCGCCTCGGGCTCCCCCAAGGCGGACCACTTCCCGGGCATGTGGTTACGCGACCACGCCGAGGACCGGAAGGCGTTCGTGACGGCCCTGCTGGACGAGCGGCCCCGGCGGGGCACGGTTGTCGGTGGCATCGGCGACCATGGACGGCACGGGAGCGTGGACCCGGGGAGGCGGACATGACGCGAGAACGGCGGCACATCGGCACGGAAGAGCGGCGGGCGCGACTGGCCCTGCGGCACCGCCTCGCCGGTACGGCACGGGCCGCCACCCCCGAGCAGGTCGCGGACTCACTGGTGGCCCTGCACGGCACCGACCCGGCGACGGTGCACCTGGCGGTGGCCGCCCGGCTCACCGACCCCGCGAAGGCGGTCGCCGAGACGGAGCGGGCGCTGTACGAGGACCGCACGCTGGTGCGGATGCACGGCATGCGGCACACGGTGTTCGTGTTCCCGGCCGACCTGACGGCCGTCGTCCACGCCTCGACGGGTCTGGCTGTGGCCGCCCGTGAGCGGGCGAGCCTGCTGCGGGCCATGGCGGCCGCCGGTGCCCCGGACGCGGCCTGGCTGGCGGAGGTCGAGGAGGCCACGCTGGCCGCGCTGGCCCGGCGCGGCCAAGCCACGGCGGCGGAGCTGGCGGCGGACGAGCCGCGCCTGCGCGAGCAGTTCCTCTACGCGGCCGGGAAGAGCTACGAGGGCGTCCACACGGTGTCGACCCGTCTGCTGCGGGTGCTGGGCGCGGAGGGCAAGGTGGTCCGGGGCCGGCCGCTCGGCTCCTGGACGTCCGGTCGGTTCCGCTGGGCGCCGGCGCCGCCCCATCCCGAGCTGGACGTGGCCGAGGCCCAGGCCGCCCTGCTGCACCGCTGGCTGCGCGCGTGCGGGCCGGCGACCGAGGCGGACCTGAAGTGGTGGACCGGGTGGAGGATCACCGAGGTCCGCCGCGCGCTGGCCGCGATCGACGCCGAGGAGGTGGCGCTGGACGAGGGCACGGGGTACGTCGCCGACGGCGACACGGCGCCGGTGGCGGCCCCGGAGAGGCCGTGGGCGGCGCTGTTGCCCGCCCTCGACCCGACGGCCATGGGCTGGCGGCAGCGCGACTGGTATCTGGCCCCCGCGCTGCGTCCCCTGCTCTTCGACCGCAGCGGGAACGTGGGCCCGACGGTGTGGTGGAACGGCCGGGTGGTGGGCGGCTGGGCGCAGCGCGCGGACGGCGAGATCGTGTGGCGGATCCCCGAGGCGGGCGTCCGCCGGGAGGCCGCGGGCGCGGTCGAGGCGGAGGCCGGGCGGCTCGGGGACCGGCTGGGCGCCACCCGGGTCACCCCGCGCTTCCGTACGCCGCTGGAGCGGGAGCTGACGGCATGACGGCCGGGTGCCGGGTGCTCCGCACCCGCGCGGGGCACCCGGCACCGCGGGCGGCTCAGCGCGAGTAGCGCATCAGCGCCCGGACCATGTGGCACGTGGTGTCGGACGGGGAACGCATGCCGATCCGCTCGGCCGTGCCCCGGATCGTCTCGTTCCGGGCCTGGTCCGGGAGGTACACCCCGGAGTCGAGCAGGGCTATGGCGAGGCGCATGGCCTTCAGGCGGCGGTTGTGCGTGACGTACCACTCGCGCGGCCGTCCGGCCGGCAGCGGTCGCTTCGCCGCGGGCTCGTAGGGCGAGTCGAACAGCACGGAACGCCGGGCGGTGGACTGGGTCGGCAACGGCTTCGGCTTCAGGGCGGCAGCGGGCACAGGCATCCTCCTGTCGCGGTCAGGCAGCCGCCG
This sequence comes from Streptomyces sp. NPDC107654, assembly GCF_055639035.1. Lineage (NCBI taxonomy): Bacteria > Bacillati > Actinomycetota > Actinomycetes > Kitasatosporales > Streptomycetaceae > Streptomyces > Streptomyces sp. NPDC107654. Next base: position 301,981 of record NZ_JBVKBI010000001.1, read on the forward strand.
GGGTCCCGGCGGCTCCCTCGAACACTGCTCCCAGTCTACCGGCGGGCACTGACAATCGGGGGTGCCCGGGAGGAGGCAAAGCCGCAGGTGAGTACCGGATTTGGCGGGCTGTCACAGGCGGTGGAGACGAGGCGGGCGAGGTGTCGTGAATTCGAACAGGAGGCGATGCCGAGTACCGTGTCCCGCATGGAGATCTGGATCAACCCCGCGTGCTCGAAGTGCCGTAGCGCGCTCAGCCTGCTGGATGCCGAGAAGGCCGACTACACCGTCCGCCGCTACCTGGAGGACGTGCCGAGCCAGGACGAGATCAGGGCCGTGCTGGAGCGGCTGAACCTGGAGCCGTGGGACATCACCCGCACCCAGGAGGCGGACGCGAAGGAGCTGGGGCTCAAGGACTGGCCGCGGGACGCGGACGCCCGGGACCGGTGGATCACCGCGCTCGCCGAGCACCCCAGGCTCATCCAGCGCCCGATCATCACCGCGGACGACGGAACGGCGCTGGTGGCCCGCACCGAGGAGGCCGTACGGGAGGCCCTCGCCCACAGCGAGAGCTGAGCGTGGTTCAACTCGCTTGTGACGCAGGTTACTTCACGGACTCCGGCGACCACTGAGCAGCCTCGTTCGGTATCTCGTACATAGCGGCGTACGCTCCCCTACCTCTTCAGGAGGCGCGCATGTCGCGCAGGAGAACTGCCGGTACGAAGAAGAAGATCGCGCTGCTCGTCAGTGCCGCGGCGGTGGCGGGCGGCGGGGCTTTCGCGCTGGCGTCCACCTCGAACGCCGCGCAGAGCCCGCACGACGCCAAGACGCTGTCGGCCGGGAACTCGACGGTGTGCCAGGGGCTGGCCACGGCCCTCGGCAACAACGAGAAGTTCATCGCGGACCAGAAGGCGAAACCGGACGCCCAGTCCGCGGCCCGGATCGCCAACCGCGAGAAGGTCATCGAACAGATCGAGGTCCAGCAGAAGGCGGCGGGCTGCACCGTTGGGGAGTCGGCTCAGGACTCCCAGGCGGGGCAGGGCGGCAACGCCGGGCAGGGCGCGGGACAGCAGGCCGGAGGCGCTCAGCAGGGCAACGGGCAGCAGGCGGGCGGTGCCCAGCAGGGCGCCGGACAGCAGGCCGGAGGCGCTCAGCAGGGCGCCGGGCAGCAGGCCGCCGGCGAGCAGGTCTGCAAGGGCTCCACCGTGACCCTCTCCGGCGAGGGCGGCGCCCCGGCGGCGTCCAGCAACCAGTTCCCGGCGGGGACGACCCTGAAGGTCACCAACCTGGACAACAACAAGTCCACGACGGTGAAGGTCACGTCCGTCTCCGGCAGTTGCGTCCTGCTCAACAACGCGGCCTTCGAACAGGTCCGGGAGGCCGGGAAGTTCCTCATCCGCCGGGCTGTGATCGAGAAGGTGGGGTGAGGTCGGGCCGGCGACCGCGACGGGGGTGGCGGTCGCTGGCTGTCCCATACCGCGGCACCGCCCGCCTCACCATGTGAGACACGACACAAGAGCGCCAGGTAACACGGGGTTCACATACGAGCAATGGACGGGAAACGGCCCGTTGACAGGCTGCCCGGCAGATCGAGCGGCGCACCGGTGCCGCCGCGCCGCAGCACCCGCGACGACGAGTGAGCCCGCCCCACCCCCGAAGGAAGTGGCCCCGTGACCTTCAAGGCCGAGTACATCTGGATCGACGGCACCGCGCCGACGGCCAAGCTGCGTTCCAAGACGAAGATCATCACGGGTGCCCCGGCCGGTCTCGACGCGCTGCCCGTCTGGGGCTTCGACGGCTCCTCCACCAACCAGGCCGAGGGCCACAACTCGGACCGCGTGCTCAAGCCGGTCTTCACCTGCCCGGACCCGATCCGCGGCGGTGACGACATCCTCGTGCTGTGCGAGGTCCTCGACATCGACATGACCCCGCACCGCTCCAACACCCGAGCCGCGCTGGCCGAGGTCGCCGAGCGGTTCGCCGCGCAGGAGCCGATCTTCGGCATCGAGCAGGAGTACACCTTCTTCGAGGGCTCCCGCCCGCTGGGCTTCCCCGAGAACGGCTTCCCGGCCCCGCAGGGCGGCTACTACTGCGGTGTCGGCGCCGACGAGATCTTCGGCCGTGACGTCGTCGAGGCCCACCTGGACAACTGCCTGAAGGCCGGCCTCGGCATCTCCGGCATCAACGCCGAGGTCATGCCGGGCCAGTGGGAGTTCCAGGTCGGCCCGCTCGCCCCGCTGGAGGTCTCCGACCAGCTGTGGGTGGCCCGCTGGCTGCTGTACCGCACCGCCGAGGACTTCGGCATCTCCGCGACCCTGGACCCCAAGCCGGTCAAGGGCGACTGGAACGGCGCGGGCGCGCACACCAACTTCTCCACCAAGGCGATGCGCGAGGGCTACGACGCCATCATCACCGCCTGCGAGTCCCTCGGTGAGGGCTCCAAGCCGCTGGACCACGTCAAGAACTACGGCGCCGGCATCGACGAGCGTCTGACGGGCCTGCACGAGACCGCTCCCTGGGACCAGTACTCCTACGGCGTCTCCGACCGCGGCGCCTCGGTCCGCATCCCGTGGCAGGTCGAGAAGGACGGCAAGGGCTACATCGAGGACCGCCGCCCCAACGCCAACGTCGACCCGTACGTCGTGACCCGCCTGCTGGTGGACACCTGCTGCTCCGCCCTGGAGAAGGCCGGCCAGGTCTGATCCGCCCGGCTCCGCCGAGGGGCGCCCACCGTCACGGTGGGCGCCCCTCGCGCGCGTCGTGCCCCGCCCGCACCCCGGCGTTGTCCGGGGAGTGAGACGGCGTTCCGGTCAGGGCCGGGCCACGGCAGGCCGCTGACCAGGCTGGGGAGCCGGGTTCGCGGAGGGACGCGCCGTCAGTTCTCCGCCGGGGAAGCGTCCAAGCAGTGAGAGGAGGCTCCTGCCCGGCGCGCGCCTCTGCTTCAATGGCCTCATGGCCGGCTTCCAGAAGATCACAGCGACGGGTCGTCACGACCTCGAGCCGTTCTGGCCTTCCCGTCAGCACCACGACTTCGACCGTGTGTGTTGCCGCGCGACGAACGCGCGGGCCCTCTAAAGCCGTACACCTCCGGCCTTCGGCCAGCGCGGAACGACGTACGTCCTCCGGCGCGCCCGACCACGAATCGCGGCCGCCGCTCCTCCCGACGAACTCCTCGCGCGAAAGAGCTGACCTCCCATGGCGACCTCTCGTACCCTCTCCACCGCCACCCTGGCCACCCCCGCCCCGAACGGCACCCGGCACCGGCTGCGCGCCGTCGACCGGGACGAGGACTGGGGACTCCCCTCCTCGGACGAAGTCGAGAGCCCGGCAGACGACGTCACCCGTTTCCTGCCGCCGGGTGCCACCTGGCTGCCCGCGCCGCAGCACACCCTGCCCGCCCTGCCGGGCCGGCCTCCGATGGTCGGCTACCTGGTGCTGGTCCCGGCCGGCCAGCGGCCCCCGTTCCTGCCGGCCGCGGTCCCGGACCAGCCCGGCAGCGGGACGGAGGCCGGCTCCGAGCCGCTGGTGCGGATCGACACCGGGCAGCGCACCGCCAGCGTCGACGGCCGCGAACTCGACCTGACCTACCTGGAGTTCGAGCTGCTCGCCCATCTGGTCGCGCACCCGCACCGGGTGCACACCCGCGACCAGCTGGTCTCCACGGTGTGGGGGTACGGCCATGTCGGTGACGGCCGCACCGTCGACGTGCACATCGCCCGGCTGCGCCGCAAGCTGGGCGCCGAGCACCGGCAGACGATCCGGACGGTGCGCCGGGTCGGCTACAAGTACATCCCGCCGACCGGCCGCTGACCGTTCTGCCCTCGGCAGAGTCCCGCGCCACCACGGCCCCGGACCGGGCACGATCCGGGCATGAGACTTCTCGTGCTGGGTGGAACGGAGTTCGTGGGGCGGGCCGTCGTGGAGGCCGCGCTCGGGCGCGGCTGGGAGGTGACCGTCTTCCACCGGGGACGGCACGAAGCCCCGGCCGGGGTGCGGTCGCTGCACGGTGACCGCACCGCGCCCGACGGTCTCGCCGCCCTCGCCGCGGACCGCGGTGACGGCTGGGACGCCGTGGTCGACACCTGGTCCTCCGCCCCGCGCGCCGTGCACGAGGCGGCCCGGCTGCTGCGCGGCCGGGCCGGGCGGTACGCGTACGTCTCCAGCCGGTCGGTGTACGTCTGGCCCTGGCCGCGCACGGGCGCCGAGGACGCCCCGCTGGTCGAGGGCGCCGCGGACGCCGGTCCGACGGACTACGCGGCGGACAAGCGCGGCGGCGAACTGGCCGCCGTCGGCGCCTTCGGCGCGGCGGACTCGCTGCTGGTCCGGGCCGGGCTGATCCTCGGCCCGTACGAGAACGTGGGCCGGCTGCCCTGGTGGCTGACCCGGATCGCCCGCGGCGGCCCGGTCCTCGCCCCCGGCCCGCGCGAACTGCCGCTGCAGTACGTCGACGCGCGGGACCTCGCCGGCTGGCTGCTCGGCGCGCTGGAGCGGGGACTGTCCGGGCCGTACGACCTGGTCGGCCCGCCCGGACACGCCACCATGGGCGAACTGCTCCAGGCCTGCCTGCGGGTCACCGGCGCGGACGCGGAGCTGCGCTGGACGGACCCGGAGACGGTCCTGGAGGCCGGGATCGAGCCGTGGACCGAGCTGCCGGTGTGGGTGCCGCCGGGTGGCGAGATGTACGACGCCGTGCACGGCGCGGACGTCTCCCGGGCGGTGGCGACGGGGCTGGTGTGCCGGCCGGTGGGCGAGACCGTCGCGGACACCTGGCGGTGGCTGGCCCGGCTCGGGGGCACCGCGCCCCTGCGTCCGGACCGCCCCCGCATCGGCCTGGACCCGGAGGTGGAGGCGAAGGTGCTGGCGAAGGTGTCGGCGGGGGCCGGGGGTGTACCTGGCACCACCCTCCGGAAGGGGTCCTCGGACGACTGACCCGGCCGCGGCCGTCGGCAAGACTGGCGGCATGCACACCGACAAAGACACAGCCGCCTTCGCGGCCCGGGCCAGGGAGGCGGTGCTGGCCGCCGTGCAGGGGCTCGTACTGGCCCTCGTGGTACTGCCGTGCGGCATGGCGTTCCTCGTCCTCACCCTCCTCTCCGTCGTGCTGATACCGCTCGGCGTCGGTCTCTTCACCACCCCGGCGGTCCTCACCGGCGTCCGGGCGCTGGCGGACACCCGCAGGAGGCTCGCGGAACAGTGGTGCGGGATCCGGATCCCGGCGGTGTACCGGCCGCTCCCGCAGAGCGCCAACCCGTGGACGCGCACGGTCGCGCTGCTCGGGGACCCGCAGGTGCGGCGGGACGTGCTGTGGCTGCCGGTGGACATGACCGCGGGCTTCGTCACCGCGCTGACGCCGGCCGTGCTGGTGCTGTACCCCTTCGAGGGCTTCGCACTGGCGGCCGGGCTGTGGCGGGCGTACGTCCCCGCCACGGGCGACCCCTACTGGTACGGCTTCGTGCCGGTCACCGGCCAGGTCACGGCCCTCGTGGCGGCCGCGCTCGGCGCCCTCGTCCTCGCCGGCACCTGGCGCTACGTCCCGCGCCTGCTCGCCGCGCACTTCCGGCTCACCCGGGCGGTGATCGGCGCCTCCCACGCGGCGCTCGCCGAGCGGGTCCAGGTGCTGACCGAGACCCGGCGGGACGCGGTCGACACCTCGGCCGCCGAGCTGCGCCGCATCGAACGGGACCTGCACGACGGGGCGCAGGCCCGGCTGGTCGCCATGGGCATGGACCTCGGCACCATCGAGATGCTGGTCGAACGGGACCCGGCGCAGGCGAAGAAGCTGCTCGCGCAGGCCCGCCGGAACTCCGCCGAGGCCCTGGAGGAGCTGCGCGACCTGGTGCGCGGCATCCATCCGCCGGTCCTCGCCGAACGCGGGCTCGGCGACGCCGTCCGGGCACTGGCGCTCCGGCTGCCGCTCGCCACGGAGGTCACGGTGGAGCTGCCCGGCCGTGCGGAGGCACCGGTGGAGTCGGCGGCCTACTTCGCGGTGAACGAGGTGCTCACCAACGCGGTCAAGCACTCCGGCGCCGACCGGGTCTGGGTCGACGTGCACCACACCGAGGGCCGGCTGCGGGTCACCGTCACCGACAACGGCCGGGGCGGTGCGGTGGTCGGGGCGGGTTCGGGACTCGCCGGGATCGAGCGCCGGCTCGGTACATTCGACGGGGTCCTGGCCGTCAGCAGCCCCGCCGGCGGTCCCACCATGGTGACCCTGGAGATCCCGTGCGTGTTGTCCTAGCCGAAGACCTCTTCCTGCTGCGCGACGGGCTGGTGCGGATGCTGGAGGCGTACGGCTTCGAGATCGCGGCGGCCGTGGAGTCCGGCCCGGAACTGGCCCGGGCGCTGGAGGAGTTGCGGCCCGACGTCGCGGTGGTCGACGTACGCCTGCCGCCGACGCACACCGACGAGGGCCTGCAGTGCGCGCTCGCGGCCCGGCGGGCGCGGCCGGGGCTGCCGGTGCTGGTCCTCTCCCAGCACGTGGAGCAGCTGTACGCGCGCGAGCTGCTCGCGGACGGCACCGGCGGGGTCGGCTACCTGCTGAAGGACCGGGTGTTCGACGCGGAGCAGTTCATCGACGCCGTACGGCGGGTGGCGGCGGGCGGTACGGCGATGGACCCGCAGGTGATCCAGCAGCTGCTGTCCCGGCGGTCGGCCGGCGCGACACCGCTCGACCGTCTCACCCCGCGTGAGCGGGAGGTGCTGGAGCTGATGGCGCAGGGCCGGTCCAACGCGGGGATCGCGGCGCAGCTCGTGGTGACGGAACGGGCGATCGCCAAACACACCTCCAACATCTTCGCCAAGCTCGGACTCGAGGTGTCGGACGACGACAACCGGCGCGTGCTCGCGGTCCTCGCCCATCTGGACCGGGACCGCTGACCCGTCAACTCCCTGTTTCGGGAAGGAATTTGTGAGAACGGTGAACACCTCCGGGACGGCGTCCGTATGTAGGGGCGCCGCTTCACTCCTGTCGGGCGCCTCGATGCTGCCCCGCAAGGAAGTCAGAGGAGTTCCATGGGACGCAACACACGAAAACGCCGCACGCCGCTGGCCACCAAGGCCATAGCCGCATCGGCGGCCCTAGCGCTCGGTGGGGGCGGGCTGATCTGGGCGAACTTCTACGCCTCGGCGCACGAGTCGAACAACCAGTCGTGGGGAGGCAACTCGACCAAGGCCGCGACGGCGCAGGTCGCGACCATCTCCTGCCCGGACGTCGGCCAGAAACTGACGAACGTGCCGAACCGGGCACGCCGGGGTGTGGCGACGGAGCTGGCGAACCTCGACAAGCAGATCACCGAGGCCTACAACCGGCTCGCCTCCACCCGGGACGCCCAGACGAGGGACGCGAGCTTCGTGCAGAACGCGATCGTCGGCCCCCTCAAGGAGAAGCGGGCGGCGACGATCGACCGGATCCGGATCGACATCCAGCGGGTCGGCGGTTCCTTCGACAACGCGCTCAAGCAGCTCGCCTCCTGCACGACGCAGACCGCCAACCAGACGAACGCCGGCGGCCAGCAGGGCGGTCAACAGCAGGGCGGCCAGCAGCAGAACGGCGGCCAGCAGCAGGGCGGTCAGCAGCAGGGTCAGAACGGGCAGCAGGGGAACATCGGCGGGCAGGCCGGCAACGGCCCGGTCGCGGCCGACTTCGTCGACATCACCAAGGTGGCGCCGAACGTCCAGGGCAAGCCGCGCAGGACCGGCAACGCCTCGACCGGTACGTTCACCACGCGCTGCGGCGTGAACGCCAACAAGAACTTCAACACCGACAACGTGATCGTGGCGCCCGGCGTGACCAACGGCGCGCACCACCTGCACGACTACGTCGGCAACCAGAAGATCAACGCGTTCGCCAGCAACAACACGTTCCTCCAGGGCGGCACCAGCTGCCAGAACCGCAGCGACCTGTCGTCGTACTACTGGCCGGTGGTCCGCGTCCAGGACGGCACGCAGGACTTCGACCAGAACAGGGACGGCGGCGGCAAGGAAGGAAACGTCGGCCGCATCCTGACCCCGGTCCAGGCCCAGATCAAGTACGTGGGCAGCCCGGCGAGCAAGGTCGTCCCGATGCCGCAGTTCCTGCGCATCATCACCGGTGACGCCAAGACCACGACCAACGGTCTGGCGAACGCCAACGCGCACTGGAGCTGCACCGGCTTCGAGAACAGGGTGCAGCTGACGCAGCAGTACCCGATCTGCCCGCAGGGCAGCAAGGTGGTGCGGACGTTCGCCTTCCAGAGCTGCTGGGACGGGCAGAACGCCGACAGCGCCAACCACCGCACCCACGTGGCGTTCGCCGACCCGGCGAGCGGTGTGTGCCCGAACGGGTTCAAGGCGATCCCGCAGCTGACCATGCGGCTCGTCTACAACATCAACCCGCCGACCGTGCAGAACGGCCAGGTGAAGAACGCCTACGCGGTGGACGGCTTCCCGGAGCAGCTGCACAAGGCGGCCACGGACCACGACGACTTCATCAGCGTCACGAAGAACGGTCTGGCCAACAAGATCGCCAACTGCATCAACCGCGGTCAGAACTGCGCGTGAGCCCCGCCCCGCGCCCCTGACAGAAGGCCGGTGACGAGACCCCCCTCCCGTCACCGGCCTTCGCCGTGTCCCCGGTCGTCAGCCGCTGTGCGCGGCGCCGTGCGCGTGGTGGTCGACGCCGTCCTCCAGGTCGCCGCCGAGCGTGCCGCGCAGCGCCTTGACCACCCCGTCGTCGCCGACGGCGACCCATTTGCGGCCGACCAGGTAGTGACCGCCGTAGTCCTTCGCGTCGTTGATCCACTCGCGCTGGCCGCGGTCGGTGGCGAAGGTGGCGAGGATGAAGCGGCCGTCGGGGTTGCGGCAGATGGCCTGGCGGATCTCGTCGGCGTCGGTCTGCATGTTCGGCCGGCACTTCACCTCGGCGGCCAGAAGCTCCAGGCTGCCGGTGGCGGTGGGCGGCACCGCGTCGGTGTGCCCCCCGCCCGAGCCGCACCCCGCCAGCGCGAGCAGGGCCACTGCGCCGAGCGTCAGTCGCGTCAACCTCATCTGTTCCTCCGGTCCTGGTGTGCCAGCATGCCCCAGCCCCTTCGGATACGGCTCCCGCGCGCGGTGCGCTCAAACCGGTGACCGGGCACGCGACGGACGCCCGGGCCCCCGGGGGTGAACCACCCGTCCGGCGGTGACCAACCACCGCCTCGCTCGTTCTCCCGGACGTGCAGTCACAGGATGTATCCCAGCGCCACGCACCCCACTCCGCCCGCGGCACCGGCACGGTCGACGTCGAACAGGCCGAGGCCGCGCTCGTGGAGCACTACCCCCGGCTGGTCCGGCTCGCCTACCTGGTGCTGCCGCCGGGGCTCGGCCGCAGCCGCCGGGTGCTGACCGCACACGCCCTCGCCCAGCGCGCCCTGCCCCGCGGCCGCAAGCAGCCGGCCGTGCTCCCGGCGCAGGCCTCGGGCCGGCAGGACGACCCGGGGTACGCCTGCCTGCGCGAGCGGGTGCTGCGGGCGGCCCTGGAGGCGGCCCGCCCCCGCAAGGGTCTGACCCGGCTCGTCCAGCTGCCGCCGTCGCTCCCCCAGGTGTGGGGGCTGAGGCTGTTCCCGCGCTCGGGCGGTGCCGACGAACTCGCCCTGGACCAGCGGCTGTCCGCCCTGTCCGCCCCGGCCCGCGCCGCCTACGTCCTGCGCGGCCTGGAGCAGCTGGCCGACCCGGACGTCCGCGACATCCTCGCGGCCGCCGGGGTGACCGACCCGGGCGGCGCGCTGGCCTCGGCGAACGGTGTGCCCGCCCAGCCCGGGCTGCTCTCCTCCCCCGAGTTCGACCCGTGCTCGCTGCAGGCCCGGCCCACCGATCTGATGCGCCGCCGACAGCACACCAAGGCCGCCCTGGCCGCCGCCGCGGCGCTCGCGGTGTGCGGCGCACTGGTCGTCCTGCCGGGTGGCGGCTGGGGCCCCGACGGCGCCGCCGCGCCCTCCTACGCCGAGAACCCGGCCGCCGAGGCCGCCCTCGACCCCGGCAGGCTGACCCGCGTCTCCCCCACCGCCTGGCGCACCTCGGCCCGCACCGACTTCTCCGTGTGGCCGGCGCGCGGACCGCTCACCGGTGACAAGGCCCTGCTGCGCCGCGCCCTCGCGGTGTGGGCCCGCCCCGGGGAGACGGTCCGCGTCTCGGCGACCCCCGGCACCCAGACCGGCGGCCCGGCCGGCCCGCCGCAGCTGCTGTACGCGGGCGAGGTCGACGCCGCCCGGGTGGTGGTCCTCTACGACGGCCTGCGCGTCGCCCGCTACGCCGAGCCGAAGAACGGCACCCAGGGCGCGGCCCTGGACTTCGCCCGGGTCGACGGCGCGACCGGCGCCGGGGCGAGCGCGCTGGTGCTGGGCCGCTCCGACGGCAACGTCCGCTATCTGACGGCTCCCTGGGTGACGAGGGCGGCCCGGCGGGACCTGACGAAGCCGGACGCGGCCGCGACACCGCTCACCCTCTCCGACGGGGTCACCGCGCCGCTGGCCAGCTCCGCCCTGCAGCCCGGCAGCTGCACGTCGTGGACGGTGCTCCAGCTGACCGACGCCTCCGGTACGCGGCTCACGACCGACCTCGGCGAGCTGGTCCCGGCCCACCTCACGGCCGGCCGGCCCGGCTCGGCCGGGGAGGCCTCCGGCGTGGAGGGGCTGCGCACCTGGGCGCCGTTCGCCTGCTCCCTGTCGGCGGAGCGCTCGTCGGGCGTCCGAAGCGTGAACGCGTGGGCGTTCGCCGTGCAGCCCCTGCCCGCGGGCGGCGGGTCCGCCGCGTGGGTGTGCACCCGGGCGGAGACCTGGCGCGGCGACGGCACGGCCGCGCTGGCACAGTTCCGCACGCCGGGCGGGGCGGCCGGGGCGGTCGTCGCCAAGGGCACGGACGTGCCGGCCTGTGGGCCGCGTGACCCGCACGTGCTGGCCGGGGTGCTGTGGAAGTCGGCGGCGGGGAGCTGGTACCTGCTGGCGGCGGGGAGCAGGGACACGGTGTCGATCCGGGCCACGGGCGGGGTCACCGCGTCGGCACCGGGGCAGTTGCTGGCGGCGAAGGCGGAGCAGGGTGCGCGGGCCGATCTGAAGGGCACTCTGGCGGGTGGCCGGGAGATCAGCGGGCTGCACTAGCTGACACTGGCGTCAACAAGGTGGCGCGCGGGGCTTCTCAGCGCCCCTACCCATCAGTACATTGACGCCATGTCCAACACGCACACCCGGGTGCCGCTCACGGCACGCAAGGTGTCCTTCTCCTGGGACGGCACGCCGCTGCACTGGGTGCCGGGGGATCCCCTCACCACGCACACCATCAACGTGCTGCACCTGCTGCTGCCCGCCGGTGAGCGCTGGTTCGTGCACGTGTACAAGCAGGTGCTGCCGTACATCCGCGACGAACGGCTCCGTGAGGACGTCATCGGGTTCATCGGCCAGGAGGCGATGCACTCCCAGGCCCATGACGAGGTACTGCCCCACCTCCGGGAGCAGGGGCTCGACCCGACGCCGTACACCGCGCAGGTCGACTGGTTCTTCGAGAAGCTGCTCGGCGACCGGACCCTGCCGCCGGGCCGGCCGCGCCGGTGGTGGCTGATGGAGCGGGTCGCGCTCATCGCGGCCATCGAGCACTACACGGCGTTCCTCGGCAACTGGGTGCTCAACGCCGACGAGCTGGACCGGCGCGGCGCCGACCCCACCATGCTGGACCTGCTGCGCTGGCACGGCGCCGAGGAGGTCGAGCACCGCTCGGTCGCCTTCGAGCTGTTCCTGCACGTCGACGGCGGCTACCGTCGGCGCGTGCGCACCTGGGCCACCGCCTTCACGGCACTGGTGTTCCTGTGGCAGCGCGGCACGCGGTTCTTCATGGAGAACGACCCCACCCTGGTCGACGGCAAAGCCTCGCTGAGGGAAATCCACGTCCGCGGCCGGCAGGGCCTGCTCCCCTCGACCGGTGACATCGTCCGGTCCGTCCCCCGCTACCTGAGCCGCGGATACCATCCCTCGCAGGAGGGCGACACCGAGCAGGCCGTGGCCTACCTGGCCGCCTCCCCCGCGGCCACGGCGGCGGAGCGGAGGGCCGCGTGATGCCGAAGCCGCGTACCCTCGCGCTCGTGGCGGCCGCCGTGCTGCTGACCCGGAGCGCCCTGCGCCGCCGTATCCGCCTCTCGCCGCTGTGGCCGCTGCCCGCGCTGGAGGAGCCCACGTCGGGCCGGCCGCGCTCACGGGCCCTGCGGCTGCTGGTCACCTCGCACGAGACGGTGGCCGACGGGGTCGTCCGGCTCCGGCTGGAAGGCCGGGACCTGCCGGGCTGGGAGCCCGGCGCGCATCTCGACCTGGTGCTGCCGTCGGGGCTCGTCCGGCAGTACTCGCTGTGCGGCGACCCTCAGGACACCTCCTCGTACACCGTCGCGGCCCGGCTGGTCGAGGACGGCCGGGGCGGCTCGCGCGAGGTGCACGAGCAGGTGGCGGAGGGCACGGAGCTGGAGGTGCGGGGGCCGCGGAACCGCTTCCCGCTGGTCGACGCGGAGTCGTACGTCTTCGTCGCCGGCGGGATCGGGATCACCCCGCTGCTGCCGATGCTGCGGGCGCTTCCGGACGACGCCGACTGGCGGCTGCTGTACGCGGGACGCACGCGGGCCTCGATGCCGTTCCTGGAGGAGGTCGGGAAGCTGGGCGGTGACCGGGTGACCGTGGTCGAGGGGCGGCCCGATCTCGACGCGCTGGAGGTGCCCGAAGGGGCCGCCGTCTACTGCTGCGGTCCAAAGGGGCTGATGGCGGCCGTCGCGGAACGCTTCCCGGACGTCCGTCTCGAACGGTTCGCGCCCGGTGCGCCGGCCGGCGGCGACACCGCGTTCGAGCTGGAACTGCGGCGCAGCGGGCGGACGTTGACCGTGCCGGCCGGTTCCACCGTGCTGGACGCCGTACGCGAGGAGCTGCCGGACACCGCCTACTCCTGCGCGCAGGGGTTCTGCGGGACCTGTCAACAGCGGGTGCTGGAGGGGGAGGTCGACCACCGGGACGAGCTGCTGACGGACGCCGAGCGCGGCGACTCGATGCTGATCTGCGTGTCCCGGTCCCGGAGCGACCGCCTGGTCCTGGACATGTGAGCACCGGCGAACGCGTGAGCAGCGGTCACATGTGATCACGGGGCGGCCGGATTCGATCGGTAAAGTGTTCGCATGAGTTCCGGGGTTCGCCGCAGGATGGGCGTCGAGGAGCGTCGGCAGCAGCTGATCGGTGTCGCTCTCGACCTGTTCAGCCGACGCTCGCCCGACGAGGTCTCCGTCGACGAGATAGCCACGGCGGCGGGCATCTCACGCCCGCTCGTCTACCACTACTTCCCGGGCAAACTCAGCCTGTACGAGGCCGCCTTGAAGCGTGCCTCGGAGGATCTCGCGAGCCGGTTCGACGAGCCCCGCGAGGGCCCGCTCGGCGCCCGGCTGCTCCGGGTGATGGGCCGCTTCTTCGACTTCGTGGACGAGCACGGCCCCGGTTTCTCGGCGCTGATGCGCGGCGGCCCGGCCGTGTCCGTGGGCGGAGCCCACTCGATGAGCCACGTGTCCACGACGAACGCGCTCATCGACTCCGTACGACAGGCCGCCCATGACCAGATCCTTTCGCACCTGGGCGTGACCGAGGCGTCCCCGCGCCTGGAGCTGGTGGTGCGGTCCTGGATCTCGCTCGCCGAGTCCACGGCGCTGATCTGGCTGGACGGCCGGCGCATCCCGCGCGCCGAACTGGAGCTCCAGCTGGTGCACGACTTCGCGGCGCTGGCCGCCGTCAGCGCCGCCTACGACGAGGACATGGCCGTTCTGCTCCGCTCGATGGTGGAGGAGGAGCCGGCCGACGGCCCCTTCGCGGACTTGGTCGGCCGGCTCGTCGCGCTCGGTTCCTGAGCGGTCGCTAGCGGTCGTACTTCCGGTACGACGGATCGAGGTCCTGGACCTCTGCGGAGGCGTGCAGGGCGAACGCCCCGTCCGCCACGTGCCTGCCGAGCAGTTCCAGGGCCGTCTCCGTCAGCTTCGCCTTCGCCTCCTCGCTGCGGCCGGCGAGGAGCCCGATCGTCACGTGCACGACGGCGTGCCCGCGCGCCCCGGGATCCTCGTACCCGAACACGGTGTACGCGCTCGGCCGGAACTGCGTCTTGCAGGCCTCCGGCTTCGCCGCCGCGATCTCCACGGTCGCCTCGTGCAGCGCCCGGGCGAAGCCCTCGCGGTCGAAGGCGTCCTCCATGAGGTCGGAGTAGTCGATGGTGATCTGCGGCATGCGCACTCCCGTTCTACGGCAACGGCCTCACCCTAGTTCCCCGCCCGGGTGAACACGGCCACGGTCCGCGCCGGGACGGTGAACGTGCCCGAACCGGCCGCGTAGGCGGAGGTCTTCACCGTCTCGTCGGCACCGGCCGCCTGCACCGGGTGCAGCCGGTAGTGCTCCCCGGCGAGCGCGGGGATCCGCTGGTCCTGCCGGTCGGGGGTGGCGTTGAGGACGACGACCAGGTCACCCAGGGTCATGGTGATCACGCCGGGCGTCTCGCCCGTGCCGGACAGCGGGAAGGAGAGCCGCTCCTGCACCCGTGCGGCCGTGCCCAGCGAGAACGCCTTCTCGGTGGTGCGGATCCTCAGCAGGTCCCGGTAGGCGGCCGAGGCACCGGTGATCTGCGGGCAGCCCACCTTCACCGTGCTCAGCAGCGGCCCGGCCCGGTCCCACTTGGACCGGTTGTCGGCCGCCGGGGGCAGCCCGCGCCCGAAGCCGTTGCCGTCGGCGCAGTTCCAGTGGATGGCGTTGAACCAGTCCCCGCTGTCGAAGGAGTTGCGGTCCAGCGACTTGGAGCGCAGCAGGTCGGTACCGGCCTGGGACAGCGCCGGGCCCTGGGAGAGGGCGGCCGTGGCCATCGCGAGGACCTGCATCCGGGCCCGGTCGGAGGCGGAGGTGTCCTTCGGCAGCTTGTAGGCCAGCGCGTCGAACAGCGACTCGTTGTCGTGCGCGTCCACGTAGGCGAGGGCGTCGCCGGGTGCCCGGGCGTAGCCGGCGGGTGCGCCGTTGTAGTCGACCCGGGCGCCGGTGACCTCCTTGCCGCCGCTGTCCGTGAACCGGTACCCGGCCAGGTTGCCGGTGAGACCGACCTTGATCAGGTCCTGGTAGTGCAGCAGGCGCGCCTTCTGCTCGTCCTTCGTGCCGTTGGCCGTGGACCCGTTGGGGTCGGTGTACAGCCCGGAGGCGAAGCCCTGGACACCGGGGTCCTCGTCGAAGGGGCCGCCGCCGCGCACCGCGTCCCGGGCGCGGTCGGAGAAGGTGGCGATGCCGGTGCCGGCCATGTTCTTCTGCGTGGCCTGCACGAACCGGGCGTCGTCCGCGACCTCGCCGAAGTTCCAGCCCTCGCCGTACAGGATGATCTTCTTGCCGTCGACGCCGTCCTTGCGCAGGGTCAGCGCGTCCAGGGCCTTGCGCACGGCCAGGATGTTGGCCTTGGGGTGGTGGCCCATGAGGTCGAAGCGGAACCCGTCGACCTTGTACTCCTTCGCCCAGGTGACGATCGAGTCCACGACCAGCTTGCCCATCATGGCGTTCTCGGGCGCGGTGTTGGCGCAGCAGGTGCTGTTCGCCACCGAGCCGTCGGCGAGGAGCCGCTGGTAGTAGCCGGGCACGATCCGGTCCAGCACGGAGGTGTCCGCCTGACCGCTCGCCGCCGTGTGGTTGTAGACGACGTCCATGACGACCCGCAGGCCGTCCTGGTTGAGCGCCTGCACCATCTCGCGGAACTGGACGGTACGGGCCGTGCCGTCCGGGTCGGTGGCGTAGGAGCCCTCCGGGACCGTGTAGTGGTACGGGTCGTAGCCCCAGTTGTAGGCGTCCTTCGCGGCGGTCTTCGCCACGCACTCCTGCTGCTTGTCGGAGTCGGCCGGGTAGGAGGCCAGGTCGCAGTCCGGGGTCGCCTGGTCGGCCTTCTTCTCGGGGATGGTGGCGATGTCGAAGGCGGGCAGCAGGTGCACGTACGACGTCCCGGCCCCGGCCAGCGCCCGCAGGTGCTTCGAGCCGTCGCTGTCCTTGTCGGTGAAGGCCAGGTAGGTGCCCGGGTGCTTGGCGGTGCGGTCCTCGACGGAGAAGTCCCGGATGTGCAGCTCCTGGATCTGCGCGTCCCTCAGCGGTACGGCCCTGGGCTTGCGCAGGGACGTCCAGCCGGCCGGCGCGAGGGACGGGTCGTCCAGGTCCACGACCAGGCTGCGCCCGGAGTTCGCGGTGAGCGCGACCGAGTAGGGGTCGGTGACCTTGTTGGTGACGAGCTTGCGGACGCTGGGCGCCCACACCTTCACGACGTACCGGTAGGGCTTGCCCTTCCAGGACGCGGGGCCGGTGACGGACCAGACGCCGGTGCCGGCGTCCCGGTGCATCCGCACGGTCTTGCCGTCGAGGTCGAGGTGCACGGACTGGGCCGTCGGCGCCCAGACGGAGAGGGTGGGCCTGCCGTCGTGGAAGACCGGGCCGAGCTTCGCCTTGGTGGCGCCGGGGTAGAGGTCGTCCAGCACGCCGGCGGTCTGCACGCCGGTCGCGGCCAGCACGGCGCCGTTCGCCGCCCGCTGCGAGGCCACGAGCTGGCCCTGGAGGGCCTCGCGGACCCGGTCCCGGTCGCGCGGGTCCACGGACCAGGCGGTGTAGTCCTTCAGGTGCGGGAACCTCGCCTTCTGCGCGTCGGTCAGCGTGGTCTTCCCCAGCCGGAGCCAGCGCTCGTCGTCGCTGGTCAGCGTCCCGTCCTTGACGGTGATCGAGCCGTCACGGGAGTACAGCAGCTGGGTGGAGGCGGCGCCGTCGACGCCGTTCCAGGCGAGGGTGTCCCGGTCGATCCAGACCGCCTTGGAGGTGGTCGGGTCCAGCGCGGCGGCGCTGCCGGCCGGCTGGGGCAGCAGGTACTGCTCCTGGCCGTTCAACAGCCAGACCTCGTTGCCGGCGGCCTTGAGGTCGAGGGACCGGTCGGCCGGGAACTCCTTCTCGTCGCCCTTGTGGATGATGTAGCTGAGGCTGGTGGCACCCTCGGTGAGCGGCACCTCGAAGACCGCGCCATAGGCATCAGTCTTCACCGGCTTGAGCGGGTTCGACCAGTCGGTGGGGTGCGCGGCCCCCGTCCAGACGTGCAGGCCCCAGCCGTCGTAGTCGCCGTCGGCGCGGTGGTAGTGCAGGACGGCCCTGGTCCTGTCCTGCGCCGGGTGGTCGGGCCGCTCGGTGAGGACGTCCGCCTTCCCCTGCTCGATCCACACCTCGCCCGTCCTGGTGACGTCGATGCTCCGGTCGGCGGAGACGTCCTTGGTGCCGTCCTTGTCGATGACCAGGAAGCCGACGTTCGAGGCGCCGGGCCTGAGCTTGACGTAGGCGAAGGCGCCGTAGGCGTCCCTGCCGGTGAAGGGGTGGCTGGCCGGCCAGTTCGTGGCCTCTCCGTCGGCGAGGTCGCCCCAGGCGTACAGGCCCCAGTCGGCGTAGTCGCCGTCGGTGCGCTTGTAGTGGACGATCGCGTAGTCCCGGGAGGAGGCGGTGGGGACCTCGGGGGCGGGCGGGGTGCCGGTGGTGCTGTCCGCCAGGGCGCTCGCGGTGTGCCCGGCCGTGTCGACGACGACGGCCTTGTAGCGCAGGGCGGTGCCGGCGGGGACGTCCCTGCCGAGGGTCTGGGTGACCTGGTAGGGGGCGTGGTCGGCGGAGCCGAGCGTCTTCCACGGCCCGTTGCCGACCTGGGCGGCGAAGACGACCCGGTTGAGCTGTCCGCCGTCGACGCCGGCCTTCACGACGGCCGTCCCGGTGGCACCGGCGGCCGGTGCGGTCAGGGTGATCGTCGGCTTGGTGACCGGTCCGGCGAGGGGGCCGGCGGCCTTGTAGACGACGGCGGAGCCGGCCGGGACGGTGACGGTGAGCTTCCGGTCGCCGTCGGACGTCAGCCGGCCGGTGGCTCCGTAGACGCCCTTGTACGACCTGTCCGCGGATCCGGTCGCGAACGTCGCCGTCTTCTCGGAACCGGCGTTGTTGAAGGCGACGACGTACTCCTGGCCCGTCCGGGCGTCCGTGCGCGTGAAGGCGTAGACACCGGGTCCGTCGGCCGCGTACCGCTCGGTCTGCACACCGTCGGTCAGGGCCGGCTCGGCCTTGCGGAGCTTCGCGAGCGCGGCGATCTGCCGGTACAGCGGGGCCCGGGTGTCGTAGGCGGCTCTGGCGTGGGTGCGGTCGGTGCCGATCTCGTCGTCGTCCAGGTAGTCGGCGACCTGGGAGGCGAACATGGTCTGGCGGGCGTCCTTGTCGCCGCCGGAGCCGGTGAAGCCCTGCTCGTCGCCGTAGTAGACGACCGGGTTGCCCCGGCTGAGGAACATCAGCTCGTTGGCGAGCCGGTCCTTCCTCAGGATCTCGGCGTCGGTCGCCTTCGGGTCGTCCTGCTTCAGGAAGTACCCGATGCGGCCCATGTCGTGGTTGCCGAGGAAGGTGACCTGCTCGTAGGCGTTGGCCTTGTCGGTGGTGTACCGGTAGTCGTCACCGAAGACGCTCGCGAGCCTGTGCGCGCTGCCGCCCTGGGAGGCGTAGGCGCGGGCCGCGTCCTGGAAGGGGAAGTCGAGGGTGGCGTCGAGGCGCCCCTGGGTGACGTACGGGGAGGTGACGGCGGTGTCGGCGGAGTAGACCTCGCCGAACATGAAGAAGTTCCTCCGCCCGCGCTCGGCCGCGTACCGTTCCAGCGCGGTCGCCCACTGGGTCCAGAACTCCATGTTCACGTGCTTGACGGTGTCGATGCGGAAACCGTCGACGGCGAAGTCCTTCACCCACCGCTCGTAGATCTTCTCCATCCCGTGGACGACCTCGGGACGCTCGGTCCACAGGTCGTCCAGGCCGGAGAAGTCGCCGTAGGTGGCGGACTCGCCCGCGTAGGTGGAGTCGCCCCTGTTGTGGTACATCGTCGGGTCGTTGAGCCAGGCCGGGACCTTGCTCCTGCTCGCGGTCTTCGGGGTGTAGGGGAAGGAGGCGCCGGACACGGCCGGGAAGGCGCGGCCGCCCTTGGCGTAGTCGGCGTCGTCGAAGGGCCTGCCGTCCTCCGTGAGGTAGGGGAAGGCGCCCTTGGACAGGTAGTCGTACGACTTCTGCTCGTAGTCGACGACGTCGGCGGTGTGGTTGGTGATGACGTCGAAGAAGACCTTCATCCCCTTGGCGTGGGCCTTGGAGATGAGGTTCTTGAGGTCGCCGTTGGTGCCGAAGTGCGGGTCGACCTGCGTGAAGTCGGTGATCCAGTAACCGTGGTAGCCGGCCGAGGCGTTGCTGCCGGTGCCCTGCACCGGGCGGTTCCTGAAGATCGGCGCCAGCCAGATGGCGGTGGTGCCGAGCCCCTTGATGTAGTCCAGCTTCCCGGTCAGGCCCTTGAGGTCGCCGCCCTGGTAGAAGCCCTTGTCGGTGGGGTCGTAGCCGGTGGCGAGGCGGGAGCCGGTGAGGCCGCCCCGGTCGTTGGACGCGTCGCCGTTGGCGAACCGGTCCGGCATGACGAAGTAGAACTGCTCGCGGGTGTCGTCGTGCCGGGCGGGTACGGCGGCGAGCTTCGCGTCCGAGGGGGGCGCGGGCGGGGTGGCGGCGCGGGCGGCCGGCACCTGGACCAGGGCTGCGGCGAGGGCCATGCCGGTGACGGCGGCGGCCCTTCTGCGATACGGCGTACGGCGCGTGCGCGGCGCCGGCCATCTCGGTATCACGGGTCGTGACTCCTAGGATTGCGGCTGACAGTTGCAGCAAGATGCGTGAAACCTCCGGCAAGAGGTTTCACGCACCGTCAGACGGTGGGTCAGCAGCTCGACTTGCCGGCGTAGAGCGCGAGTGCCGTGTTCGAGCCGAGGGTCGCGGTGAACTGTCCGCTGGAGTTCACGCTGACCGTGGTGTTGTTCTGGACGTTGCAGTACGTCCCGGCGGGCAGGGACGTCTGGTAGGTGCGGGTCAGCGACGAGGACTCGTGGTTGATCGCCACGTAGCCCTTGCCGCCCCGGCCGAACGCGATCGCGTTGTTGCCGTTGTCCCACCAGTTACCGACCGCCTGGCCGCGGGTCGCGTTGCGGAAGGCGACCATCGACTTGATCTCGGGCCAGGCGTGCTGGCACTTCCAGCCGTCCTGCCAGCAGGCGTTCACCTGGCCGCCGTTCGGCGGACCGGCGTCGGCGTCCGACCACTCGTAGCCGGAGTTGACGTCGGGGGCGCCGTAGGGCCAGGCCAGCATGAAGACGTTGGCCAGCGTGTAGGCGGCGCCGCTCTTGTAGTTCAGGGTGCTGCCGTTGCGCTCGGTGTCGTGGTTGTCCACGAAGACACCGGCGGACGAGCTGCCCAGGTAGCCCCAGCCCTCGCCGTAGTTGCCGAGGTAGGCGAGCTTCTCGCTGGTGAAGACGCGCTTGAGGTCGTAGGCGTAGCGGAACTCCTGGACGTCTCCGTTGCCGGTGTACTCGGAGGGCTGGACGGCCTCGCCCGACCCGTAGATGACCTCCTGCTTCCAGTAGACGGACGGGTTGGTCAGGCGGCTCTTGATGTTGGCCAGGTCCCCGGCGGGTATGTGCTTGGCCGCGTCGATGCGGAAGCCGTCGACACCGAGGCCGAGCAGGTCGTTCATGTAGCCGGCGATCGTCTTGCGGACGTACTCCTCGCCGGTGTCCAGGTCGGCGAGGCCGACGAGTTCGCAGTGCTGCACGTTCCAGCGGTCGGAGTAGTCCGACACCTGGGAGGTGCAGTCGTCGAAGTCGTGGGAGGAGTACAGGCCCGGGTAGTCGTACTTGGTGTACGACGAGCCGCCGGTGCCGGTGCCGGAGCCCGCCGACATGTGGTTGACGACCGTGTCGACCACGACCTTGACCCCCGCCGCGTGGCAGGTGTCCACCATGTTCCGGAACGCCGTGCGGTCGCCGAGGCGTCCCGCGATCTTGTACGACACGGGCTGGTACGACGTCCACCACTGCGAGCCCTGTATGTGCTCGGCGGGCGGGGAGACCTGGACGTAGCCGTAGCCGGCGGGGCCGAGGGTGTTGGTGCACTCCTTGGCCACCGAGGCGTAGTTCCACTCGAAGAGGACGGCGGTGACGTCCTTGGTGCCGGGCGGGGAGGCCTCGGCGGTAGTCGGGGTCATGCCAATCAGAGCGGCCGCTGTGAGGGCTGCCGCCGCGGGGAGTGCTCTGCGTGCCATGGGTGGGGCCCTTCGACGTTGAAGGTGGCAGGGACCGCTGAAGCCGCTTGCTGAAATCTTTCAGCAAACTTGCGGTGACGCAGATGTTAAAGGCCCGCTGGCCGAAAGGCAGCGGGCCGTTGTGAACTTGATGCAAGAACTTTCGGACGCGGCGTCAGCCGGCCGTCGTCCACCACACCGTGGTGTCGCCGGGCACCTTGGTCTCGCCGTCCGCCTCGGTCACCTCGCCGCTGGTCAGCAGGACGCGGCCGTAGGCCGGGGTCGTCACGGACTCGCCGGTCGTGTTCGCCACGCACGTGAACTCGCCCCGCCGGAAGGCCAGGACGCCCTCCGGAGCCCGCAGCCACTCCACCGCGTCGCCGGCGCCCAGATCGCGCTGGGCACGGCGCACGCGCAGCGCGCTCCGGTACAGCTCCAGCGTCGAGCCGGGCACCGCGGTCTGCGCCTCCACGCTCAGCTCGCCCCAGACCGGCGGCTGGGGCAGCCAGCTGCCCCCGCTGCCGAAGCCGTACGAGGAGCCCTCCCGGGTCCACGGGATCGGCACCCGGCACCCGTCCCGGAAGCCGTCCTGGCCCGCGCCCCGGAAGTACGCCGGGTCCTGGCGCACCTCGTCGGGCAGGTCCACGACGTCGGGCAGGCCCAGTTCCTCGCCCTGGTAGATGTAGGCCGAGCCGGGCAGGGCCAGCATGAGGAGGGTGGCGGCGCGCGCCCGGCGCAGGCCCAGTGCCCGGTCGCCCGCCGTGCGGATCTGGGTGCCGAGGCCCGGCGGGTTGGCGAAGCGGGTGGCGTGCCGGGTGACGTCGTGGTTGGACAGCACCCAGGTGGCGGGGGCGCCGACCGGGCGCATGGCCTCCAGGGTGCGGTCGATGACCGTACGGAGGTCCCTCGCGTCCCACTCCGTGCCCAGGTACTGGAAGTTGAAGGCCTGGTGGAGCTCGTCGGGCCGGACGTAGTTCGCGGTGCGCTCGACCGTCGGGGTCCAGGCCTCGGCGACGAAGATGCGCTCCCCCGCGTATTCGTCGAGGATGGTCCGCCACTGACGGTAGATCGCGTGCACGCCGTCCTGGTCGAAGAACGGCATGACATCGTTGCCCAGCAGCTTGAGCTGGTCGTGGGAGCCGAGGTCCGGCAGGCCCTCCGCCTTGACCAGGCCGTGGGCGACGTCGATGCGGAAGCCGTCCACGCCCATGTCCAGCCAGAAGCGCAGGATGGAGCGGAACTCGTCGCCGACGGCCGGGTGCTCCCAGTTGAAGTCGGGCTGCTCGGGGGCGAAGAGGTGCAGGTACCACTCCCCGTCCGCGACGCGCGTCCAGGCCGGGCCGCCGAAGATGGACTCCCAGTCGTTGGGCGGCAGTTCGCCGTTCTCTCCCTTGCCGGGGCGGAAGTGGTAGCGCTCGCGCAGCGGGGAGCCGGGGCCCTCGGCGAGGGCGCGCTTGAACCACTCGTGCTGGTCGGAGGAGTGGTTGGGGACGAGGTCCACGATGATGCGCAGGCCGTGCGCGTGGGCGTCGCGGATCAGCGCGTCGGCGTCCAGCAGGGAGCCGAACATCGGGTCGACGGCACGGTAGTCGGCGACGTCGTAGCCGGCGTCGGCCTGCGGGGAGGCGTAGAAGGGGCTCAGCCACACGGCGTCGACGCCGAGGTCACGCAAGTAGGGCAGACGGGAGCGTACGCCCTCCAGGTCACCCATGCCGTCGCCGTTGCTGTCGGCGAAGCTGCGCGGGTAGACCTGGTAGATGACCGCGTCCCGCCACCA
This sequence comes from Streptomyces sp. NPDC107654, assembly GCF_055639035.1. Taxonomy (NCBI): domain Bacteria; kingdom Bacillati; phylum Actinomycetota; class Actinomycetes; order Kitasatosporales; family Streptomycetaceae; genus Streptomyces; species Streptomyces sp. NPDC107654. The sequence continues at coordinate 324,854 of NZ_JBVKBI010000001.1, forward strand.
GTCGCGGCGGTCGGCGACGGTGACGGCGGCGGAGTGGCGGGCCGGTGCGGCGGAGTGCTGCTGGCTCATGGCGTCCTTGATACGTAACTGGGGCATGGTGGGCGGTCGGGTGGATGCGGCGGGCGAGGCGGGCCGCGGTGACAGCGGGGTCGGATGGGCACCGCGGCCCGCCTGGACGGTGGCGGGCGTCAGCCCTTGGTGCCGCCGGCGGTGAGGCCGGTGACGAGGTTCTTCTGCACGAGGTAGAAGAACACGGTCACGGGTATCGCGATCAGCACCGCGGTGGCGGCCATGTAGTTCCACTGGGCGTCGTGCTCGCTGACGAAGGTCTGCAGGCCGACGGCGAAGGTGTACTTGGAGTCGTCCAGCAGGAAGGTGGTCGCGAAGGCGACCTCGCCCACGGCGGTGATGAAGTTGTAGAACGCGGCCACGGCCAGGCCCGGGCGGGCCAGCGGCAGGATCAGCCGGAAGAAGGTGCCGAAGGGGCTGAGCCCGTCCACGCGTCCGGCCTCGTCGATCTCGAAGGGGATGGTGTCGAAGTACCCCTTGAGCAGCCACGCGCTGTACGGCACGGCGGTGGTGCAGTTGACGAGGATCAGCGCCCAGTAGGTGTCGATGAGGCCGAGTTCGCTGAAGATCTCGTACATCGGCACGATCAGGATGGCGATCGGGAAGGCCTGGGTGAGCAGCAGGACCCACATCAGCTGCTTGTAGCCGGGGAAGCGCATCCGGGAGACCGCGTAGCCGGTGGTGGCGGCGACCAGGACACCGATCAGCGTGGTGCCGAGGGCCACGATCATGGTCGACTTGAACCAGTCGAGGAACCCGGTGTGCTCCAGCACGAAGCCGTAGTTGGAGAGGGTGGCCTTGCCCGCGATCCCGCGCGGGTGGAGGTAGTCCTCCTTGTCCGGGCCGAGCGACAGGTAGCACAGCCAGGCCACCGGGGCCAGGGCGATCAGGCTCGCCACGACGAGGCCGCCGTGCAGCAGGGCGGCGCCGAGCGGGCCGCGTTCGCCGCGCCGGCGGGCGGGGCGCCGGGGCGCGGGTGCGGGAGCCGGGGCGGTCTCGGTCGTGTCCAGGGTGGTGGTGCTCATGGCGGCGGCTCCTGCGGCGTCAGACGGCGAGCTGGTCATTGCGCTTCAGCCAGCGGAAGTAGAAGGAGGTGAAGACGGTGAGGATCGACAGCAGCAGCACGCCGTACGCGGCGGACTGGGCGAAGTCGCGCGGCTGCTGGCCGAAGCCCAGCGCGTAGGCCCAGGTGACGAGGATCTGGGCGTCCGGGGCGGAGTTCTTGCCGAACAGCAGGAAGATGATGACGAACTGGTTGAAGGTCCAGATGACGCCGAGCAGGACGACGGTGGAGCTGACCGAGCGCAGTCCGGGCAGGGTGACGTGCCGGAAGCGCTGCCAGGCGCTCGCGCCGTCCATCTCCGCGGCCTCGTAGAGCGTGGAGTCGATCGACTGCAGGCCGCCGAGCAGGGACAGCATCATGAACGGCACACCGCACCAGGTGTTGACCATGATCGCGGCGAAGCGCTGCCAGAAGGTGTCCTCCAGCCACTCCGGCCGGGGCAGGTGCAGGGCGCCGAGGATCTGGTTGAGCACGCCGGAGTCGGCGAGCATGATCCGCCAGGAGAAGACGGTGACGAAGGTCGGCACGGCCCAGGGCAGGACGAGCAGCAGCCGGTAGGCGGTACGGCCGCGCAGCTTCTGGTTGAGCATGAGCGCGAGGCCGAGGCCGATGCTGTAGTGCAGGGCCACGCAGGCGACCGTCCAGAAGACGGTCCACAGGAAGTGCGACCAGAAGCGGTCGTAGGCCGTCGGGCCGAACAGGATGTCCTGGTAGTTGTCGAGGCCGATGAACTTGTAGGTGGCGTCGATGCGGTTGACGCCGATCGTGCGCGCGGAGTTGAGGCTGTTGGCGTCGGTGAGGGTGAGGTAGATGCCCCGCGCCAGCGGGTAGCCCACGAGGACGCCGAGCACGACGACCACCGGGGCGATCATCGCGTAGGCGTACCAGTACTTCTGCAAGCCGTTCCGCACGCGCTGCCCCAGCCCGGGACGAGGCGCGCGGTCACCGCGGCGCTTGCCGGTCGCGCGGTCGATGGCGACTGTCATGGTTCGACACCTTCAAACGTTCAAGGGGTTGGGCCGGGCACAGGGCGGTGGCCGCCGGATCCCCCGCCCGCCGTGCGGCGGGAGGATCCGACGGCCACGCGGACTCACTTGCTGAAGCCGTCCACCAGCTTGGAGATGGCCAGCTCGGCGTTGCCCAGACCCTTGTCCAGCGACTCCTTGCCGCTGGCGACCTTGGGCAGCTCGGTGTCGAGCGGACCCCACAGGGAGCTGTACTCGGGCAGCGCCGGGCGGGGCTGCGCGGCGGCCAGGACGCCCTGGTAGCCGGCGATGCCCGGGTCGGCCTTGACCTTGGCGGTGTAGGCGTCGGAGCGCGTGGGCAGCGTGGAGTTCTTCAGCGCGATGGTCTCCTGGGCCTGCGCCGAGGTCATGAACTTCACGAACTTCAGGGCCGCCTGCTGGTGGGCCTTGTCGGAGCCGGCGTAGACCGAGAGGTTGTGGCCGCCGGTCGGGGCGCCCGCCTTGCCGGCGGAGCCGGCCGGCACGGTGGCGATGCCGAGGTTCGACTTGTCCTTGAAGGCGCTGCCCTTGTAGAAGTTCGTGATCTCCCAGGGGCCCTGGATGATCGCGGCGACCTTGCCGTTGACGAACGCGTCCTGGATGTGGGCGTAGGCGTCGGCGGTGGCGTCGGCCTTGTGCAGGCCCTTGCCGTCGAACAGGCTCAGCCAGGTGCCGTAGGCCTTCTTCGCGGCGGGCGAGTCCACCGTGATCTTCTTGGCGGCGACGTCGACGGTGTCGGTGCCCTCGCCGTAGAGGAAGGTCTGGGCGTAGTAGGCCTGGGTGGAGCCCCAGTAGCCGTCGATCCCGGCCTTGTCCTTGATCTTGGCGGCGTCGGCCTTCAGCTCGTCCCAGGTCTTGGGGGCCTCGGTGATGCCGGCCTTCTTGAACAGGGCCTTGTTGTAGACCAGCGCGAGGGTGTCGGTGACGAACGGCACGCCGTAGGTCTTGCCCTCGTACTGGGCCTGCTTGATCAGGTTCGGCTCGAACTTGCCCTGGTCGGCGAGGGCCTCCGTGCCGTCCAGCGGCAGGAAGTAGCTCTTCTTGGCGAAGGCGGGGGTCCAGCCGACCTCGGAGCGCAGGATGTCCGGGGCGCCCGTGGCACCGGCCGCGGTGTCGAACTTGTTCTGCGCCTGGTCGAAGGGCACGTTGACGTACTTGACCTTGATGTCCTTGTTCGCGGCCTCGAACTGCTGGACCAGGGCCTTGTACGTCGGCGCCTCGTTCGTGGCGTTGGAGGTGTCCCACCAGGTGATGGTGACCGGGCCGTCCGACTTCCCGCTGTCGCTGTCGCTCCCGCCGCACGCCGTCGCCGTCAGGGCGAGGGACGCCACCAGCGCGGAGGCCGCTATGCCACGCCGCATGAGTTCTCCTTGAGGGTTAAGCCCGAGTGGTACAGAGGGCGGTCCCGTCCGCCTCTGCGACTTGCCGACTGCGCCGTTGCCGCGGCCGGGCGACTGGGAACGTAACAGCGTTGTAAGCGTCGCGAAAGACCTTGCAGAAAAAAAATGCAAGAGGACACGATGGTTACCGGCCCGTGACCGGGCGTCGACCGTGCCGCAACCGGGTAGTAGCGGTGCTGAGCGGCGATGACGACACTTGTGCAAGACTTGCAAGCTCTTGCCACGATGATTCCCGAGGGAGCGCGATGACGCAGCAACCCACGGCAGGCCGCACACCCGCCCGCGCCCGGCGTCCGGCCGGTGTGCAAGGGCAGACACGACCGGTACAGTCCAGTCCCGTGACCACACGGCTTGCCGACATCGCTGCGCAGGCGGGGGTGAGCGAAGCGACCGTCAGCCGGGTCCTCAACGGGAAGCCGGGCGTCGCCGCCACCACCCGCCAGTCCGTGCTCGCCGCGCTGGACGTGCTGGGCTACGAACGCCCGGTACGGCTGCGGCAGCGCAGCGAGGGCCTGGTGGGCCTGATCACGCCGGAGCTGGAGAACCCGATATTCCCGGCCCTGGCCCAGGTCATCGGACAGGCGCTGACCCGCCAGGGCTACACGCCGGTGCTCGCCACCCAGACCCCGGGCGGGTCGACCGAGGACGAGCTGACCGAGATGCTGGTGGACCGCGGGGTCGCCGGGATCATCTACGTCTCCGGGCTGCACGCGGACACCACCGCCGACATGCAGCGCTACGAGCGGCTGCGCGCACAGGGCGTGCCGTTCGTGCTGGTGGACGGGTTCTCGCCGAAGGTGCAGGCGCCGTTCATCTCCCCCGACGACCGGGCGGCCATGGCGCTCGCGGTGACGCACCTGGTGTCGCTGGGGCACACCCGGGTCGGGCTCGCGCTCGGGCCGAAGCGGTTCGTGCCGGTGCAGCGCAAGATCGAGGGTTTTGTCCGGGCGATGCAGGACCAGCTCGGGCTCGGCGCGGAGACCGTCGAGGCGGAGCTCGTGCAGCACTCGCTGTACACGCTGGAGGGCGGCCAGGCGGCCGCGACGGCGCTGATCGAGCGGAACTGCACGGCGGTGGTCTGCGCCAGCGACATGATGGCGCTCGGCGCGATACGGGCGGCCCGGCAGCGCGGCCTGGAGGTCCCCCGGGACGTGTCCGTGGTCGGCTTCGACGACTCCCCGCTGATCGCCTTCACCGACCCGCCGCTGACCACGGTCCGCAAGCCGGTCCCGGCGATGGGGCAGGCGGCGGTGCGCACCCTGCTGGAGGAGATAGGCGGGACGCCGGCGCCGCACAGCGAGTTCGTGTTCATGCCGGAGCTGGTGGTGCGCGGTTCGACCGCCTCCGCCCCGCATGTCCTCCGTTCGTCGTAGAAGGTGCGCCGCGGACCCTTCCAAGGGATGATCGGCCGAGGAGGCCTCGTCTGGCAGACTCTGTGGCTATGACTGACTCGACCGTGACACAGCCGGAGGGGCGCCGGGAGGTGGCCGTTCCGCGAGCCGTCACGGGTGAGGACCGACGGGGTCCGCTGGGCCGGCTGCGCCGGCCCCGACGGCCCCGCCTGTGGTTCGAGATCCTTCTGATCGCGGTGAGTTACTGGACGTACTCACTGATCCGCAACGCCGTGCCCGAGCAGCGGCACGAGGCGCTGCGCAACGCGGACTGGATCTGGCGTGCGGAGGACCGGCTCGGCATCGCCGTCGAGCAGTCGGTCAACCACGCCGTCAACTCGGTGTCTTGGCTCATCGTCGGGATGAACTACTACTACGCCACCTTGCACTTCGTGGTCACGCTCGGGGTGCTGGTGTGGCTGTACCGGTGGCATCCCGGTCGGTACGCGGCGACCCGTCTGGTGCTGTTCGCGACGACGGGCGTGGCCCTCGTCGGCTACTACCTGTTCCCGCTCGCGCCGCCCCGGCTGATGCGCGGCGGGCACTTCGTGGACACCGTGATGGTGCACCACACCTGGGGGTCGATGGCCTCCGGCGACCTCAAGCACATGTCCAACCAGTACGCGGCGATGCCGTCGATGCACATCGGCTGGTCGCTGTGGTGCGGGCTGACGGTCTTCGCGCTGGCGTCGGTGCCGTGGGTGCGGGTGCTGGGGCTGCTGTACCCGGCGGCCACCCTGCTGGTGATCGTCGCCACCGCCAACCACTTCTGGCTGGACGCGGCCGGCGGACTGCTCTGCCTGGCCTTCGGGTTCCTGGTGGCCCGGGCGTGGTACGGCAGCCTGCCGTACGCCCTGCCACGGCCGGCGCCGGGACCCCGGCGGGAGCCGGCCGGGGCCGTCGGATCGGCGTAGCGCGTTCAGTCCGCGTAGAACAGTTCGTCGACCACCGTGCGCGCCCGGCGGGTGGTACGGCGGTACGCGTCCAGCATGTCCCCGGCGTGTCCGGCGCCGTAGCCCAGGTAGCGGCCCACGGCGGCCAGTTCGCGCGGCTCGGTGGGGAAGGTGTCCCCGGCCCGGCCGCGGACCAGCATGACCGCGTTGCGCACCCGGGTGGCCAGCACCCACGCCTCGTCCAGGATCTCCGCGTCCTCGGCACCCAGCAGCCCGGCCGCGCAGGCCGCGGACAGGGCCTCGCGGGTACGGGTGGTGCGCAGGGCGGGGACCTGGTGGCCGTGGCGGAGCTGGAGCAGCTGGACCGTCCACTCGACGTCGGACAGGCCGCCGGGGCCCAGCTTGGTGTGCAGCCGGGGGTCGGCGCCGCGCGGCAGCCGCTCGGACTCCATCCGGGCCTTCAGCCGGCGGATCTCGCGGACGGCGTCCTCCGGCAGGCCCTGCCGGGGGTAGCGCAGCGGGTCGACCAGTTCGATGAAGCGCCGGCCCAGGTCCTCGTCGCCGGCGACCGGCTCGGCCCGCAGCAGCGCCTGTGACTCCCAGACCAGCGACCAGCGGCGGTAGTACGCCTCGTACGACTTCAGGGTGCGCACCAGCGGGCCGGACTTGCCCTCCGGGCGCAGGTCGGCGTCGATCAGCAGGGGCGGGTCGGAGCTGGGCAGCTGGAGCAGGCGGCGCATCTCGGCGACGACCTTGTTGGCGGCGGCGGACGCCTCGTGCTCGTCCACGCCGTCCTGCGGCTCGTGCACGAACAGCACGTCGGCGTCGGAGCCGTAGCCCAGCTCGTGCCCGCCGAAGCGGCCCATCCCGATGATCGCGAACCGGGTGGGCAGGGTGTCGCCCCAGCCGTCGCGGACCACCGCGCGCAGGGTGCCGGCGAGGGTGACCGCGGTCAGGTCGGAGACGGCCGCGCCGACCCGGTCCACCAGGGCGCCCTGGTCGGCCTCGGCGGCACTGGCCTCGGTGCCGTAGGAGGCGACGATGTCGGCGGCGGCGGTGCGGAACAGCTCGCGGCGGCGGACGCCGCGGGCCGCGGTGACGCCCTGCGCGGCGTCCTGAGCGCGGCCCACGGCCGCCATGATCTCCTGGGCCAGGGCGGCGTGCCGCCGGGGTTCCAGGCCGCCGCCGTCGCCGTCGCCGAGCAGCGCGACCGCCTCGGGGGCGCGCATCAGCAGGTCGGGGGCGAGGCGGCCCGCCGACAGGACGCGGGCCAGGTTCTCCGCCGCCGCGCCCTCGTCGCGCAGCAGGCGCAGGTACCAGGGGGTCTTGCCGAGCGCGTCGGAGACCTTGCGGAAGTTCAGCAGGCCGGCGTCGGGGTCGGCGGAGTCGGCGAACCAGCCGAGCATGACCGGGAGCAGGGTGCGCTGGATCGCGGCCTTGCGGGTCACGCCGGAGGCGAGGGCCTCCAGGTGGCGCAGGGCGGCGGCCGGGTCGGCGTAGCCGAGGGCGATGAGGCGTTCCCGGGCGGCCACGGGGCTCAGCCGGGCCTCGCCGGGGGCGAGCTGGGCGACCGCGTCGAGCAGCGGGCGGTAGAAGAGCTTCTCGTGCAGGCGGCGTACGACCGTGGTGTGCCGCTTCCACTCGCGGTTCAGCGTGGCCACCGGGTCGGTGCGCAGGCCCAGGGAGCGGCCGAGGCGGCGCTGGTCCGGCTCGGCCTCCGGGACGAGGTGGGTGCGGCGCAGCCGGTACAGCTGGATGCGGTGCTCCATGGAGCGCAGGAAGCGGTACGCCTCGTCCAGGCGGGCGGCGTCCTCGCGGCCGACGTAGCCGCCGGCGGCGAGGGCCTGGAGGGCGTCCAGGGTGGTGCCGCTGCGCAGGGCGGGGTCGGTGCGGCCGTGCACCAGCTGCAGGAGCTGGACGGCGAACTCGACGTCGCGGAGGCCGCCGGGGCCGAGTTTCAGTTCCCTGTCGATCTCGGCGGCGGGGATGTTCTCGACGACGCGGCGGCGCATCTTCTGGACGTCGGGGACGAAGTTGTCGCGGTCGGCGGCCTTCCAGACGAGGGGTTCCAGGGCGTCGACGTACGCCTCGCCGAGCGCCGTGTCGCCGGCCACCGGGCGGGCCTTGAGGAGGGCCTGGAACTCCCAGGTCTTGGCCCAGCGCTGGTAGTAGGCGAGGTGGCTGCTGAGGGTGCGGACGAGAGGGCCGTTGCGGCCCTCGGGGCGGAGGTTGGCGTCCACCGGCCAGATGGAGCCCTCGACGGTCGTCTCGGAGCAGATCCGCATCAGGTGGGAGGCGAGTTTCGTGGCGGACCCGAGGGCGTTGTGCTCGGGGGTGCCCTCGGTGGGTTCCGCCACGAAGATCACGTCCACGTCGGAGACGTAGTTCAGCTCGTGGCCGCCGCACTTGCCCATCGCGATCACCGCGAGGCGGCAGGCGGCGGCGTCCTCGGGGGCCGCGCTCTCGGCGAGGGACAGGGCCGTGCGGAGGGTGGCGGTGGCCAGGTCGGCGAGTTCCGCGGCGGCCTCGGCGACGTCCGTGGTGCCGCAGACGTCGCGGGCGGCGATGGACAGCAGGCAGCGGCGGTAGGCCACGCGGAGGGAGACCGGGTCGGTGGCGGCGGCCAGGCCCTGTTCGAACTCCGCGACGCCGGGGTGGAGGTCGTGGGGTTCGTAGGTGACCAGGGCCTGCCAGTCGCCGGGGTGGCGGGCGAGGTGGTCGGCGAGGGCCGCGGAGGCGCCGAGGACGCCCAGCAGGCGGTCGCGCAGGGGCTTGGCCGCGATGAGGGTGTCCAGCAGTTCGCGGTGGGCGGTGGGGCCGGGCTGGGCCTCCAGCAGGCGGACCAGGCCGTGCAGGGCCAGGTCGGGATCGGCGGTGGCGCCCAGGGCTTCGAGGAGGACCGGGTCGTCGCGCACGGGCGCCAGCTCGGGGCCGTCCAGGAGGCGTTCGGCGGCGGAGGGATCGGTGAAGCCGTGTCGCAGCAGACGGGTGAAGGTGCTGCTCCTGCGGCCCGGCGTCATGTCCGTGGTCTCCCCTCGGATCTGCTTGGTACTGGCCAGAGCCTAACCGGAGGGGGGCCGGGGGGCTTCGTGCGCGGGTGGCTGGTGGGCGCTGGTGGTGGTGCGCTGGTGGGGGAGCCGCGTCCGCAGGAGGTCGTGGAGGGTCTGGGCCGCGGTGGGGGCGGCGTCCCCGCAGCAGTTGTTGAAGAGGATGTGCAGTTCGTCGGTGGCCTCCGCCTGGGCCTGGATGCGGGGCAGCCAGGCGAGCAGCTCCCGCTCGGTGTACGCGTGCCGGAAGCGGTCCTCCTTCGTTCCCGTGCCCCAGTGGGGGCTGCGCCCGTGGAAGCGGATCACGGAGAGGCGGGCGGTGGTGGGCGGGGTGTCCGCGGGCATGGAGGTCGGCAGGCCCTGGGCGGTGTCGACGGCCACGGCGGTGGCGTCCAGGTCGCTGAGGAAGGCGGTGGTGCGGGGGGTCTGGGCGGGGTGCCACCAGGCGGGGTCGCGGAACTCGACGGCGAACGGCCAGTCGCGGGCGCGTTCGCGGGCGGTGCGGACGAAGGCCTCGGCCTCCGGGCCGGGGGCGAGGGAGGGCGGGTACTGGAAGAGGAGGGTGCCCAGGCGGCCGGAGCGCAGGAGCGGCGTGAGCGCTTCGGCGTAGCGGGTCCAGACCTCCTCGCGCAGGGCCTCGTCACGGGGGTGGGCGCGGAGGTCGGCGGGGAGTGCGGCCGGGCGGGTGCGGTGGCCGGTGAGGAGGGAGAACGCCTTGACGTCGAAGCGGAAGCCGGGGGGTGTGCGGTCCGCCCAGAGGGTGGTGGTGCGGGGGGTGGGGAGGGCGTAGTAGGGGGAGTCGGCCTCGACCACGGGGAAGCGGGTCGCGTAGTGGCGCAGGCGTTTCTCGGCGTCGCGGTGGCCGGGCGGGTACCAGCCGCTCCGGAGCAGTTCGGGGTCGGTCCAGCCGCAGGTGCCGATGAGGATCTCCGCCATGCGGGCGCTAGTACCCGCCGTTCATCCGGTCTTCACCCGGGAGGTTGGCCGGTGTGGGCTGCGGGAATGTTGGCGTGTGCATGCTCTGTCCGCACCGCCAGCCGTCCATCCCTACCCGGAGGTTGATGTGTCCGGCAGTTCTGCCCGTTCGGCGTATCGCCGTGCCCGAGCCGTCGTGGCGTCCGCGGCCGCCCTCGCCGCAGCCGCGGTCGGGCTGTGGACCGGGCTCGGTCAGGAGTCCGCGCACGCCGCGGGCGCCGTGCCCCGCCCGGACCACGTGGTCGTCGTGGTCTTCGAGAACCATGCCTACGGCCAGGTCATCGGTTCCGCAAGCGCGCCGTACATCAACTCGTTGAAGACGGGGGGTGCGAATCTCACCCAGTCCTACGCCGAGACCCATCCGAGCCAGCCGAACTACTTCGCGATGTTCTCCGGGTCCACCCAGGGCATCACCGACGACAGCTGTTACACGCCCGGCTTCTCGTCCGCGCCCAACCTCGCCTCCGAGCTGATCGCCGCCGGCCGCAGCTGGGCCAGCTACAACGAGACGCTGCCGAGCCAGGGCTCCACGACGTGCAGCAGCGGCAGTTACGCGCGCAAGCACAACCCGTGGTTCGGGTTCGGCAACGTGCCGACGTCGACGGCGAAGACGTTCGCCCAGTTCCCGACCGACTACTCGACGCTGCCGCAGCTGTCGTTCGTGGTGCCGAACCTGTGCAGCGACATGCACGACTGCTCGGTGTCCACCGGTGACACCTGGCTGAAGAACAAGCTGGGTGCCTACGCCACCTGGGCCAAGACCCACAACAGCCTGCTGGTGGTGACGTTCGACGAGGACAACCGGCTGAGCGGCAACCGGATACCCACCGTGCTCTACGGGCAGCCCGTCACCGCCGGCTCCGGCTCCGCCACCACCTACAACCACTACGACCTGCTGCGGACCCTGGAGGACACCCAGGGGCTGAGCACGCACGCGGGCAACGCGGCCTCCGCCCGGGACATCACCGGCATCTGGGCGTCCTGACGTGTACGTAGCGGACAGCCGTGCCCGTACGTCCGCTCACGACGCCGTCCGGCCCTCCGCCGGGCGGCGCCGTGCCGCGGTCGCGCCGACCGTGCTCGCGCTGGGCACGGTCAGCCTGGTCACCGACGTCTCCTCGGAGATGGTGACGGCGGTGCTGCCCCTGTACCTGGTGACGGGGCTGGGTCTGTCGCCGCTGGGCTTCGGTCTGCTGGACGGCGTCTACAACGGGTTCTCGGCGCTCGTCCGGCTGGTGGGCGGGCACTTCGCCGACCGGGGCGGCGGACGGCACAAGTGGGTCGCCGGGCTCGGCTACGGCATCTCGGCCGCGTGCAAGCCGCTGCTGCTGGTGGCGCACACGCTGACGCCGATCGGGGTCGTCCTCGCCGCCGACCGGACCGGCAAGGGGCTGCGGACGGCCCCGCGGGACGCGCTCATCTCGATGGCCGGCACGCCCGAGACGCGCGGGCGGGCCTTCGGGGTGCACCGGGCGATGGACACGGCCGGGGCCCTGCTCGGGCCGCTGGTGGCGTTCCTGATCCTGCGGGCCACCGTGGACGGCTACGACGCGGTGTTCACCGTCAGCTTCTGCGTCGCCGTGCTGGGCGTCCTGGTGCTGGTCCTGTTCGTACCGGGCGGACGCGGGGAGACGGCCCCGGCCGAACGGCCGACCCTCGTTGCGGCCCTCGCCCTGCTGCGCCGCCGCGACCTGCGCCGGATCACCGTGTGCGCGCTGCTGCTGGGCCTCGCCACGGTCAGCGACTCCTTCGTCTACCTGCTGCTCCAGCGCCGTCTCGGGGTGCCCGACCGCTGGTTCGCGCTGCTGCCGCTGGGGACGGCCGCCGCGTTCCTGCTGCTGGCCGTGCCGCTCGGCCGGCTCGCGGACCGGGTGGGCCGCTGGGCGGTCTTCCTCGCCGGCCACGGCGCCCTGCTCGCCGCGTACGCGCTGCTGCTCGCCTCGTGGCACGGCACGGGTCTGCCGTACCTGGTGCTCGCCCTGCACGGCGGTTTCTACGCGGCCACCGACGGGGTGCTGATGGCCGCCGCCTCGGACGGCGTGCCCGAGGGTCTGCGTTCCTCCGGGCTCGCCGTCGTACAGACCGGGCAGGCGCTGACCCGGTTCGCCTGCTCGCTGCTGTTCGGCGCGGCCTGGACGGTGTGGGGCGACCGGGCGGCGCTGGCGGGCGCGGCGGTGGCCCTGGCCGCGTGCGCCGCCTTCTCCCTCACCCTGCGCCCGAAGAGGACCCCGACCGCATGATCACCTCACCCCCGCAGAGGACCGTGACCGCATGAACACCCCACCCCCGCAGAGGACCGTGACCGCATGACCGTACGCCGTCGAGTGCTGATCCTCGTCGCGGCCGTCGCCGTGCTGGCGGCGGTCGGGCTGGCCTCCGTGCTGCACGCCTCGGCGCGGGCGGACCGCCGTGACCACGTGCGGGCGGGCGGACCGCGCGTCACCCCGGGCACGGTGACGCTGCGGGATGCCGGGCGGCTGGTGTTCCGGAACATGGCGTGGGGGCCGCACCGGGACGAGCTGACCTCCGTACCGGCGGACGCCCCGGGCGGCCCGCGCACCGCCTCCGGCCTGAAGTGCCTGCGCTTCCACGCCGCGTCCGGCACCGGCGTGTGCCTCCAGGCGGTGCACGGTCCCGTCTCCGACACCTACCGCGCGCTGGTCCTGGACACCCGGCTGCGGACCGTGCACCGCTACGACGTGCCGGGCATCCCCTCACGGGCGCGGGTCTCCCCCACCGGGCACTTCGCCGCCTGGACGGCGTTCGTGGGCGGTGACTCGTACGCCGGGACGGACTTCTCCACGCGCACGGCGATCGTGGACACGCGCAGCGGGGAGCTGATCCCGTCCCTGGAGGCCTTCCGGATCGTCAGGGACGGGCGTCCCTACCGCGCGGCCGACGTCAACTTCTGGGGCGTGACCTTCGCGGACGACGACCGCACGTTCTACGCGACGCTCGCCACGCGGGGGCGGACCCACCTGGTCCGCGGTGACCTGCGCCGCCGTACCGTCACCACGCTGCACGCCGACGTCGAGTGCCCGTCCCTGTCGCCCGACGGCACCCGCGTCGCCTACAAGAAACGGGTCGCGGGCCTGCCGAAGGACGCGCCCTGGCGCCTGTACGTCCTGGACCTGCGCACGCTGCGGGAGACGCCGCTCGCCGAGACGCGGAGCGTGGACGACCAGGCGGTGTGGCGGGACGCCCGGACGGTCGTGTACGCGCTGCCCGGGGACTACGGCGCCGACCTGTACGAGGTCCCGGCGGACGGGTCGGGGCGGGCGCGCAGGATCGGCTCGGCCGCCGTGTCACCGGCCTATCTCGGCGAGCGACGTCAACACCGGGGCCCGGCTTTTCCGTCATCACGGTGACGTGCCGTGCGCCGCTCCCGTCGTCGTGCTCGGCCGCCCGGACACTTTCCGGGCGGTGGCCGGGCGGCCGTCGGGAAGGTGAGGGCACGGGATGGGCGAGAGCAGGATCCTGGTCGCGGTGCCGGAGCACCCGCGCGCCGAGGGCGCCGGGGCCGAGCAGCTGCGGAAGATCCGGGAGGCGGTGGAGGCGGACGGCTTCGGCGTGCGCTGGGCGGTCAGCGCGGAGGACGCGGACGCGGTGCTGCGGACCGAGGCGGGGCTGGCGGCGGCCCTGGTGGCCTGGGACCTGCCCGGGGGCGCGCGGGCGGCCGGGGACGGTCCCGGGGCCGCGCTCGCCAGGACGGACGAGACCCTCGACGGGGCTCCCGGCGGGGCGGCCGTGCTGCGGCGGATCGGGCGGCGGTACCGGGACCTGCCGGTGTTCCTGGTCATGGCCGAGGAGGGCGTGCGGGAGCTGCCGCTGTGGGTGTCGGAGACGGTCGTCGGCTACGTGTGGCCGCTGGAGGACACCCCGAACTTCATCGCGGGCCGGATCACCAGCGCCGCCCGCGCCTACCGGGAGGACGTGCTGCCGCCGTTCTTCCGGGCGCTGCGCCGCTTCCACGACGCCCACGAGTACTCCTGGCACACCCCGGCCCACTCCGGTGGCGTCGCCTTCCTCAAGTCGCCCGCCGGACGCGCCTTCCACGACTACTTCGGCGAGCGGCTGCTCCGCTCCGACCTGTCGATCTCGGTGGAGGAGCTGGGCTCGCTGTTCGAGCACACCGGCCCGATCGGGGAGGCGGAGCGCAACGCGGCCCGTGTCTTCGGCGCCGACCTCAGCTACTTCGTGCTGCACGGCGACTCCACCTGCAACCGGCTCGTCGGCCACTTCAGCGTCACCCGTGACGAGCTGGCCCTGGTCGACCGCAACTGCCACAAGTCGGTGCTGCACGGCCTGGTCGTCTCCGGCGCCCGGCCCGTCTACCTGGTGCCCACCCGCAACGGCTACGGACTCGCCGGCCCGCTGCCGCCGGCCGAGCTGGCGGCGGACTCGATCGCGGCCCGGATCGCCGCGCACCCGCTCGCCGAGGGCGCCGTCTCCCGGGACCCCCAGTACGCGGTGTTCACCAACTCGACCTACGACGGCCTGAGTTACGCCGCCGTACCGGCCGCGAAGGCCCTCGCGGCCAGCACGCCCCGGGTCCACTTCGACGAGGCGTGGTTCGCGTACGCCCGCTTCCACCCGCTGTACCGGGGCCGGTACGGCATGTCGGTGGACGCGGACGCCTTCCCCGGCCCGGAGCGGCCGACGGTCTTCGCGACCCAGTCCACGCACAAGCTGCTGGCCGCGCTGTCGCAGTCGGCGATGGTGCACGTGCGGCCCGCGCCCCGGGCGCCGGTGGAGCACGACCGGTTCAACGAGGCCCTGATGATGCACGGCACCACCTCGCCCCTGTACCCGATGATCGCCTCGCTGGACGTGGCGACGGCCATGATGGACGGGCCGCAGGGCGAGTGGCTGATCGACGAGGCGGTGACGGAGGCGATCCGCTTCCGGCAGGAGATGGTGCGGCTCGGACGGCGGGTGGCGAGCGCCGGTGACCGGCCGCCGTGGTTCTTCGGCGTCTGGCAGCCGGAGGAGGTCACCGACCCGGCGACGGGCGAACGGCTGCGCTTCGACGAGGCCCCGCCGGAGCTGCTGCGCACCGAGCAGTCCTGCTGGCTGCTGGAGCCGGGCGCCGCCTGGCACGGCTTCCCCGGGCTGACCGAGGGCCACTGCATGCTGGACCCGGTCAAGGTCACGCTGACCTGCCCCGGCATCACCGCCACCGGCGAGATGGCCGAGGAGGGCATCCCGGCGCGCGTCCTGACGGCGTACCTGGCCACCCGGAACATCGTGGTCGAGAAGACCGACAGCTACACCACGCTGATCCTCTTCTCGATGGGCATCACGAAGGGCAAGTGGGGCACGCTGCTGGACGCCCTGATGGACTTCAAGGCCCTGTACGACGCCGACGCCCCGCTCGACCGCGTCCTGCCGGAGGCCGTCGCCGCGCACCCCAGGCGCTACGCCGGGCTGACCCTGCGCGAGCTGTGCCGGCAGATGCACGAGCAGCTGCGCTCGGCCCGCCTGGTGGAGCTGCTGGACACGGCGTTCCAGCGGCTCCCGGAGCCGGTCCACCCGCCCCAGCACTGCTACCAGCGCCTGGTCCGGGGCGGCACGGAACGCGTCCGGATCGCCGACGCCGCGCACCGGGTGGCGGCGGCGATGGTCACGGTCACCCCGCCCGGCATCCCGGTCCTCATGCCGGGCGAGTCCACCGGCACCCCCGACGGTCCCCTGCTGCGCTACCTCACGGCCCTGGAGACCTTCGACCGCCACTTCCCGGGCTTCCGCAGCGAGACCCACGGCGTGACGATCGACGAGGACAGCGGGGACTACGAGATCGAGGTGCTGCGTCCGGAGTGACACCGGGGCGGCACCGGGGCGACCGGGCGGCCTCCGGCAGACGAGGTCCGCGCCGGACGTCAAGTCACGGATTGTCGGGGCGTGACCCCGGACCCCGCAGGCGGCTTACTCGATGCACGGGCTCTCGCCGAGCCACGTCCCCCGGGGAGAGGCCGGGGGCGCGGTCTCCGGGACGGGAGCCCTGCTGCCGAGGGCCCCCGACCGATGAGCCCCTCGGCAGTTCCCGTCTCTCACAGAAGGAGAACCGCCATGCCTCACACACCTCACATACGTCACCTCGTGACGCTCACCCTCACCACCGCCCTGGCCGCGGGAGCCGCCATGCTGCCGGTCAGCGCCTTCGCCGCCACGCCGCACACCGGCACGCTGACCGTGCAGCCCTCCAAGAGGGACAGCGGCGGGCACGAGACCCGGGGCCGCGGCCCGACGAGCGGCCGGCACCAGCCCGGCTCCGGCCCGGGCCGCGGCTCCGGAACCGACCAGCATCCAGCGGGACCCGGCGCGGGCCGCGGTGCCGGAGCCGACCAGCACCCAGCGGGACCCGGCGCCGGCTGCGGCTCCTGCGGCGGCCCTACCGGCGGCACACCGGGCGGCTTCGACGAAGGCGGCGGTGCACCCGCCGGCGGCTGGGCGAGCGGCATGGACGAGGCCGGCGCCCCCGCGGGCGGCCGCACCTGAGCCGGGGGCGGTACCCGCCCCCGGTCGCGCCCCTGCCGAGACGCCCTGGGGCCGGCGGTCGTGGATCGCCGGCCCCAGGGCGTCATTCGCTGGGATACCCCACCTGAGCTGCGCTCTACAGCACCGGCAGGTTCTTCCGCAGCTCGAACGCGGTCACCTCGGACCGGTACTCCTCCCACTCCGACTTCTTGTTGCGCAGGAAGAAGTCGAAGACGTGTTCGCCCAGGGTCTCGGCGACCAGGTCGCTGCCCTCCATGAGGGTCAGGGCCTCGCCGAGGTTCTGCGGGAGGGGCTCGATGCCCATGGCGCGGCGCTCGGCGTTGGAGAGGGCCCAGACGTCGTCCTCGGCACCCGGGGGGAGCTCGTAGCCCTCCTCGATGCCCTTCAGGCCGGCGGCCAGCAGGACGGCGTAGGCCAGGTAGGGGTTCGCGCCGGAGTCGATGGAGCGGACCTCGACGCGGGCCGAGCCGGTCTTGCCGGGCTTGTACATCGGGACGCGGACCAGGGCGCTGCGGTTGTTGTGGCCCCAGCAGATGTAGGAGGGGGCCTCGCCGCCGGCGCCCGCCGTGCGCTCGGAGCCGCCCCAGATGCGCTTGTAGGAGTTCACCCACTGGTTGGTGACCGCGGAGATCTCCGCCGCGTGCCGCAGCAGGCCCGCGATGAAGGAGCGGCCGACCTTGGAGAGCTGGTACTCCGCGCCGGACTCGTAGAACGCGTTGCGGTCGCCCTCGAAGAGGGACAGGTGGGTGTGCATGCCGCTGCCGGGGTGCTCGGAGAACGGTTTCGGCATGAAGGTCGCCTGGACGCCCTGCTCCAGCGCCACCTGCTTCATGACCAGGCGGAACGTCATGATGTTGTCGGCCGTGGAGAGCGCGTCGGCGTAGCGCAGGTCGATCTCCTGCTGGCCGGGGGCGCCCTCGTGGTGGGAGAACTCCACCGAGATGCCCATCGACTCCAGCATGGTGATCGCCTGGCGGCGGAAGTCCATGCCGACGTTGGTGGGCGTGTGGTCGAAGTAGCCGGAGTTGTCGGCCGGGGTCGGGCGGGAGCCGTCCAGCGGGCGGTCCTTCAGCAGGAAGAACTCGATCTCCGGGTGGGTGTAGAAGGTGAAGCCCAGGTCGGAGGTGCGGGCGAGGGCGCGCTTGAGGACGTAGCGCGGGTCGGCGAAGGACGGGGAGCCGTCCGGCATGAGGATGTCGCAGAACATGCGGGCCGTACCGGGGGTCTCCGCGCGCCACGGCAGGACCTGGAAGGTGGACGGGTCCGGCTTGGCGATCATGTCGGACTCGTAGACCCGGGCGAAGCCCTCGATGGCGGAGCCGTCGAAGCCGATGCCCTCGTCGAAGGCCTGTTCCAGCTCCGCGGGGGCCACGGCGACGGACTTGAGGAAGCCCAGCACGTCCGTGAACCACAGGCGTACGAACCGGATGTCACGCTCCTCCAAGGTCCGGAGCACGAACTCCTGCTGCTTGTCCATCTTCCGCTTCCCCATCCTTGCTGGTCAGGCCGCCTGTCCCCCGTGCCACGGGAGGCGGTCGGGCACCTGAGCATCCCACCACAACACCATGTCACGCGTGTTGCGGAGCTTGATCGCCCGAGCGTCTTCGGCCTGAACGCCCGTCGTACGGCAGGTGTCCTTCTCTGCCGCCCATCTTGCCTGCTCGCACCGGCATCCGTAATGGCCGATCCGCTTCCTCGGTGACCGACACCACGCCCGTTAAATTTGCATCCAAGATGCAAGTTTCCATAGCGTGCCGGTCAGCCGAGTTCTCCGAGGAGTCCCGATGCTGACCGAGCAGTCCGCAGCCACCGTCCGCGCCACCCTGCCCGCCGTCGGCGCGGCGATCGGCGACATCACCGAGCGCTTCTACGCCCGCCTCTTCGACGCCCACCCCGACCTGCTGAGCGACCTCTTCAACCGCGGCAACCAGGCGGCCGGCACCCAGCGGCAGGCCCTCGCCGGTTCGATCGCCGCCTTCGCCACGCACCTGCTGGACCACCCGGAGACGCGGCCGGACGCGATGCTCGCCCGCATCGCCCACAAGCACGCCTCCCTCGGCGTCGCCCCCGAGCAGTACGACGTCGTCCACCAGCACCTCTTCGCCGCCATCGCAGAGGTCCTCGGCGAGGCCGTCACGCCGGAGGTGGCCGCGGCCTGGGACGAGGTGTACTGGCTGATGGCGAACGCGCTGACCGCGATCGAGAAGCGGCTGTACGAGGAGAGCGGCGGCCCGGGCCTGCGCGCCTTCCGGGTCGAGGAGCGCGTCGAGGAGACCGCCGACGTCGTCACCTTCCGGCTGCGGCCGGCCGACGGGGGCCCGGTGGCCGCCTTCCGCGCCGGGCAGTACGTCTCGGTCGGCGTCACGCTGCCCGACGGCGCCCGCCAGATACGGCAGTACAGCCTGTCCGGGGCGTCCGGCGAGGCGGTGCGCCAGATCAGCGTCAAGCGCGTACGGGGCCGGGCCACGCCCGACGGCGAGGTCTCGAACCACCTCCACGCGCACGTACGCCCCGGCGACGTCCTGGAACTCTCCGAGCCCTTCGGCGACCTCACCCTCTCCGACGCGCCGGACACCCCGCTGCTGCTCGCCTCGGCCGGCATCGGCGTGACCCCGATGGTCGCGATGCTGGCCGACCTCGCGGCCGGCGGCCACCGCGCCCCGGTCATCGTCGTCCACGGCGACCGCTCCCCCGCCGACCACGCCCTGCGCACCGAGCACACGGCCTACGCCGCCAAGCTGCCCGACGCCCGCGTGCACTTCTTCTACGAGCACGGCGCCGAGCCCGGCACCCGGAGCGGCCTGGCCGACCT
Source organism: Streptomyces sp. NPDC107654 (assembly GCF_055639035.1). Lineage (NCBI taxonomy): Bacteria > Bacillati > Actinomycetota > Actinomycetes > Kitasatosporales > Streptomycetaceae > Streptomyces > Streptomyces sp. NPDC107654. Next base: position 344,006 of record NZ_JBVKBI010000001.1, read on the forward strand.
GACGGACATCGCCGTACGGCCCGGCACGCGCGCGTACCTGTGCGGCCCGCTGCCCTTCATGCGCGCGGTCCGCGCCCAGCTGATCGAGAAGGGCGTGGCCCCGGCCGACATCCACTACGAGGTGTTCGGGCCGGACCTGTGGCTGGCGCAGGGCTGAGCCGACGGGCGGCGCCCCGCGAGGGGCGCTCAGTCCGGTCCCGGTCCCCGGGAGATCCCCAGCAGCAACGGCCCCGTCGGCTCGTCGACGATGTCGGCGAGGGTGACGGAGTCCAGCGCCGCGTAGAACGCCTCCCGGGCCCCGCGCAGGGCGCCCCGCAGACGGCAGCCGGAGCGCAGCGGGCAGGGAGGCGTTCCCTGGGTGGCGCCCTCGCAGTCCACCACGTCCCCGTCGCCCTCGAAGGTCCGCACCACCGCGCCCACCGACGCCGTACGCCCCCGCTCCGTGAGCGCCAGTCCGCCGCCCCGGCCGCGCCGGGCGTGGACCAGACCCAGGCGCTGGAGCTCGGCGACGACCTTCGCGGCGTGCGTGTAGGGGACGTCCATGTCCGCGGCGACCTGGCGGGTCGTGGGCACGGCGTCGGCGACGACGGCGAGTCGCATCAGGACGCGCAGGGCCAGGTCGGTGGAGCGCAGCAGCCGCATAACCGCGAGCGTAGGTAATACGCATCCCGCGTTCAAATTTCCCGGCCCCGAAATCATCCGGTTCCGGCTCCCTCCCTACGGAAGTGCGGCCCCGCCGCACTACGATCAGCGAGCCCCACCGTCCACGTCCCCTTCCGCAGAAGGACACGCCTCATGGGTTCCGGCAAGAACAGCAGCACCGCGGCGCGCAAGGCGCGCATCGACGAGATGCGGCGCGCCGAGCGCGCCCGCGAGCGCCGCACCCGGGTGCTCACCATCGCCGCCAGCGCGGTGGTCGTCGTCGGTCTCGTCGTCGGCGGCGTGGTCCTGGTCAGGTCGCAGGACGACTCCGGCAAGGACCAGGCCGGCCCCAGCGGCGACGCCAAGGGCTCCGGGGACTCCGGGCACTTCACCACCGGCAAGGACGGGGTGAGGACCTGGTCGGGCAAGCTGTCCCGGACGCACGTGACGACCAAGGTGTCGTACCCGATGCACCCGCCGGTCGGCGGCAACCACAACCCGGTCTGGCTGAACTGCAACGGCGACGTCTACACCAAGCCGGTGGCGGACGAGAACGCCGTGCACGCGCTGGAGCACGGCGCGGTCTGGGTGACGTACACCGGCAAGGCGCCGAAGGCGGACGTCGACGCGCTCGCGGCCAAGGTGAAGAAGACGCCGTACTCGCTGATGAGCCCGTACGAGAACCAGGAGGCCCCGCTGATCCTCTCGGCGTGGGGCCACCAGGTGACGGTGAAGAGCGCGAAGGATCCGGAAGTGGACAAGTTCTTCGCCGCCTACGTGCAGGGCCGGCAGACTCCCGAGCCGGGCGCCTCGTGCACCGGCGGGGTCATGAAGTGAGGCGGCAGCACATCGGCTGGGCCGCGGGGGCCGCGGCGGCGGTGCTCGTCGCGGCCGGCGCGATCACGTACGCGGTCGCCGAGGACACCGGCGGATCCGGTACGAAGACGCCGGACGCCCGGTCGGCGGACGCCGGCTTCGCGCGGGACATGGCCGTCCACCACCAGCAGGCCGTCGAGATGTCGTACATCGTGCGGGACCGCACGGGCGACGAGGAGGTGCGGCGGCTCGCGTACGACATCGCGCAGACCCAGGCCAACCAGCGCGGGATGCTGCTGGGCTGGCTGGACCTGTGGGAGCTGCCCAAGGTGTCCGCCGACCCGCCGATGACCTGGATGGGCATGGGCGGCATGGCCTCCGGCAAGGACGGCGCGCTGATGCCGGGCATGGCGACCAACACGGAGCTGGAGAAGCTCCGGTCGCTCAACGGCAAGCAGGCCGAGATCCTCTACCTCCAGCTGATGACGGCCCACCACAAGGGCGGGATCCACATGGCCGAGGGCTGTGTCGCCAAGTGCACGGTCGGCGTGGAGAAGCGGCTCGCGCAGGGCATGGTCGACGCGCAGCAGTCGGAGATCGAGCTGATGGCCGGGATGCTCAAGGAGCGGGGCGCGCAACCCCGTTCGTAACACCGCCGTCCGGACGAAAGCGCCAAATCCCCCTACGAAGGCGGTTACTTGAGCTTCTCTTGACTTTTACGTTCCCCTGACATGAACGGTTCATCGAGAGAGTGGCCCCCATCGTGTGATCCATTCGCCGGCCGACACCGCCGCGGGCCGGCGCGCATCCACGTGGTACCGACCACCACTACATGCATGCGAACCGCATCGCAGGGGGTTCTATGAGATCCAACCGCGCCACCGTGCGCGCCGGTGTGAGCATGGCAGCGACACTGCCCATGATCGCCGGTGCGCTGGCGCTGGGCATACCCGCGGCACACGCTGCGGACAGCCCCGCTCGTGACGTCCTGAAGGGCACCAAGCCGCTGTGGGCCACGGCCAAGGCGGACAAGGGCGCCACCTCGGACAACGCCCGGGTCAAGGCCCGCGTCTACCTCGCCGGCAAGGACGCGGCCGGCCTCGCCGCCTACGCCAAGGCGGTGTCCGACCCCAGCTCGCCGCTGTACGGCAAGTACCTGAGCGCCAAGAAGGTCCAGGCCCGCTTCGGCGCCACCAAGGCCCAGGTCGGCGCGGTCACGTCCTGGCTGAAGTCGGCCGGCCTGACCGTCACCGCGGTCACCCCGCACTACGTCGCCGTCTCCGGTGACGTGGCCGCCGCCGAGAAGGCGTTCGGCACCCAGCTGCACAACTTCGCCAAGGGCTCGAAGACCTACCGCGCCCCGGCCGCCGCGGCCTCCGCCCCGGCCGCCCTGAAGGGCGCCGTCCTCACGGTCACCGGCCTGGACAACGCCCCGCACAAGGCGAACCACGACGACCAGCTCCCGCCCCCGGACGCGGTGTTCAAGAACTCGGGCCCGTTCTCCTCGTACTACGGCTCGAACATCGCGACGACGCTCCCCGACGCGTACGGCTCGAAGATCCCGTACGCCGTCAAGGGCTACACCGGCAAGCAGCTGCGCGCCGCGTACGGCGCGGGCACGTACACCGGCCGCGGCGTCCGCATCGCCATCACGGACGCGTACGCCTCCCCGACCATCGCCTACGACGCGGGCAAGTACGCGCTGAAGCACGGTGACGCGGCCTGGAAGACCGGCCGGCTGCACCAGGTGCTGCCGAAGAACTACACAAAGACCGAGGAGTGCGGGGCCGCCGGCTGGTACGGCGAGGAGACCCTGGACGTCGAGGCGGTCCACGCGGTGGCCCCGGCCGCCGACGTCACCTACGTCGGCGCGGCCTCCTGCTACGACGACGACCTGCTCGACTCCCTCAGCAAGGTCGTCGACAATCACCTGGCCGACATCGTCTCCAACTCCTGGGGCGACGTCGAGGCCAACCAGACGCCGGACCTCGCCGCCGCGTACGACCAGGTCTTCCAGCTGGGCGCGGTCCAGGGCATCGGCTTCTACTTCTCCTCCGGCGACGACGGCGACCAGGTCGCCAACACCGGTGTGAAGCAGGTCGACACCCCCGCCAACTCCGCCTGGGTGACCGCGGTCGGCGGCACCTCGCTGGCCGTCGGCAAGGGCGACACGTACCTGTGGGAGACCGGCTGGGGCACCGAGAAGGCCTCCCTGGCGGCCGACGGCAAGAGCTGGACCGGCTTCCCCGGCACGTTCACCTCCGGCGCGGGCGGCGGCACCAGCAAGACGGTGCCGCAGCCGTACTACCAGAAGGGGGTCGTGCCGAAGGAGCTGGCCACGGCCAACAACGCCGCCGGCAACCGCGTCGTCCCCGACATCGCGGCCATCGCCGACCCGAACACCGGCTTCCTGGTGGGCCAGACCCAGACCTTCCCCGACGGCACCGAGCAGTACAGCGAGTACCGCATCGGCGGCACGTCGCTGGCCGCCCCGGTCATCGCCGCGGTCCAGGCCCTGGCCCAGGAGGCCCGCGGCGGCAAGGCCATCGGCTTCGCCAACCCGTCGATCTACGCCAAGTACGGCAAGAAGGGCGTCTACCACGACGTCACGGACGACCCGACGGGCTCCGGCCTGGCCGTGGCCCGGATCGACTTCGTCAACGGCTACGACGCCTCCGGCGGCCTCGCGACCTCGGCCCGCAGCCTGGGCAAGGACAGCTCGCTGAAGGCCGTGAAGGGCTACGACGACGTGACCGGCGTGGGGTCGCCCGCGGGCGGGTACGTGCAGTCGTTCCGGCGGCGGTAAGTCGCTGAGATCGCTTCACTGAAGGGGCGTGGGGTCTTCGGGCCCCACGCCCCTTTGCGTGTGCGGTTACCGGGACTTGAGGGCGGTGATGAAGGGGGTCCAGGCGGTGGGGGTGAGGAGGAGGGTGGGGCCGTGGGGGTCCTTTGAGTCGCGGACGGGGACGACGTGGGGGATGTGGGGGGCCACTTCGACGCAGTCGCCGCCGCTTTCGTTGCTGTAGCTCGACTTGCGCCAGAGGGCGGCGCCGGGGAAGTCGCTGGCCACTTCCACACAATCCCCGCCGTCGCCGTTGCTGTAGCTGCTCTTGAACCAGAGAGCGTCACTCAAGTCGATCCGGTTGCTTGCCATTTCGGTAATCCTCCGCCGCTGCCTTGATCTTGGCGAGGGACGTGTCTGGTGACAGCGCGACCGCCCTGAGCCGATCGTATGCCTTGCAGTACTGCTTCACGAGGGACGGATCGTCGATGGTGTCCCCGCTGTAGGACGCCTCGATGTAGAGCAGCGGCGGGGCGTCCGAGAATGTCATGACCTTGACGGAGGCGGCCATCAAGGGATACGCACCGCACGTCCGCGGAACGATCTGCGGAGTGATCCGACGCCGCTGGGCCAAGGCCACCACGCGGTCGAGCTGCTCCGCCATTTCCAGCGGAGGAAGGATCGGCTCCGTGATCAGCGACTCGTGCAGGATCGCCCAGTACTCCGGGGTGGAGTGATCGTCCTCGAAGATGCGCGCGCGGGCGAGTCGGGCTGCCACCTTCTCCTCGACCCACTCGTCAAGGGCTCCCGGGTGAGCCGACCGGACCAGCGCCCGCGCGTACGGCGCCATCTGGAGCAGCCCAGGGAAAGTGATGGGGCACCACTCCTCGATACACTCGGCGTGCCTCTCCGCCTCCAGAACCTTTTCGAAGTACGCGGCATGCGGCCCCCTCCTCGCCCTCCGCACATCCTCACACCGCCGCTCGAAGAACCCGTCGGTCTTCAGCACCCGATCCGCGTGCCGAGCCAGATCGAGCGGCATCCTCCGTTCCCCGCGCTCGATGTCGCTGAGGTACGTCTTGCCGTAGAAGCTGCCTTCGAGGAACCCGTCCAGCGACAGCCCCGCCGCCTCCCGCTTCCACCGCAACTCCTTGCCGTAGAAGGTCGGGACGCTCATCGAGCCGTCGATGTCCTTGCCGCGAGCCACCGCTCACCCACCTCCGCTGCCCTGGTCGCGAACGCGAAACCCCTTTCACGGTAGCGAGGTCGGCGACAGTCTGTGAGGTGTTCGTCACAGACCGCACAGAAGGTTGCCGCCTCTCATGCCGGACCACTCCCCCACCGCCTACGACGTGACCCTCTGCGTCGAGGACCTCCGCGCCGCGCTCGCCCTGCACGGCATCACGCTCCCCTCCCTCCGCGTCGTCCTGCCGAGCTTCGCCGGTACGTACACCCCGCCCGCCGGGCTCGTCACGCTCGGGAACTGCAACACGGCCACGGCGCGGGCGCTGGCGGCCGTGCTGAGGAAGGCGGCGGAGCGGTGACGACGCTGCTGGAGCTGGAGTTGCTCGCGACGCCGAAGGCCGCACCGGAGCTGCGCCACCACCTCCGGGACCACGGCCACGACGTACGCCTGTGTGCGACGGAGTTGCTGACGAACGTGATCGACCACGTGGGCGAGGGAACTCCGGTGACCGTCCGGGTGAGACGGGTGATCGGGACGGCGACACGTCACGGCCGTACCCGGATCGAGGTGACCGACCCCGAGCCACGCGCGTCGCCCGCCCTGCTCCCCGCCACGGAGACGGAGGAGTCGGGGCGTGGACTGGCTCTCGTGGACGCGCTGGCCGAGCGGTGGGGCGTGGAACGGGGGCCGGACCGGAAGACGGTGTGGTGTGAGCTGCGGAGCGGGAGCGGGGAGCGGGGAGCGGGGAACTGATGTGACCGGATGCTGACAAGTGGCCGTGGGGCCGCCCGCTTCTTCGCCAGTGTCGGGTCTCCGCGAGGTGAGAAGCGAGCGGGCAGCCCGGGAAAGTGGCCGGCTCAGGCCCGCTGCCCCCTTGGGTCGGCTGCGTTCGCAGCGTGGGTGAGGGCGCGGACGCGCCTCGCACGCACGCCGGGCGGGCTCAGCGGCTTCCGGCCGGTGGGGGTGATTGGCGGGCTTGGGCCAGGCCTCAGGCGGTAGCCCAACCCGCTCACCTGCCCTTCTCCTCGATTCCTGGCCCAAATGCGCCGATCACCGGGGGAAGGGGTGGGCGAAAAACTGGACGCACGCGCCTTGACCACTGATACCTACTGGTCAGTACGCTCCCGTCATCCCTCAACGACACCGGTGTCCTTCCCCTGCGTCCGCGGCGAACCGGCATCTTCTGCCGTCCCCACTCGCCCTCAGGCACGGCCTCCCGCGACCCGGGAGACGCCCTCGCTGTCCCCGTCAGACGCGCCGTCGAGCGCGTTTCCCCACCGCTCCCCGTGAGGCTCCCCGTGCAGAGATCCCTCCTGACCCTCCCGAACAGATCCCTCGTGTCCACGGCCGTCGCCGCGGCCGGCGTCCTCCTCGCCGTGCAGGCGCCCGCAGCGCAGGCGTCCGGCAGCTCCACGTTCCGCTCCACCAGCGACCCGGTCCTCTTCGTGCACGGCTACACCGGTGACGGCAGCAACTGGAACACCATGGCCTCCCGGTTCAGGAGCGACGGCTGGCCGTCCTCCTACCTGGACCAGTGGACCTGCGACTGGCGCCAGTCGAACGCCACGACCGCCCAGCAGCTCTCCGCCGAGGTCGACCGCCTGCTCGCGGCGACCGGCGCCACCCGGGTCGACATCGTCAGCCACTCCATGGGCGGGCTCTCCTCGCGCTACTACCTCAAGAACCGCGCGGGTACGGCCAAGGTCGACGCCTGGGTGTCCCTGGGCGGCCCGAACCACGGAACCGACAGCGCCAACAGCTGCTTCGACACGTCCTGCACCGAGATGCGCACCGGCTCGGGCTTCCTCACCGCGCTCAACTCCGGCGATTAGACGCCCGGTTCGGTTCGCTACGCGACCTGGTGGTCGCCCTGCGACACGGTGATCAACCCCGACAGCTCCGTCCCCCTGTCCGGCGCGGCCAACACCGAGACCGCCTGCCTCAGTCACACGGCCCTGTTCAGCGACGCGACCGTCTACGCCCAGACACGGGACGTGATCAACCGCTAGCCCCGCCCCTGCCCCGGCCGTGACGGGGCGCCACCTCGGCTCCCTGTCCGCTCCCACCCATCGGGCCGCCAGCCACCGGTCGCTGACCGGGGACCTCCCCCTCGGGCACGCAGTCGCCGCCCGTCTCTTCCCCCCAACCGGCGCAGCCGGTCAGCTGTGCTGCGGGCGCCCTGGGCTTCCGTGTCGGCGTGTTGCCGCGCGTCTCGTCGTCATCCGGGGGCCTGTGATGAGTACCCGTACTCACCTTGGAGGTGCCATGGGGATAGAGCTGGAGTTGCGCGTCGGGCGGGCGGCCGTGCGGGGGAAAGGGCGGCGGCGGGAGACCGTGGTCCGGGCCTCCCGCGAACACGGGGAGATGCTCGCGCCGGCCCTGGAGGGGGTGACCCGGGGGCGACTCGCCCAGGTCGACCCCCACCGGGACACCCGCTTCACCGACCAGGACGCGCGGGCCGCCCTGCCTGAGGTCGCCACCCTCGTACGGGAGTGCGCCGGCCCCTTGCAGGAGGCGGCCCTGGCCGATCTCGCCGAGATGCCTCAGGCCTGCGTGGCGACGCCGGGGAGCTGTCTCACGTTCATCGGCGACCAGCCCCCGGCGGCCGGCCTCAGCCGCGCAGCGCTTCCGACCCCTCCGGAACCCGCGACGCGACCACCCGGCCCGGCGACGGGACCGTCCGCCTGCGGTCCACCGCGTAGGCCACGCTCGCCACGCCCAGGCCCAGGACGGCCAGGGCCGCTCCCGCGAGGGCGGGGGAGGTCGTACCGAAGCCGGCCGCGAGGGCCAGGCCGCCGATCCAGGCGCCGCCGGCGTTGGCCAGGTTGAAGGCCGCCTGGTTGGCCGAGGAGGCGAGGGAGGGGGCCGCCGCGGCCTTCTCCATGACCATCAGCTGGAGCGGGGAGCCGGTGATGAAGGCGGCCGCGCCCAGCAGGGTCACCGCCAGGGCGGCGCTCCACTCGGCCCGCATGAGGACGGGGAAGAGCAGGAGGACCGTGCCCAGGGAGGCCAGGCCGCCGAAGAGGGTGGCCCGCAGCGAGTGGTCCGCCAGGCGACCGCCGAGGAGGTTGCCTGCCGTGGCGCCGACTCCGAAGAGGGCCAGGAGCAGGGTCACGTTCGTCTCCGCGTAGCCCGCGGTGTCCGTCAGCATCGGCGTCACGTAGCTGTAGGCCGCGAACAGCGCGCCGAAGCCCGCCACCGTCGTACCGAGGGCCAGCCAGACCGGCAGGGACCGCAGGGCGGTCAGTTCGCCGCGCAGGCCGGTCGAGGCGGCCTCGTGCTTGCCGTCGTGCGGGATCAGGAGGGCGAGGGAGGCTATCGCCGCCACTCCGATGGCGCTCACCCCGAGGAACGTGGCCCGCCAGCCCAGGTGCTGGCCCATCAGGGTGGCCACGGGGACGCCCGCGATGTTGGCGACGGTCAGGCCGAGGAACATCAGGGACACCGAGCGGGCCTTGCGCTCGGGCGGGACCATTCCCGTGGCGACGACCGCGCCCACGCCGAAGAAGGCGCCGTGCGGCAGACCGCTGAGGAAGCGGGCGGCCAGCAGGGAGCCGTTCCCGGGGGCGAGCGCCGACAGGGCGTTGCCGGCCACGAACAGGGCCATGAGGGAGATCAGGACCGTGCGGCGGGACATGCGCGCGGTGAGCGCGGCCAGCAGGGGGGCGCCGATGACGACGCCGAGCGCGTACGCCGAGACCAGGTGGCCGGCGGTGGGGAGGGAGATGTGCAGGTCGTCCGCGACGTCGGGCAGGAGGCCCATCATCACGAACTCGGTGGTACCGATACCGAAGGCGCCGACGGCCAGGGCGAGCAGGGCCAGGGGCATGGAAGAGCCTGTGCCTTTCAAAGCGGGGGAGAGCGGGCAGAGCGGAGTTCCGTCGCGTGTAAGTTCACTTCCGGAACAAAGTCTCCCGGGCTCGGTATTCCAACCGCTCAGGAGGACGTGTCGAGGCTCACACGCGCCGCCACCGGCAGGTGGTCGCTGTTGGTGCGCGGCAGCGTCCAGCTGCTCTCCGGCTCGGCGCCCCGGACCATGATCTGGTCGATGCGGGCCATCGGGAACGACGCCGGCCAGCTGAACCCGAAGCCGCTGCCCGCCGCGCCCTGCGTGGAGCGCAGCTGCGAGGTGACCGCGTTGAGCGCGCGGTCGTTCATCGTGCCGTTGAGGTCCCCGAGGAGGACGACCCGCTTGAGCGGCTCGTCGGCGATGGCCTCGCCCAGCGCGTCGGCGCTCTTGTCCCGCTGCCGGGCGGTGAACCCGGCCTCCATCTTCACCCGCACCGAGGGCAGGTGGGCGACGTAGACCGCGATCGGGCCCCTGGGCGTGGCGAGCGTGGCGCGCATGGCCCGCTTCCAGCCGAGCTTGATGTCCACGGCCTCGACGCCGGTCATCGGGTACTTGCTCCACAGGCCGACCGTGCCGACCACCGCGTGGTACCTGTACGTCGGCGCGAGCGCCTTCTCGTAGACGGGGACGGAGGAGGCGGGGAGTTCCTCCAGCGCCAGGACGTCGGCGCCGGAGGCGGCCACGTCCCGTGCGGTCGCGGCCGGGTCGGGGTTGTCGGCGTTGACGTTGTGGGTGGCCACCATGAGGTCGCCGCCGCCGCCCGCCCTGTCGGTCAGCAGCCCGCCGAAGAGGTTGAGCCAGACGACCGCCGGGAGGACGACCGCGAGCAGGGCGGTCGCCGACTTGCGGATGACGGCGAGGACCAGCAGGAGCGGGATGGCCAGGCCCAGCCAGGGCAGGAACGTCTCGGTGAGCGAGCCGAGGTTGCCCACCGCGTTGGGGATGTGGGCGTGCACCAGCATCACCAGGGCGAGCAGCAGGGCGAGGGCGGCCAGGACGAGGCCGCGCCGCCAGATCCGTGGATCGTTCCGCCAGCCGGTGAACAGGCGGTGCGCGAGGCGCCGAAGCCGGGATCCCGGTCGCTCGGGCCCCGAGCCGCCGCCCACCGTCTCCGTCATGTACGCCTGCTGCGCCATACCGTCTGCCTCACTGCCTGCCGTGCACACCGTTCGCCCCCGTGCTCTTCCGACCCTAGGGGATGATCGGCTCCGTTCCCGCCGTCCCATGACGGCCGTACGGAAGACGAGGACGAACGAGCCGGGGCGGGGAGTTCCGGTTACCCCGGCAGGGGCGGGGTCTGTGACGAAACGCGCACATGGGCGCTACGAGACTGTCGACCTGACGGGTCGTAGGCCGTCCAGGACCGTGTCGACGATCTGCTCCGCGAAGCCCTCGGGCAGGTCGGCCTCGGGGCGCATCACCGAGCGGACGAGCATGGGGCCGACGAACATGTCGTTGGCCAGGTCCAGGTCGACGTCCGCCCGGATCTCCCCGTTCTCCTGTCCGCGGCGCAGCACGTCCAGGGCGAGGTCGCGCCGGGGCGCTATGACGCTCGTGTGGTACGCCGCCCACACCTTGGGGGCGGACTTCATCTGGGCGTACACGTTGTGCAGGATCGCCGAGGAGCGGCTGACGAGGCCGCGCTGGCGCAGGGCCTCCAGCAGCACCACGAGGTCGTCGCGCACGGAGGTGCCGGGGAGTTCGGGGTCGGGGGGTTCGGCGGCGCGTACGACGTCGACGAACAGTTCCTCCTTGCCGCTCCAGCGGCGGTAGATGGTGGCCTTGCCGACCCCGGCCGTGCGCGCGACCCGCTCGATGGACAGCTCGGCGAGGGGCACGCCCTCCTCCAGGAGCTTCATCACGCCTTCCAGGATGGCGTGTTCCACGGCTTCGCTGCGCGGGCGGCCCCGGGCGGGTCCGTCCGGACGCGACCGCTGGTCGGCAAGGCTCACGTCGTTCCGTCCTCTCACTGTGCTGCGGGAATTGTCCCGCAGCGGCCTCCTTCCCCCGTGGAACCGCGCGCGGAGCTCACTCCCCGGCGGCGACCAGTTCCGGCTCTTCCTCCCGCCGCCGCCCGGCCGGCGGCCTGCCCGGCAGGAACAGGGCGGTCACCACGGCGCCGATCAGCGCGACGCCCGTACCGCACAGGGCGGTGACGTGCATGGCGTGCAGGAAGGCGTCGTGGGCGGGGGTGACGAGGGCCTCGCCGCGCGGGCCGAGCTTCTCGGCGACACCGAGGGTGGCCTCGATGGACTCGCCGGCGGTGGCGCGCACGCCCGGCGGCAGCAGGCCGAGCTTGTCCTCGATGCCGTCGCGGTAGGAGGTGGCGAGCACCGAGCCGAGGACGGCGATGCCGAGGGCGCCGCCGACCTGGCGGAAGGTGTTGCTGAGCGCGGAGGCGGAGCCGGCCTTCTCGCGGGGCAGGGCCTGCATGATGACGACGGAGGTCGGCGTCATGATGTGCGCCATGCCGGCGCCCATGAGGAAGAAGACGACCTCCAGCAGCCAGATGGGCGTGTCGGCCTCGAAGCCGGCGAACGCGGCCAGGGTCGCGGCGATCAGCAGCAGGCCCCCGGTGGTGGTGGCCTTGTTGCCGAACCGGTCGACGACGAGCCGGGCGCGCGGCGCGAACAGCAGCTGGGCGAGGGCGAGCGGCAGCATCAGCACGCCGGACTCCAGCGGGGAGTAGCCGCGCACGCTCTGGGTGTAGAAGACGCCGAAGAACGTGACGCCCATCAGCGCGAAGAAGACCAGCGCGATGGCGCTCATGGCGGCCGAGAAGACCTTGTTGCGGAAGTAGGTGACGTCCAGGGAGGGGTGGTCGCTGCGCTTCTCGAAGACGACGAAGGCGGCCAGGACGGCGAGGCCGGCGGCGATGGTGGCCAGCACCTTGGCGTCGGTGAAGTCGGCGAGTTCGCCGCCCTTGATGATGCCGTAGACCAGCAGGACGAGGCCGACGACGGACAGCACCACGCCGACGGGGTCGAGACGGCCGGGCTTCGGGTCGCGGGAGTCGGGCACCAGCCAGCTCATCAGGACCAGGGCGACGATCACGATGGGCACGTTGACGAAGAAGACCGAGCCCCACCAGAAGTGGTCGAGCAGCGCACCGCCGGTGATCGGGCCGATGGCGATGGCGAGGCCGACGCCGCCGGCCCAGATGCCGATGGCCTTGGGCTGTTCCTCGCGCTCGAAGACGTTCATGAGGACGGCGAGGGTGGCGGGCATCACGAAGGCGGCACCGAGGGCCATCAGGGCGCGGTAGGCGATCAGCTGGCCGGGCGAGCCGGACTCGGCGGCGAGCGCGGAGCCGATACCGAACACGGCGATCCCGCCGAGCAGTACCTTCTTGCGGCCGATCCGGTCGCCGACGAGTCCGGCGGTGAACAGCAGGCCGGCGAAGACGAGGGTGTAGGCGTTGATCGCCCACTCGATCTCGCTCTGGGTGGCGCCGAGGCCGGTCGGCGCGGGGGTCGCGATGGTCTTGATCGCGACGTTGAGGATCGAGTTGTCGAGCACGACGATGAGCAGGCTCAGCATCAGCACGCCGAGGATCGCCCAGCGGCGCCGGTGGACCGCTTCCGGTATTCGGGAGGCAGGGACGGGACTTGTCATGGGTCCGAGCCTACGATCATTTCGATACGGAACCGTCTCGTATCTTATTCTTTTACCGAGATCTTACTCACGAGGGGCTTACGCAACCCCGGGTCGCACCGTGTTTCCGCCCCGGGCGGGGATCACAGGGGGTACCCCTGGCCCCCGATGGCACGAGGTGCCACCATGGAGTCGATCCGGAGACGCCGTAAGGGCGCTTCGAGATGACTGAAGGAGCCGTTGCCATGACGCAGCTTTCGGCTGCCCGGAACAAGCCCTCCGACGGCAGCAAGGCGCTGTACGGGGGCCTCTACGGAGGAAAGGGCACCCGCCGCATCACCGTCCGCGACATCGCCCTCGCCAAGGAGCGGGGCGAGAAGTGGCCCATGCTCACCGCCTACGACGCGATGACCGCCTCCGTCTTCGACGAGGCCGGGATCCCGGTGATCCTCGTCGGCGACTCGGCGGGCAACTGCCACCTCGGGTACGAGACCACCGTGCCCGTCACCCTCGACGAGATGACCATGCTCTCGGCCGCCGTCGTACGCGGCACCCAGCGCTCCCTGATCGTCGGCGACCTCCCCTTCGGCTCCTACCAGGAGGGCCCGGTGCAGGCGCTGCGCTCGGCGACCCGGCTGGTGAAGGAGGCCGGGGTCGGCGCGGTCAAGCTGGAGGGCGGCGAGCGGTCGCACGAACAGATCCGGCTGCTGGTGGAGTCCGGCATCCCGGTCATGGCCCACATCGGGCTGACCCCGCAGTCCGTCAACGCGATGGGCTACCGCGTGCAGGGGCGCGGCGAGGAGGCGGCGCAGCAGCTGCTGCGGGACGCCAAGGCCGTACAGGACGCGGGCGCCTTCGCGGTCGTGCTGGAGCTGGTGCCGGCGGAGCTGGCGGCCGAGGTGACGCGCGTGCTGCACATCCCGACGGTCGGCATCGGCGCCGGACCGGAGACGGACGCGCAGGTGCTCGTCTGGACCGACATGCTGGGCCTGACGTCCGGCCGGGTGCCGAAGTTCGTGAAGAAGTACGCGAACCTCCGTGAGGTCATGGGCGACGCGGCGAAGGCGTTCGCGGAGGACGTCGTCGGCGGAACGTTCCCGCTGGAGGAGCACTCCGTCCACTGAGCCACTGCGGCACCACCGGTCAGCCCGCCGATCATCCCCCGTCGGCGGGCTGGCCGTTTTCCGCCCAGGGGTGCCGGGGGCGTGCGCGTTCGTCTTCCCGGGCCGCCCGGCAGCGGCCGGCGCGGTTCGCGCCGTGACCGCCGGGCGCGCCACCCAGTGCCCCGCTCACCGACTGTCTCCCGGCAGGCGAGGTCCTCGTCACCGTCGCACTCGTCCTGGCCGCCACCGAGCCCGCCGCGAGCGGATGCGACGTGCCCGCCGCACTGGGCGCGCTCGCGCCGCGGCCGACAGCCGGCCCGTGCGTGCCTGGCCCGAGTTCGGCTGACCCCGCGCCGCGCGATCCGCCGGGCGCTGTGCCGGGTGACAGACCGCGCTGCGCGGGCACATGCGTCAGCGAGGCGCGGGCCGGCGTTCATACACGGTCACCCGGCGGCCGCGATCCTGTTCGTCGGCCATGGGTGTGAAGTACTCGTGCAGGACGGCGATCTTCATTCTGTCGCGCGCGGCCGTCAGCGGGCGGGCCACCCCCGATGAGTCCGAGACCAGGAGGACTCGGCGTTCGGCCAGGATCGCGGTACGTATGCGCCCCGGGGCCGCCTCCACGCCTTTCAGGGTGCCGGACTCCTCCGGGGTTTCCGCGAGCGCTATGTCCCGGAGCCCCGCGAAGGCGTTCGGCGAGACGGACTCGGTGTCCCTGCGGGCCGAGGGAATGAAGAGCACCGCGTCCCCCCTCTGCTTCAAGTGCCGTACGTCCGAGGCAACCGCGAGGACGTCGTCCACCCTGCTCGCCGGGGATCTCTTGGCCAGTGACTGTGGCAGCAGGGCCGGCATCGCCACGGCGAGCACCGCGGGAAGGATCCACCCCGACGCTCTCGGGAAGCGGGGCCTGGCCGCCTGTACCGCCGAGCCGACGGCCGTACCGATCAGCAGTGCCAGGCCCAGCATGCTGTAGAGGATGTAGCGGTCCAGGAAGACCGGCTGGACGAGGGACAGCAGGACGAGGCCGAGTTGCGGCACCGCCAGCAGCGGCAATCCCACGGCCGCCGCCGACAACCGGGCCGTCCGCGGCCGGTCCAGCAGTGCGCCGGCACCGCCGATCGCCAGCAGGACCCCCGGACCGATCAGCATGTGCCCGGACAGCGGCGGGATCCAGGACAACTGCGCGGACTGGCTCCGGCTGAACACGATCAACGGCAGTACACCGGCGGTGGCGCACCCGGCCGCGACCGCCCAACGAGTCAGGACCGCGCGCTCGGCCCGGACCCAGAGCAAGGTGGCCAGTTGCGCCGCGAGGATCATGAGTGAGAGCCAGTTCAGGAGACCCATGAGGAGAACGACGGCGCCATGGGCGACCCAGTGGCTCGTCCCGACCGGCCGTTCCAGGGCGGTCACGAGAAGCAGGGTGGAGATCCCGGCACCGGCCGCCACCAGCGCGTACGAGCGGCCCTCCTGGAGATAGAACTGCACGGCAGGCAGCAGCGCGAAGGCCATTCCGCCGGCCAGACCGGCCCAGGCGCCGGCCAGTCGGCGGCCGATGACGGCCACGCAGGCCGCCGCCACCGCCATCGCCATCACCGAGGGCAGCCGCAGGGTCGTGGTACTGGGGCCGAAGCACTCGAACAGCAGGTGCATGAGCAGGTAGTGGAGCCCGTGGACCACGTCCACGTGCGCCAGCATGTGCCATATCTCCGCCGTGGAGCGTCGGGCCACCTGCCAGGTCGCGGCCTCGTCCCGCCACACACTGTCCTGCCGCGACAACCCCCACAGGCCGAAGGCGAACGTCCACAGCGCCGGCAGCAGCCACACGGAAGCGGCACGACGCGAGGGAGTCGGTGCCGCAGATGGTTTCCGGAGCAGGGAAAAACGGAACGTCGTCTCTAATTTGCCGATCGGCATGAGAAAGGGCCCCCGAGGCGGTTGTCCATGAAAACCGGCCGTCAGAGGTCACTTGACGGCCGTTACCCGTGGCACCTTAACGAAATGCACCGGGCCGCACGGCAACGCCCCTGGTCCACCGTCGTCCCACCCCTATGGATCACGCCACTGTCCGAATTCCTCTGCCCTTATTCACGCCAACCCGTCTCACGATCGATGAGGTTTCGGCCATCTGTCCGCCGATCGGCGATGGAACGTGGTCAGGGACGTCGTTGCCAGCGGAGTTGAGGCGAAGAACGGCGGCAGAATTTCTTACCAGGACGACCCGAGCCGTTCACCGACTCAACTGTGGGGGCGAACACATCCCGTTCTCACAGCTGCTGTTCTCCCATGCGCTCCGATTCTTCTCTTCGTGCGCGGTCTCGACGACACTGGAGTGCTGGGGCGAAATCGTCGAATACGACGGAGCGAAGAACGGAATTCAAGCCAGACCGCCACGACCGGGGACGTGGAGGCCGGTGTCGGCGATACGTCGGGCCGTGTCGGTCGGGTGTCGGTGTTTTGTCGGTGGGACCTGGCACTGTCGTCGGCATGACACGCATCGATGACAACCCCGCCGGCGGACGCTCCGCCGTGACCGTACGGGGACTGGTCAAGCACTACGGCGAGACCAAGGCGCTGGACGGTGTCGACCTGGACGTGCGCGAGGGCACCGTGATGGGTGTGCTCGGGCCGAACGGCGCCGGCAAGACCACCCTCGTACGGATCCTGTCCACCCTGATCACCCCCGACGCCGGGCAGGCCACCGTGGCCGGCTACGACGTCGTACGCCAGCCCCGTCAGCTGCGCCGGGTGATCGGGCTGACCGGCCAGTACGCCTCGGTGGACGAGAAGCTGCCGGGCTGGGAGAACCTGTACCTGATCGGCCGGCTGCTGGACCTGTCCCGCAGGGACGCCCGGGCCCGCGCCGACGAGCTGCTGGAGCGGTTCTCGCTGACGGAGGCCGCCCGGCGCCCGGCGGGCACGTACTCCGGCGGTATGCGCAGGCGGCTGGACCTGGCCGCCTCCATGATCGGCCGGCCCGCCGTGCTGTACCTGGACGAGCCGACCACCGGTCTCGACCCCCGCACCCGCAACGAGGTGTGGGACGAGGTGAAGGCGATGGTCGGCGACGGCGTCACCGTGCTGCTCACCACCCAGTACATGGAGGAGGCCGAGCAGCTCGCCTCCGAGCTGACCGTGGTGGACCGGGGCAAGGTCATCGCGAACGGCGGCATCGAGGAGCTGAAGGCCCGCGTGGGCGGGCGCACGCTCCGGGTGCGGCCGGTGGACCCGCTGGAGCTGCGCCCGCTCGCCGGCCTGCTGGACGAGCTGGGCATCACCGGGCTCGCGGCCACCACCGTCGACGCCGAGACCGGCACCCTGCTGGTGCCGATCCTGAGCGACGAGCAGCTGACCGCCGTGGTCGGCGCGGTCACCGCGCGCGGCATCACGCTCTCCTCCATCACCACCGAACTGCCCAGCCTGGACGAGGTGTTCCTGTCCCTCACCGGCCACCGCGCCAGTGCCCCGCAGGACACCGTGCCCGCCGACGACCGCCAGGAGGTCGCCGTATGAGTTCCGCCACCCTCTCCCCCGCCGCCGCGAAGGCCGACACCCCGATACCGCTGCGGGCCCACCTGCGGCACACCGGCGCGCTGATCCGCCGCAACCTGCTGTGGATCCGGCAGGACCCGGAGTCGATGTTCGACGCCATCCTGTTCCCGGTCATCTTCACCCTGCTGTTCGTGTACGTCTTCGGCGGCTCCATCGGGCAGTCGCTGGGCGGCGGCCAGGAGCGGTACGTCCAGTACGTCATCCCCGGGCTCATGGCCATGATGGGCATGAACATGGCCCAGGGTGTGGGCACCGGCTTCAACCAGGACTTCAACTCCGGTGTCATGGACCGCTTCCGGTCCCTGCCGATCGGCCGCGGCTCGGTGCTCTTCGCGAAGATCGCGGTGGAGCTGATGCGGATGCTGTTCGCGACCGTGGTGCTGATGGTGGTCGCCGTGCTGGTGGGCTACGACATCAAGGACTGGGTCGGGATGCTGGCCTCGGTCGGGCTGTCCGCGGTGTTCGGCTCCGCGCTGATGTGGGTGTTCCTGACCCTCGGCGTGGTGATGAAGAACGCCCAGTCGGTGCAGGCGATGGGCTTCCTGGTGCTGATGCCGCTGCAGTTCGGCTCGTCGATCTTCGCACCGCCCGCGTCCATGCCGGGCTGGCTCCAGGCGTTCACCGACTACAACCCGCTGTCCACGCTGGCCGACACCGCGCGCGGCCTGATGGAGGGCGGCCCGGTCGCGCACGACCTGTGGGTGACGGTGATCTGGTCGGTCGGTCTGACCGCGGTCATGGCGCCGGTCGCGATCCACAAGTTCCGCACCAAGAGCTGACGGCACCGAGATCGTCGAGAAGCCGTCGTCACGAGCGAGCCGGTGTTCTCCGGCGCTCAGACGACCAGGGCGGTGGCCTCCGCGAGGGAGAGGCCGCCGCCCTCGGCGTACGCGGCCTCGTACGACCGCGCGTCCAGGGCCTGGCGGATGCGGGCCTCGGCCAGCTCGCGGCTGCGCCGCTCCACGCCGGAGACCACGTGCCCGGGCGGCAGCAGCGCGGCGGCGGCGCCCAGGCAGCGGGCGGCGTCGGTGGCGCGGCCGCCGCCGTCGGCGCGGGCGAGGGCCATCGCGGCGACGGTCAGGCCGATGGAGTGCAGATGGGGGGTGACCGCCGAGGTCAGCGGGTCGGTGGCGAGCTCGAGCGCCCTGCGGGCCCGTTCCAGGGCGTCCTCGGTGCGGTCGTCCACGGCGTCCAGCCAGCCCTCCTGGCAGACGATGATGGCGTCGAAGACGATGAAGTGCGCGATCGCGATCTCCTCGCGCAGCAGCCGCAGTTGTTCGCGTGCCTCCGTGGTGCGGTCGGTCAGGCCGAGCCAGGCGGCGAGGAAGAGCCGGGCGGCGGGCATCGCCTCGTTGTGGGTGCCGCCCTGGCCGGCGATGACCTCGCGGAGCATCCGCTCGCCGCGCTCGCTCTCGCCGGCCTCCATGAGCACGTTGCCGAGGCGGGCGTGGAGCACGGCGACCTGGGCGCGCGCGCCGAGGCGTTCGGCGTGTTCGATGGCGGCCCGGTAGTCGGCGGCGGCGTCCCGGTGGGCGCCCTTGCGTTCCTGGGCCTCGCCGCGGGCGGACAGGGCCTCGGTGGCGCCCCAGGCGTCGCCGAGGCGGCGGTAGATCTCCAGGGACTCGTCGGCGTCGCGGGTGGCGTCGCCGGCCGAGGCGGTGCGGTTGGCGAGGAAGTTGGCGCGCAGGTGGAGGGCGCCGGCCAGCTCCCACTCGTAGCCGGGAGTGTCCCGGCAGGTGCGCACGGCGGCGTCCGCGATGGCGCGCAACCCCTTCGCGCCGCCGGTCAGCAGCACGGCGAAGAACCACAGCATGCCCGGCGCCCGGCAGGTCTGCGGCAGGCCGGGCTCGTAGACCTGGGCGACCACGCGCAGCTTGGCCTGGGCGTCGGGGGTCTGCCAGGCGTCGATCTCGGTGTCCATGCAGGCCAGGTGGGCCAGGTGGACGCCGCGCCGGGCCTCGGCGAGGATCTCGCCGGTGTACGGGGGCGGAACGTCGGTGCAGCGCTGCCAGACGGGGGCGGCGCGGCGGACCGGTTCGGCGAACGGGTCGGGGCCGAGTGCCATGACCTCCCGGCACCAGGCTCGGGTCTCGATGCGCTGGTCGCGCATCTGCCAGAACCAGAGCAGCGACAGCACCAGGCAGAGTGCCTCCTGTTCGTCGCGTTCGGCGACGGCGTGCCGGAAGGCGGTGCGCAGGTTCTCGTACTCCAGCTGGAACCGGTCGATGGCGGCGCGCTGTTCGGGGCCGCGCAGCAACGGATCGGTGGCGCGGGCGAGTTCGCGGTAGTGGATCAGGTGGGCGCGTTCGGCCTCGCCGCGGCGGCCGGTCTCGGCGAGGCGTTCGGCGGCGTACTCGGCGACGGTCTCCAGCAGCCGGTAGCGCATCCCGCCGTCGGCCGCGGGGGCGGCCACCACCAGGGACTTGTCGACCAGGGAGCCGACGGCGTCGAGGGCGGCCGGGCCGCACACGGCCTCGGCGGCGGCCAGGTCGCAGCCGCCGGCGAAGACGGACAGGCGGGCGAGGACGTCGCGTTCGCCGGCGTCCAGCAGGTCCCAGGACCAGTCCACGACGGCCCTGAGGGTCTGCTGGCGGGGCAGCAGGGTGCGGCTGCCGGAGGTGAGCAGCCGGAACCGGTCGTCCAGCCGGTCCGCTATCTGGCGGGGGGTGAGCATGCGCAGCCGGGCCGCCGCCAGCTCGATCGCGAGGGGCAGTCCGTCCAGGCGGCGGCAGATCTCGGCGCACGCCTCCGGGTCGTCCTCGGGCCGGAAGCCGGGGCGGGCCGCCGCGCCGCGGTCGGCGAGCAGCCGCAGCGCGACCGGCTCGGGCAGCGGCTCCACGGGCCGCAGCAACTCCCCCGGTACGCCGAGGGGTTCGCGGCTGGTGGCGAGGACGGTCAGCTCGGGACAGCGGGCCAGCAGCCGCTCGGTGAGCCGGGCGGCGGCGTCGACGACGTGCTCGCAGTTGTCCAGGATGATCAGCATGCGGCGCCGGGCGCAGTGCTCCACGAGCCGTTCGACGGGGTCGCCGTGCCGTTCGGAGACCGCCCGCATGCCGTCCACGCCGGCGCCGTGCAGCACGGTCTCACGGGCGCCGATCGCGGTGAGCACCGCCTGCGGTACGGCGTCGGGGTCGTCCACGGGGGCCAGCTCGGCGAGCCAGACGCCGTCCCGGAGGGTGGGCCGTACCGCCTCGGCGGCCTCCAGGGACAGCCGGGTCTTCCCTGCGCCGCCGGGTCCGAGGAGGGTGACGAGGCGGGCCGCGCCGAGGTCGGCGCCGATGGTCCGGATGTCGCTCTCCCGGCCGACGAAGGAGGTGATCCGGGCGGGCAGGTTGCCCGGGCGGTCCGCGGGCCGGCGCGGGTCGGGTCGGCCGGGGGCGGGGCGGCCGGACTCGGGTTCCTCGCCGAGCAGCTCGGCGTGCAGGGCGCGCAGGTCGGGACCGGGGTCGGAGCCGAGCCGGTCCGCGAGCAGGTGGCGTACGTCCTCGTAGGCGGCGAGGGCCTGGGCGGGGCGGCCGGCGTCGCGCAGGGCGCGCAGCCGCAGGGCCTGGAGCTGTTCGTCCAGGGGGTGGCTGTCGCACAGGGCGGTCAGTTCGGGCAGCGCCTGCTCGGCCTGGCCGAGGGCGAGGGCGGCGGTGTGCCGGGCGCGCTGGGCGTCGAGCCGGCGGGTCTCCCAGCGGGCCGCCTCGGCGGTGTGGTCGGGGAGGTCGGCGAGGGCGGGTCCGTGCCACAGGGCGAGGGCGTCGTCGAGGACGGCGGCGGCCTTGGCCGGGTCGCCGTCGGCGAGGGCGGCGAGGCCGTCGCCGGTGAGCCGGTCGAAGCGGGTGAGGTCCACGTCGTCGGGGGCCGCGGTGAGCCGGTAGCCGCCGTCGGCGGAGGCGACGGCGGCGGCACCGAGGGCCCGCCGGAGCCGGCCGACGAGCGCCTGCAGGGCGCCGGCGGCGTCCGCGGGCGGGTCGGCGCCCCACACCTCGTCCACCAGCACGGGCGCGGGCACGGTCCGCCCGGCCCGCAGCGCGAGCACGCTCAGCAGAGCACGCAGCCGCGCCCCGCCGACCGGGACGGCCGTACCGTCGGGACGGATTGCCTGGGTGGTGCCGAGCAGCCGATAACGCACGGGGCCCATTGTCCCTGGAGCGATCAGCCCCGGTCACCGGGCTCACCCGGCGCGGCGCCCGGGGGCTGGTCCGGTGCGTCGGGGGGCTCCGGGGGGCGTGGTCGGGTGGCGGTGGCGTCCAGGGTGACGAGTGCGCCGGTGGGGCGGTGGAGCCGCTGGGGGGTCGGGTCCGGGGCGGGTTCCGTGTGGGTGAACCACCGGGGGCAGGTGGCGACCGGCTCCAGGGTGTGCGCGCCCGGGATCTCTTCCCAGCGGTGGGGGGACGGGAGCAGGATCACGCCCTCGGGGCCCGGGCGGGGCCTGAGGGCACGGTCGTTGCGTTCCCGGATGCGGGGGTCGGTGTGGACCACGTACCGCTGGTGCACCAGCTCGATGGCGTGGACCCGGCCGAGGGTCTCGTGGTCGGGGCCGCCGTGGTTCTCCACCAGGGCGGTCTCGCCGTAGCGGCTCTCCCGGCCGGTCGTGGGCACGAGGCGCCAGGCGACCTCGTCCCCCACGGCGAACGGCGTGCCGCAGCATTCCATCTGCCGGTCCGCGTAGAACACCCTCATCCGTGGCATTCCTTCAGCCTCCGGGAACCGGGCGCCGGGCGCGAGACGTTTTCCCCACGCGTCCGCGGCCGGTACGGTCGCAGTTCCGTCCGTTCCCGCAGACCAGGAGCCTGCCCATGACCACCGCCACCAGCCGCCGCGGCGACCGGCAGATCAGCCCCGTGTTCGTCGGCATACTGGCCGTGACGGCGGTGACCGGCTGGGCCACCTGGAGCGGGTTCGCCGCGCAGCCGGGTATCGCGGTGTTCCTGTTCGTGACGGCGGCCTGGGTCGTCTCGCTGTGCCTGCACGAGTACGCGCACGCGCGCACCGCCCTGCACAGCGGGGACATCACGGTCGGCGCGAAGGGCTATCTCACGCTGAACCCGCTGAAGTACACGCACGCGCTGCTCAGCATCGTGCTCCCGGTGCTGTTCGTGATCATGGGCGGGATCGGTCTGCCCGGCGGCGCGGTGTTCATCGAGCGGAGCCGCATCCGGGGCCGCTGGCGGCACAGCCTGATCTCGGCGGCCGGCCCGCTGGCGAACGTGCTGTTCGCCGCGGTGTGCACGGCACCCTTCTGGCTGGACGCGCTGGACGGCGTCCCCGCGGAGTTCCGGTTCGCGCTGGCGTTCCTGGCGCTGCTGCAGGTGTCGGCGGCGCTGCTGAACTTCCTGCCGGTGCCGGGCCTGGACGGCTACGGCGTGATCGAGCCGTGGCTGTCGTACAACGTGAAGCGGCAGGTGGAGCCGTTCGCTCCGTTCGGTCTGCTGTTCGTGTTCGCGCTGCTGTGGCTGCCGTCGGTCAACGGCGTGTTCTTCGACGTGGTCGACTCGATCACGCGGGCGCTGAACGTCGACGACCTCTCCCAGTACTGCGGACAGGAGCTGTACCGGTTCTGGGAGGGCACCAACGACTACTGCGCGGTCAGCCGGTGACGGAACCGCTCCGGCCCGCCTTGCCGCGCTTGACGTAGTACCAGGTCATGTTGGACGACAGGCCCGCCAGCAGCACCCAGACGATCCCCAGCCAGCTGCCGCGGGAGAAGGAGACGACGGCCGCGACGACGGCGAGGACGCAGACCGCGAGGGGGTAGAGGGCGATGCGGGGCATGGGGCTGGGCTCCTGTCGGGGGACACTGCTTCGCCGACCAGTGTCCCCCATCGCCCTCCCCGGCTCACACGTCGGTGACGCGGAGCCCGGCGTGCGCCTTGTAGCGGCGGTTGACGGAGATCAGGTTCGCGACCAGCGACTCCACCTGGTGGGCGTTGCGCAGCCGGCCCGCGAAGATGCCGCGCATGCCGGGGATGCGCCCGGCCAGCGCCTGCACGATCTCCACGTCCGCGCGCTCCTCGCCGAGCACCATGACGTCGGTGTCGATCTGCTCGGTCCGCGGGTCCTGGAGCAGGACGGCCGACAGGTGGTGGAAGGCGGCGGTGACCCGGGAGTCCGGCAGCAGCGCGGCGGCCTGCTCGGCGGCGCTGCCCTCCTCCGGCTTGAGGGCGTAGGCGCCCTTCTTGTCGAAGCCGAGCGGGTTGACGCAGTCCACGACGAGCTTGCCGGCCAGTTCCTCGCGCAGGGACTTCAGCGTGTCGCCGTGGCCGTCCCACGGTACGGCGACGATCACGATGTCGCTGCGGCGCGCGGTCTCGGCGTTGTCGGCGCCCTCGACGCCGTGGCCGAGTTCACCGGCGGCGGCCTGCGCGCGCTCGGCGGCGCGGGAGCCGATGATCACCTTCTGCCCGGCCCGGGCCAGCCGGTAGGCGAGGCCCTTGCCCTGCGGTCCGGTGCCGCCGAGCACGCCGACGACGTACCCGGAGACGTCGGGCAGGTCCCAGGGGTCCTTGGCGGGGGCCTTGGCAGGGGTCTGTGCGCTGTCGGTAGAGGTCATGGGCCGACTCTACGTCCGCCGCCGGGGCGGTACCGGCTCAGGTCAGCCGGTGCACCGGCACCCGGCGGAAGGTGATCGTCTCGTAGGCGCCGAAGTCGCCCGTCTCGTACAGCAGGCCGACGGTGTGCGGGTCGACGCGGACCAGGTCGGAGTAGGCGGCGGGGAGCCCGTCGGCGGTGTACGCGGTGCTCCAGGTGGTGCCGCCGTCGCGGGAGGCGCGGATCGTCATGAGGGCGCGGGCGCCGCCGGGGTCGGCGGGGGCGGAGAAGAGGAGCAGGTCGGGGTCGCGGAGCTGGAGCACGGCGGCCTCGCAGACCGGCGCGGTCAGTCCGGCCTGCGGCCGGAAGGGTGTGACGAGGGTCTTCCCGCCGTCCCTGGAGTGGGCGTCGGCGCGGTTGCCGGGCGAGGGGGAGTCGTTGCGGGTGTTGAGGTAGACGCGGCCGTCGGGGAGTTCGGCGGCGGTGGTCTCGTTGACGTTGACGTAGCCGTCGGTGTTCTCGTCCAGGTAGCCGAGGTACCAGGTCTCGCCGTGGTCGTCGCTGAGCAGGCAGTGTCCGCTGTTGTACTTCGCCTCGGCGCCGGTGTCGGTGCCGGTGGGCGGCAGGGTGTGGTTGGCCGGGACGAGGACGCGGCCGGAGCCGAGCTGAAGGGCGTGACCGGGGGTGGTGGCGTACCAGCGCCAGCCGGGTTTCTTCACCTGGGGGGTGATCTCCCTGGGCGCGGACCATGTCAGTCCGTCGTCATCGCTGTGTTGCACCCACACCCGCCGGCCGTCGGCGTCCGCGACCTGGCCGCGCAGGATGGCGGCCTCGGTGGCGGCGGCGGCGGCGCGTACGTGCACGAGCAGGATCCGGCCGGTGTCCAGGACGACGGGGGCGGGGTTGCCGGCGAGGTCCGTGCCGTTGCGTGCGGCTACCTGGAGCGGTCCCCAGGTGCGGCCGCCGTCGGCGGACCGTTTCAGCACGATGTCGATGTGCCCGTGGTCGGCGGCGGAGTCGACGCGGCCCTCGCAGAAGGCCAGCAGGGTGCCGGAACGGGAGGCGACGACGGCCGGTATGCGGAAGCTCGCGTATCCCTCGCGGCCCGCGCGGAAGGGGACGGTCACGTCGGTCATCGGGCGGCTCCTGAAGGCCTGCGGACGGGCCGCCACCATCCCCGGGTCGGGCGAATTCCGGGTGAACGGCGCGTCACGGGTGAGTGGTTGCGGCAGGATGCGGTCGCATGGACGCCGTACGGGTCGCGTTGCTGCGGGAAGTGCTCGCCGGGACCGAGTGGCTGGGGGCCACCCGGAGGTTCGCGGGGGTGCTGCGCGGGTCGGTGGTGGCGCACGGGGGCGGGCTGCTGCTGGTGGGCACGCCGGAGTACGAGCCCTGGCATCTGGCCGCGCACCTGGTGGACGAGGCGGCCTGGTCGGGCACGCCGGAGCTGGCGCCGACGCTGGTACGGCACCACGCGCGCCCCTCGGATCCCGCGCATCTGGCGGTCGGGCCGGGGCGGCTGGCGGCGGCGCGGCGCGGTGAGACCCTGCTGGTCGTGGCGCCCGGGGAGCCGGCGCCGCTGCTGGAGCGGGTGCACGACGCCCGGCGGGCCGGGGTGACGGTGCTGGCGCTGGGCGCGGGCGGGGGCGAGCTGGCCGCGATGGCCCATGACACGCTGGCCGTGCCGCCGGGGGCGGAGCTGGACCTGGACACGGTGCAGCACCTGGTCAGCGCGGCGGCCGGGGAGAACGGGGGTTCTCCGCGGGCGCGGCGGGGGTTCCGGGACCGCCTGTCCCGCTGGACGGAAGCGCTGACGGCTCCTCCACCGGCCCCCTGGTGACCACGGCTCCCCGCCGGCCCCCTGGTGACTCGCCCACCCGCCGGCCGGCCGGACTCCGCTCCGCTCAGCTCTCTTCCGTGGTGCCGCCGGCGGGCGCGTCGTGCCAGCGGGGGTCGTTCTCCCACTGGAGGTTGCGTTCCGCGGCGGTCTCCATCGCGTGCCGGGCCTCCTCAGGCGACGCGTACGGTCCGAAACGGTCCCTGCCCGGGCAGTCCGGGCCCTCCTCGACCTTCTTGTGCTCCAGGCAGTAGTACCACTCGCCCGGCTTGCCGGCGGTGCGCTTCTTGAACAGGGCCATGACCAGCTCCTCTCGCCACCGACATGTTCCCCCATGTCCGCTGGTTAGACTCGCTGGCATGTCTGGCCAGTCGCTGCTCGTACCAGGGGAGCTGTCTCCCACCCGTTCGGTTCCCGGAAACATCCGCCGCCCCGAGTACGTCGGCAAGCCCGCGCCGGCGCCGTACACCGGGCCGGAGGTGCAGACCCCGGAGACCATCGAGGCGATGCGGATCGCCGGCCGTATCGCCGCGCGGGCGATGGCGGAGGCCGCGAAGATCATCGCGCCGGGGGTCACCACGGACCGGCTGGACAAGGTCGCCCACGAGTACATGTGCGACCACGGGGCCTACCCCTCCACGCTGGGCTACCGGGGCTTCCCGAAGTCGCTGTGCACCTCGGTCAACGAGGTCATCTGCCACGGCATCCCGGACTCGACCGTCCTGCGCGACGGCGACATCGTCAACCTGGACGTGACGGCGTACATCGGCGGGGTGCACGGCGACAACAACGCCACCTACCTGGTGGGTGACGTCGACGAGGAGTCGCGGCTGCTGGTGGAGCGCACCCGGGAGTCGCTCGACCGGGCGATCAAGGCGGTGAAGCCGGGCCGGCAGATCAACGTCATCGGCCGGGTCATCGAGTCGTACGCCAAGCGCTTCGGCTACGGCGTGGTCCGGGACTTCACCGGCCACGGCATCAGCACGTCGTTCCACTCGGGGCTGATCGTCCCGCACTACGACAGCCCGCACGCGACGACGGTGATGCAGCCCGGGATGACCTTCACGATCGAGCCGATGCTGACGCTCGGCACCCACGAGTACGACATGTGGGACGACGGCTGGACGGTCGTGACGAAGGACCGCAAGCGGACCGCGCAGTTCGAGCACACCCTGGTCGTGACGGACACCGGCGCGGAGATCCTGACCCTCCCCTGAGCACCGCGCGGGGCGCGTGAGCCCTGGACGACCGGGCCCCCCGCACCGCGTGCGGGGGACCCGGGTCGCATCAGCGCAGGTAGTCGCTGCAGTGGGCGCCGGACCAGGTGAGGTGGTTCTCCAGCGACGTGAGCGAGCCGGCGTACGGGCTGCAGACGGCCTCGTCGTCGTCCTTGGTGTCGTGGTTGCTGGCACTGGCCGTCGTCGCGCCGGCGGCGGCGAGAGCGGCGGCGAGGCAGGTCGCGGCCACGACTGATCTGATGCGCATGGTGCTCCTCTCGGGGAGGCGGAGTGGTCACGCCCAGTGGTCCCCGTTCGCCCTCGCGCGCACACGCGGATCCACCCGGACGGGCGCTCGGACGCTCACCCGGACGCCGTACCGGCCGTCGCCGCGCCGGCGCCGTGCGTCAGCGCTCCAGGTGGACGCGTCCGCCGACCTCGATCCACCCGTGCGGCTGGGGCGCGGTCAGGATCTGCGAGCCCCGGCCCTGGGTGATGTTGAGGGCCCGGCCCAGCCGCTCGGTCAGGAGGAGGGCGGCGGCGCCGGTCGCCTCGTCCTCCTCGATGCCGTCGTCACGGCCGGGGAAGGCGCGGGCCCGGATCCGCCCGGCGGCCTCGTCCTCCCAGGCCCAGGCGTAGATCCACTCCCCCTTCGGCGGCACCGGGAGCGCGTCCACCTCGGCGGCGCCCGGATATTGGCGCAGGGTGCGCGGAGGCGCCCATTCCGCGCGGGCCTCGATCCAGCTGAACTCACCGTCCAGCCGGGCGCCGACGACTCCGGCCGGGGTGACCAGTTCGGGTACGTCGAGCAGCCAGGCCGTGCCTACGCAGGGGTGGCCGGCGAAGGGCAGCCGGAGGGTGGGGGTGTAGATGTCGATCAGGCCGCGTTCGGGGTCGTCCACGAACACGGTCTCGCTGAAGCCGAGTTTGCCGGCGAGCGCCTGCCGGTCGCTCCGCTCGGGCAGCACCGAGCCGTCGCGGACGACGCCCAGCTCGTTGCCGTAGCCGCCGTTCGGTCCGCAGAAGACGCGGAGTACGTCGTAGTCAGTCACCGGGGAATTGAAACACCGCGTCCGCGGCGAGCGCCTCCCAGGCGGGGGCACCGCCGGGCAGGGGCCAGGACCGGGTGCGGGCCTCCTCGTACGGCAGGCCGGAGAGGGTGTCGGCGCAGGCCCGTGCCGGCGTCTCGTGCGGCTCGGGCCCCGCGGCGGCCGACCACAGCCGATGGGCTTCGGTCGCCTCGCGGACCTGACCCCGCCAGTCCTCCTCGTCCGGCACCCGGGCGAGCACCACACACGGCGGAGTGAGCCCCTCGGCGACCGCCGCGACGGCCCTGTCGTGCCCGTCGAGCAGCAGCCAGCCGTCGAGGCCGGTGACCCACCAGAGCAGCACCGGAGCCAGGGTGCCGTCGCGGGCGTGCTTGCGGTAGGCCCGCACCCGGGGCGCGTCCTCGGAGGAGAGCGGACGCAGCGGAACGACTCCGTGCCAGCCGTATCCGGACCAGTCGAGATGGCAGTGGGGCCACGCGCGGACGAAGTCGGCGGCGTGCCAGACGTACGGGGGGAACACCGTGCGCACTCCCAGACGCCAACGGGAGTCGCGCAGCGGGCCGTGGCGCGTCTCCTCCAGCCATCGGGCGCAGGCGTGCACCCAGTTGCCCGGGTCGCGCATCAGCGCGGAGCGCATCGGCGGGAGGGGCGGGCGGTAACCGGCGTACCGGCTGACGTACACGCCCTGGTTCGCCTCCTCCACCCGGGCCAGCAGCAGCACCCGCTCGTCCTGCCGCAGCAGCAGGCGGCCGCCGTCGGCCGCCTCGAAGCGCAACGGCGGCGGTCCCGGCCTGTTCCGCACGTCCAGCACCAGGCCGCCGGGCCCCAGCGGTTCTCTGCGCGCGCTCTCCCCCATGACCGCCACCCTCCCACCGCTTGGCGTCGCCTTTGCCGTTCGTTGCCGTCTTTTTTGAGACATCGCGATCACGCCGTGTCGGTGATCTCACGGTGAGAGCTGAATCACGGCACGCAGGGGTATGGGTGAGGAAGCCTCATGTAAGTTAGGGCAGCCTCACCAGATCAGATCCGCTTGGAGCCCGCATGCGAGCCGTCCGACTGACCGTCACCGCCGCCGCCACCGCGGCGGCTCTGACCGCCCTCTCGGCCTGCACCGCGAAGAGCGATGCCAAGGACGGCGACGCCATCCATGTCACGGCCGCCGACTCGAAGTGCGACACCTCCAGCACCTCCGTGCCGGCCGGGCAGGTCACGCTGAAGATCGAGAACAAGGGATCGAAGGCGACCGAGGTCGAGATCCTGTTCCCGGACGACCGGATCGTCTCCGAGAAGGAGAACATCGGCCCGGGCACCAGGTACACGCTGACCGCCGAGGTGAAGGCCGGGTCGTACGAGATCGCCTGCCGGCCCGGCATGAAGGGCCACGGCGTGCGGCAGAAGCTGACCGTGACCGGCGGCGGCAGCGCGGCCCAGCGCGACCCGCGGCTGGACAAGGCCGTCGCCGACTACCGCCAGTACGCCCAGGACCAGGCCGACGAGACGCTGCCGAAGGCCGAGACCTTCGTGAAGGCCGTCAAGGCCGGCGACCTGGACGCCGCGAAGAAGGCCTACGGCCTCTCCCGCCTCGGCTGGGAGCGCACCGAGCCGGTCGCCGAGTCCTTCGGTGACATCGACCCGAAGGTCGACGTCCGCGAGGACGGCCTGGAGGACGGCCAGAAGTGGACCGGCTGGCACCGGCTGGAGAAGGCCCTCTGGCACGACCGGAAGATCGGCGCCGAGGAGAAGGCCCTCGCCGGGCAGCTGCTGACGGACCTCAAGGACTGGCAGGGCCGGGTCGGCAAGGCCGAGATCACCCCGACCTCGATGGCCAACGGCGCCAAGGAGCTGCTGGACGAGGTCGCCACCGGCAAGGTCACCGGCGAGGAGGACCGCTACGCCCACACCGACCTGGTCGACTTCAAGGGCAACGTCGAGGGCGCCCGGAAGGCGTACGAGCTGCTGAAGCCGGTCGCCGCGAAGAACGACCCGGCGCTGGTCAAGGAGCTGGACGAGCAGTTCGCGGCGCTGGACGCGCTGCTCGACAAGTACCGGACGGACAAGACGTCCTACGACTTCGTCTCCTACGACAAGGTCACCAAGGACCAGCGCAAGGAGCTGTCGGACGCGGTGAACGCGCTCGCCGAGCCGCTGTCCAAGCTCGCCGCCGCGGTCGTGAAGTGAGCAGGGGGCGAGAGCGATGACCGAGAGCCAGGAGACCCAGGAGGCCCGGGAGTCCCGGGAGAGCAGTCCGTCGCGCCGCGCGCTGATCGGCTGGGGCGGTGCCGGGCTCGCGCTCGGGGCCGCCGTGGCCGGCGGGGCCGTGGCGATGGCCAGGACGGGTGACGACATGGATCCCGCCGCCGGGACCGGCGGCGAGGTGCCGTTCCACGGTGCCCACCAGGCCGGCATCGCCACTCCGGTGCAGGACCGCCTGCATTTCGCCGCGTTCGACGTGAAGACCGAGGACCGCGACGCGTTCGTCCGGATGCTCAAGGACTGGACCGACGCGGCCCGCCGGATGACCGCGGGCAAGGCGGTCGGCGAGGGCGCCTACGGCGGGCTCGCCGAGGCCCCGCCGGACGACACCGGTGAGGCGCTCGGACTCAAGCCGTCCCGGCTGACGCTGACCATCGGGTTCGGGCCGTCGCTGTTCGGGAAGTTCGGGCTGGAGGAGCGGCGGCCCGAGGCCCTGGTCGACCTGCCCAGGTTCCCCGGCGACAACCTGGACCGCGGCCGCACCGGCGGCGACCTGTGCGTCCAGGCCTGCGCCGACGATCCGCAGGTCGCGGTGCACGCCATCCGCAACCTCGCCCGGATCGGCTTCGGCAAGGTCGCCATCCGCTGGTCGCAGCTCGGCTTCGGCAAGACCTCCTCGACCACCCCGGACGCGCAGACCCCGCGCAACCTGATGGGCTTCAAGGACGGCACCCGCAACATCGCGGGCACCGAGACCGACCGGCTGAAGAAGTTCGTGTGGGTCGGCGAGGGCGACGGGCCGGACTGGATGACCGGCGGGTCGTACCTGGTCGCCCGGCGGATCCGGATGAACATCGAGACCTGGGACCGCGCCTCGCTCCAGGAGCAGGAGGACGTGTTCGGCCGCGACAAGCGCGAGGGCGCGCCCGTCGGCAAGGCCAAGGAGCACGACGAGCCGTTCCTGAAGGCGATGAAGCCGGACGCGCACGTGCGGCTCGCGCACCCCGACTCCAACAACGGGGTCACCATCCTGCGCCGGGGCTACTCGTTCACCGACGGCACCGACGGCCTGGGCCGGCTCGACGCGGGCCTGTTCTTCCTCGCCTACCAGCGGGACGTGCGCAAGGGCTTCATCCCGCTCCAGCGCAAGCTCTCCGCCCACGACGCGCTCAACGAGTACATCCAGCACGTGGGTTCCGCGGTCTTCGCGGTCCCGCCCGGTGTCCGGGACTCCGGTGACTGGTGGGGCCGCACGCTGTTCTCGAAGGAGGCGTAGCCGGTGTTCTCCAACTACCTGATCGGCCTGCGCGAGGGTCTTGAGGCGTCGCTCGTCGTCTGCATCCTGATCGCCTATCTGGTCAAGACCGGCCGCAAGGACGCCGTGAGGCCGATCTGGATCGGCATCGGCATCGCCATCGCCATCGCCATGGGCTTCGGCTGCGCCCTGGAGTTCGGCTCCCAGGAGCTGACCTTCCAGGCGCAGGAGGCGCTCGGCGGCTCCCTGTCGGTCGTCGCCGTGGGCCTGGTGACCTGGATGGTGTTCTGGATGCGGCGCACCGCCCGGCACCTGAAGTCGGAGCTGCACGGCAAGCTGGACGCGGCCCTGAAGCTCGGCACGGGCGCGCTGGTCGCCACCGCCTTCCTCGCCGTCGGCCGGGAGGGCCTGGAGACCGCGCTGTTCGTGTGGGCGTCGGTGCACGCGGCGAGTGACGGCACCCCGCGCCCGCTGGTCGGTGTCGCGCTGGGCCTGGCCACGGCGGTCCTCCTGGGCTGGCTGTTCTACCGGGGCGCCCTGAAGATCAACCTGGCCAAGTTCTTCACCTGGACCGGCGGCATGCTGGTCGTGGTCGCCGCGGGCGTGCTCGCGTACGGCTTCCACGACCTGCAGGAGGCCGGCTGGATCCCGGGCATCAACGAACTGGCCTTCGACATCAGCGGCGTCATCCCGCCGGACAGCTGGTACGGCACCCTGCTGAAGGGCGTGTTCAACTTCCAGCCGGACCCGACGGTCGTCCAGATCACGGTGTGGGCGCTGTACCTGGTCCCGGTGCTCGCGCTGTTCCTCTCCCCGGTAGGGTTCGCCTCCGGAAAGGGGAAGGTGAAGGAGCCCGATGACCAGGGAACGCAGCCGTCGACGGCTTCCCAGGCGTGACCGGAACGCACTCATAGCGGCCTCGCTGACCGCTTTGTCGCTGACCGCGAGCGGATGCGTGGTGGTGCACGGGGAGCGCGAGGTGCTCCCCGCGGCCACCCGCGCCGAGGCCGCCAAGGCGCTCACCGCGTTCACGGACGCGTACAACAAGGCCGACAAGGCCTACGACAGCTCCCTGGACGCGCCCTACGTGACCGGCGCCCTCGCCGACATCGACGCGGCCCGGCTGAAGGCCGGGCACGTCAACAGCCCGTCCGGGAACCCGGACCACACCCCGCTGAAGCTGACGGACGTGCGGATCACGATCCCGAAGAAGGCGGGCTGGCCCCGCTGGTTCGTCGCCGACGCCGCCGGCAACAAGGGCGGGAGCTACCGCTGGGTGCTGGTCTTCACGCGGGGCGACCTCGGCGAGCGCTGGCGGGTGGCCTACCTGACGCTCATGGCCCCCGGCACGCTGCCGGAGTTCAGGAAGGACGAGGACGGCTGGGCCGAGGCCGTACCCGCCGGCACCACGCGACTCGCCGTCCGCCCGGACGAGCTGAGCAGGTCGTACGCGGCCTACCTGAAGAGCGGCGGGAAGACCTTCGCCGACGGCCCGGACACCAGCAGGCTGCGCGCGGACCGCGCCAAGGAGGCCAAGAAGCCCGGCCTGGTCCGCCAGTTCATCGACGAGCCGCTCACCCGCGGCGCGTACGCGCCGCTCGCGCTGCGCACGGCGGACGGCGGGGCGCTGGTCTTCTTCACCACGCACCACTACGAGAAGCAGACCGCCTACACCGGAGGCTTGGTGCAGGTCCCGAACAAGTCCGTGCAGGCCCTGGTCAAGGGTGAGGTGAAGCAGTCCCTGACGATGGAGTCGGTCGCCAACGAGGCCGCCCTCGACCCGGCCGGCAGCGGCCCGGTGCGGATGCTGGGGCGGGTCCAGGGACTGACGTCCGCCCAGGGCGAATAGCGGGGCGAGCAGGCCGGCCGACGGTCAGTGGTGCAGGGGCCAGGCGGTGCCGTACCGGCCGGTCTCGGTGCCCACGTGCCGGGCGCAGGCGTCGGTGAGCGCCTCCAGCAGGGTCAGCGGGTCGGGCAGCGGGTGCTCGGGGCCGCGCACCCAGCGCACCTGCTGGTCGTCGACGCCGGGCAGCCGGGCGGGCGGTACGAGGACGTAGGAGCCCCGGCAGTGCCAGCGCAGGCCGGGGTGCTCGTCCATCGTCTCCGGGTGGCAGTCCAGCTCGCAGGGCCACCACTCGTCCTCGTCCTCGGGGGTGCCCCGGGTGAGGGTGAAGAACAGCATGCGGCCGTCATCGCTCTCGGCGACCGGCCCGACCTCGACGCCGGAGCCGAGCAGCCGCTCCATGGCCTCCCGGCCGGCCGCCAGGGGCACGTCCAGCACGTCGTGCACCATGCCGGTGGCGGTGATGAAGTTCGCCTGCGGCTGGTGCCGGGCCCAGCGCTCGATCTGGGCGCGGTCGGTGGTGGACTGGGTCTGCCAGGCGAAGGACACCGGGTGGCGGGCCGGGGTGGGACAGCCCACGCGGTCGCAGGAGCAGCGGTAGCCGTCGGCGGGGTGCGCGGCGGGCGCGAGGGGCAGTCCCGCCGCCGCGGCGGCCAGCAGGAGGGGCTCACGGCCGGCGTCGTCCGCGGCGGTCTCCTTCGAGCGGCGTCCGAGCAGCCACTGGGAGAGTTTGCCCTGCCGGCCGGTCCGGCCGCCGAACGTCTCGCTCATCTATCCCCTTCGGTCCCGTGGTCGCCTCGCTGGTGTGCGGACAGCATGCCTTATCGTCCCATCTTCGCGTACTTCGGGGGGTCCGGAAGGCGTTGTGCGGAAGTACGTCAACGGGGTGCGATGCCGTGCAGGGCGTACTCGACCAGGGTGTCCGTGTAGTCGTACGAGATCGGCCCGGTCCGTTGCAGCCAGCGCTGCGCGAGCGGGGAGACGAACAGCTCCAGCGCGACCCGGGGGTCGACGTCGGCCCGGACCGCCCCCGCGGCCTGTGCCGAGCGCAGGCGGGCGACGTACAGCTGGAGCTGCGGTTCGAGGAGTGCGTGGACGAACTGGCGGCCGAGCTGCTCGTTGACCACGCCCTCCGCGGCCAGCGCCCGCGCCGGCGCCTCGAAGCGGGGGTCGAGGAGCTCGTCCACCGTGGCCCGCAGCACCGCCTTCAGGTCGGCGGCCAGGTCGCCGGTGTCCGGGATGACGTCCGCATCCTGCCCTGCCGCCCGGGCCGCCTGCCCGGCGAGGTCCAGGAAGGCCTCCAGCAGGACGTCCCCCTTGGACGACCACCACCGGTAGATGGTCTGCTTGCCGACTCCGGCCCGGGCGGCGATGGCTTCCACGGTGGTCTTCGGGTAGCCGACCTCGCCGACCAGGGCGAGGGCGGCGGCGTAGATCGCCCGGCGGGACTTCTCGCTGCGGCGGGTGGCGTCGGGGGCGGACTTGTCGACCATGGGGTCGAAAGTAACAAGCCCGGGCGGTGGGCTACGACGCCGAGTCGTACGGCGGCCAGGCGTCGCCCCAGTCGGCATCCCGGGCGGCCCTGTACAGGTCGCCGTGGCGCTTGGTGACCGTCGTACGGCGCAGCCGCTCCTCGGTCTCGCACAGGTCGAGCAGCACCTGGCCCTTGCGGATCTGCGGGCGCCGGACCACGCGGGCGGGGGCGGGCTCGGCGGGCAGCCGGGTGGCGGCGACGTAGGAGAACTTCTCGTCCTCGTACGCCAGCGAGCCGCCCTTGACCTGGCGGTGCAGGGAGGAGCGGCCGACCCGGGCGGAGAAGTGGCACCAGTCCGTGCCGGGCGCGATGGGGCAGGCGGCGCTGTGCGGGCAGGGGGCGGCGACGCGGAAGCCGGCGCGGACCAGCCGGTCGCGGGCCTCGATGATCCGCTGGTAGCCGGCCGGGGTGCCGGCCTCCACGATCACGACGGTCCGGGCGGCGCCGGCGGCGGCGTCGACGAGGGCGGCGCGGTCGGGCTCGGCGAGTTCGTTCAGGACGTACGACACGGTGACCAGGTCGGTGGCGTCCAGGGTGAGGTCCTCGCCGATCCGGGCGCGCTGCCAGCGGGCGTCTTCCAGGGCCGGGTTGGCGGCGGCGATCCGCCGGCCGAGGGCGAGGGCGGGCTCGGCCCAGTCCAGCACGGTGACGCTGCGCACGCCGGGCCAGGTGGCGGTGACGGCCCAGGTGGCGGCGCCGGTGCCGCCGCCGACGTCGGTGTGGCTGCCGGGGGTCCAGTCGGGGACGGTGTCGGCGAAGGCCGTGAGCGCGGAGCGGACGGCCTCGAAGGTGGCCGGCATGCGGTAGGCGGCGTACGCGGCGACGTCGGCGCGGTGGCGGAGGATCGGGGCGTGGGTCGGGGTGTCGCCGCGGTAGGTGGCGATCAGCCGGTCCACGGCGGCGGTGACCTCCGTGGGGGGCAGGCCGTCGAGCAGGTCGGCCAGGGCCGTGCGAAGGGTTGCGGCCGGGGAGGCGGGGTCGTTCACCCGGCGATTCTATGGTGCGGGTGCCGTCCGGCGGGGCGGCGGTTCCGGGGCGCGGGCGCCGTCCGGCGGGGCGGCGGTTCCGGGGCGCCCTGCGCTGGTGCCGGCCTGCTGGGGGCTCCGCCCCCAGACCCCCGGCCTATGCCCACCCACCACCCGACTCGGTCGGCCGAGAGGGGACCGTCACGGGGTCACCGCTCGGGTGGGTGGGAGGGAGCCGGCACGTGGGGTCCGGTCGGTGGGTGGGAGGGGGCCGGTACCTGGGTCCGGTCGGTGGGTGGGAGGGGGCCGGTACCTGGGGTCCGGTCGGTGGGTGGGAGGGGGCCGGCACGTGGGGTCCGGTCAGGTGGGAAGGCGCGGCACCACCACCCGACTCGGTCGGCCGGGAGGGGAAGGTCGCGGGGGCACCGCTCGGTAGGGGGTCGGCGCTCAGTTCAGGGCTCTTGACAGGTGGGTGGCCAGGTTGGCCCGGGGGGCGCTGTCCGGGGGGCGGCGACGGGGGTGGACCGTGTTGGCCAGGAGGACGAGGAAGGTGTCGGTCGCCGGGTCGAGGACCAGGGACGTGCCGGTGAAGCCGGTGTGGCCCGCCGCGCCGCGGCCGGCGAGTTCGCCCATGAACCAGGGCTGGTCCAGGGCGAAGCCGAGGCCGGGCGGCGTGAAGAGCAGCTCCACGAAGTCGGGGCCGAGGATGCGCGCGGGGCCGTAGGAGCCGCCCGCGAGGAGGGCGCGGCAGAAGACGGCGAGGTCGGGTGCGGTGGAGAAGAGGCCGGCGTGGCCGGCGACCCCGCCGAGCGCCCAGGCGTTCTCGTCGTGGACGACGCCCCGCAGCATCCCCCGGTCGGCCTTGGCCCACGGCCGCCGCTGGTCCTCGGTGGCCGCGGCGCCGGGGCAGGGCCCGAACGCGGTGGCGGTCATGCCGAGCGGCCGGGTGATGCCGTCCCGGACGAGGACGTCGAGGGTACGGCCGGTGATGCGCTCCAGGACGTGCTGGAGCAGGAGCATGTTGAGGTCGGAGTACCGGTGCCGGCCCGGCTCGGCGGACGGGGCCTCGGAGCGCAGGAGGTCGAGGCGGGTGGCGTCGTCCGGGCAGTCGTACAGGGGGAGTTCGGGGCGCAGGCCGGAGGTGTGGGTGAGCAGCTGCCGCACCGTGACGCGGTACGCGGCGGCGGCGTGGAAGTCGGGCAGGTAGTCGCCGACCCGGGCGTCCATGCCGAGGGTGCCGCGCTCGATCTGCTGCACGGCGGCGACGGACGTGAACAGCTTGGTGAGGGAGGCCAGGTCGAAGGGGGTGTCGAGGGTGGCGGGGACCCGGGCGGCGGGCGGCAGCTCGACACCGGTGCCGGACTCGGGGTCGTAGGAGGAGTAGCGGACCGCCCAGCCCGACGCCTCGGCGACGGCGATCACGGGGCCGCGGCCGGCCACCACGACGGCGCCGGCCGCCCAGGGGCGCTCGCCGGCGGTGAGGGCGCGCACCTCGTCGACCAAACGGGCGAGGGCGGCGGGGTCCAGCCCGGCCCGTTCCGGTGTGCCGGTGCGCAGTCTCGGGGTGCTCAGCTCTCGTCTCCCTCCGAGCCGGCACGGGCGGCGGCCCGTGTCGTCCAGGGACGGCACAGTCCCACGAAGCAGGCCGCCGCGACCAGTGCTCCGGCCAGCTGGACGACGGCCATGGGGACGGCGGTGTGCTCCCCGGCGACGCCGACGAGCGGGGAGGCGACCGCGCCGACCAGGAAGGAGGAGGTGCCGAGGAGCGCGGAGGCGGAGCCGGCGGCGTGCCTGGTGCGCAGCAGGGCGAGGGACTGGGCGTTGGGGAGCGTGATGCCCATCGCCGACATCAGGACGAACAGGGCGGCGGCGACGGGGACGAGCCCGGTGTCGCCGAGGGCGCCGGTGGACATCAGCAGCAGGGCGGTCGCGGCGAGCACGATCACGGTGAGTCCGGCGGCGAGCACCTTGTCCAGGCTGACCCGGCCGACCAGCACCTTGCCGTTGATCTGTCCGGCGGCGACCAGGCCGACGGAGTTGAGGCCGAACAGCAGGCTGAAGGTCTGCGGGGAGGCGCCGTAGATCTCCTGGATCACGAAGGGGGACGCGCTGACGTACGCGAACAGCGCGGCGAAGGCGAAGCCGCCGGCGAGCATGTAGCCGGTGAAGGGCAGGTCGGCGAGGAGGGAGCGCATCGCGCGCAGCGTTTCGCCCATTCCGCCGCGGTGCCGTTCGGCCGGGGGCAGGGTCTCCGGCAGCCGCAGCCAGACCAGGGCGGTGAGCAGCGCGCCGATCACGGTGAGCACCACGAAGACGCCCCGCCAGTCCGTCACCCGCAGGATCTGCCCGCCGACGAGCGGGGCGACGATGGGGGCGGCGCCGGAGATCAGCATCAGGGTGGAGAAGAAGCGGGCCATGGCGACGCCGTCGTACAGGTCGCGTACGACGGCCCGGGCGATGACCACCCCGGCCGCTCCGGCGAGGCCCTGCACCAGCCGGAACGCGGTCAGCGTCTCGACGGTGGGCGCGAGGGCGCACAGGGCGGTGGCGGCGAGGTAGAAGGCGAGCCCGGTGAGCAGGGGGCGGCGCCGGCCCCAGCGGTCGCTCAGGGGGCCCACGACCAGCTGGCCGAGCGCGAGTCCGGCCATGCAGGCGGTGAGGGTGAGCTGGACGGTGACGGCGGGGGCGTGCAGGGAGCGGGTGACCTCGGGCAGGGACGGGAGGTACATGTCCATGGCGAGCGGGGTCGTCGCGGTGAGGCAGCCGAGGAGGAAGGTGACCAGGGGGCCGGTGCGGGACGGGGCCCGCGCGGGTGAGGGTGCGGTGGCGGAGTCGGACCGCTGGTCCTGTTCCGGTGTCGGTGCCGCCGCGTGGTCCGGCATGTGCCCCTCCCTGGTGCTCCGCTGCTGTCCGTCCGCTGCTCGACCGCTGCTCGCCTGACATCGCTGTCGTCGACAGGGCCGGCACCTATGCTCTCAGCTCGTACACACTGCCGAGGCACACGTGAGCGAGGGTGGGGATGGCGGAGCAGGGCGTGCGGTGGGGCATCCTGGCGACGGGCGGGATCGCGGCGGCGTTCGCGGCGGATCTGGTCGATCTCCCGGACGCGGAGATCGTGGCGGTGGCGTCACGCCGCCGGGAGTCGGCGGAGGCGTTCGCCGAGCGGTTCGGGGTGGGGCGGGCGTACGGCGACTGGGAGTCGCTGGCGGCGGACCCGGAGGTCGACGTGGTGTACGTCGCCACTCCGCACGTGGCGCACCGGGCGGCGGCCGGCCTGTGTCTGGCGGCGGGCCGGAACGTGCTGTGCGAGAAGCCGTTCACGCTGAACCTGCGCGGGGCGGAGGAGCTCGTCGCGCTGGCGCGGGAGCACGATCGTTTCCTGATGGAGGCGATGTGGATGTACTGCAATCCGCTGGTGCGGCGGCTGAGGGCGCTGGTGGCGGACGGGGCGGTCGGCGAGGTGCGGTCCGTGCACGCCGACTTCGGGCTCGCCGGGCCGTTCCCCGCGGCGCACCGGCTGCGGGATCCGTCGCTGGGCGGCGGGGCGCTGCTGGACCTGGGCGTGTACCCGGTGTCGTTCGCGCAGCTGCTGCTGGGCGAGCCGGACGGGATCGCCGCGAGCGCGGTGCTGTCGCCGGAGGGTGTCGATCTCCAGACGGGGGTCGTGCTGTCGTGGGAGAGCGGGGCGCTGGCCTCGCTGCACTGCTCGATCGTCGGGGGTACTGCGGTGACCGCGTCGGTCACCGGTTCCCGCGGCCGGATCGACATCCCGTCCGGTTTCTTCCACCCGGACCGTTTCGTCCTGCACCGGGACGGCCGTGACCCGGAGGAGTTCACCGCCGATCCGGCCGACGGGCCGCGCACCAGCCTGCGGCACGAGGCGGCGGAGGTGATGCGGGCGCTGCGGGCGGGTGAGAAGGAGTCGCCGCTGGTGCCGCTGGAGGGGACGCTCGCGGTGATGCGCACGCTGGACGCGGTGCGGGAGCGGATCGGGGTGCGGTATCCCGGGGAGGACGAGAAGGGCACGGTGGCCGACGAGCCGGCCCCACTGGTTGGGTAACCGTATGGCGGACACCGGATTCCGCATGGCGGACTGGCCGCCTACGCTGCGGTGCCATGACTGACACGCACTCGAAGATCGCCGTGGTGACCGGAGCCGGCTCGGGCATCGGGCGGGCCGTCGCCGTGGAGCTGCTGCGCGCCGGCTGGTCCGTGGCGCTGGCCGGCCGGCGCGCCGAGCCGCTCGCGGGGACGGCGGCGCTGGCGCCGGGGACGGCCGCGCTCGCCGTACCGGCCGACGTGTCCCGGCCCCAGGACGTCGACGCGCTGTTCACGGCGGTCGTGGAGCGGTTCGGCCGGGTGGACCTGCTGTTCAACAACGCGGGGACCTTCGGGCCGGGCGGGGTCCCGGTGGAGGAACTGCCGTACGACGCCTGGCGGCACGTGGTGGACACCAACCTCAACGGGGCGTTCCTGTGCGCGCAGGCGGCCTACCGGCGGATGAAGGAGCAGGATCCGCAGGGCGGCCGGATCATCAACAACGGGTCGATCTCGGCCCACACACCCCGCCCGCACTCGGTCGCCTACACCGCGACCAAGCACGCGCTGACCGGTCTGACCAAGTCGCTGTCGCTGGACGGGCGGCCGTACCGGATCGCGGTCGGACAGATCGACATCGGCAACGCGGCGACCGACATGACGGCCCGGATGGGGACGGGGGCGCTCCAGGCGAACGGGGAAGTGGCCCCGGAACCGGTGATGGACGTGGCCGACGTGGCGCGCACGGTGCGGCACATGGCGGAGCTGCCGCTGGAGGCGAACGTGCAGTTCGCGACGGTGCTGGCGACGACGATGCCGTACGTCGGGCGGGGTTGAGCGGTCGTTCCGCTCGCCCTGCAAGCGGAAGTAGAACATCCGCGCTCTTGCGGCTCGTCGTGGACCTGTGCTCAACTTTTCTCCACGAGAGCTCCACATGTGACGCACCGAAGTTCCGCGGCCACTCCGAGGGGGGAGGCGGCGGCCGTTCCACCCGGCCGGAGTTGGGGGTGGACCTCGCGGCGGACCGCGGGTACACGCCGGCCGGTGGAACGGCCTCCGCACCACGTCACACGGTGTCGCGCCGTCCGGTTCCGTTCTCCTCCCGCGCCGTCGCCGTCCGTGCCACCCGACGCCGGCGCAGGGCCCAGGCGCCCAGTCCCAGGACCGCCAGCGCGCCGGCGGCGCCCTCGGCGGCCAGCCGGCCCGCACCGCCCCCGGGCGCCGGTCCGGGCGCGCCCGCCGCCGCCTGTACGGTCCTCCGCCCGGGCGCCGCGCTCGCGCCCGCGCCCGCCCCGCCCTCGCTGAGCGGCGCGACCAGCGTGCCCACGGGCTGGGCCGAACGCCCGTGCGTGAAGCCCCAGTCGAGCAGCGCGGCGGTGTGCTCGTAGACGGCGTTGCCGCCGGAGTCGGGGTGCATCACGGTGACCAGCAGGGTGCGTCCGCCGCGGGTGGCCGCTCCGGTGAAGGTGTTGCCGGCGTGGCTGGTGTAGCCGTTCTTGACACCGATCAGGCCGTCGTACGTCTTCAGGCCCCATGCCCCGGTCAGCAGGCGGTCGGTGTTCTGGATCTGGAACGTCTTCTTGCCGCCCGCCGGGAAGTCGGCGGTCCGTGTGCCGCAGTAGCCGCGGAAGTCGGCGTCCTTCAGGCCGTGCCGGGCGAAGAGCGTGAGGTCGTACGCCGACGAGAGCTGCCCCTTGTGGTCGAAGCCGTCGGGGCTGACCACATGGGTGTCCAGGGCCTGGAGGTCCTCGGCCTTGGCCTGCATCTCGGCGACGGTCTTCGCGATGCCGCCGTTCATGTGGGAGAGCACGTGCACGGCGTCGTTGCCGGAGCGCAGGAACACGCCCTGCCACAACTGCTCGACGGTGTAGGTCAGGCCGGGCTTGATGCCGACGAGACTGGAGCCGGCCGGGACGTCGGCGAGGTCGGCGTCGGTGACCTCGTACCGCTCGGCGCGGTCGAACTTCTTCAGCACCGTGACCGCGAACAGCATCTTCAGGGTGGACGCGGGCGCGAGCCGGCGGTGCGCGTTGAACGCGGCGAGCACCTCCCCGCTCTCGCCGTCGGCGACCAGCCAGGCCTGGGCGGTGAGCTTTCCGGGCAGTCCGGAGGCGCCGCGCACCTGGACGCCGGTCCGGGCCAGGCGTTCACCGCCGACGACCGGGGTCGCGGCGGTGGCCTCGGTGGCGGTGGACAGGGGAAGGGCGGCGGCCGTCAGCCCGAGGACGGCACGCCGGCTGAGCCGGGAACATTCGCGCACCCGGGGACCGTACACCGCTTCGAGCAGGGGATTCGCGACCCGTGGGGCCCGACGGACCGGAATTTGCCGCGTTATGAGAATCCGATGAGCCACCCCGCTCCCCCGGCCCCGGGGCCGGGCGGCTCACGCCGGGCGAACGGACGGCGGCGTACCCGGTCGTACCGGCCGCGCCCGTACGGCCCCGGCGGCCGCTCACCTGCCGAGCAGACGGTCGATCTCGGCCATCTGGGCGGCGGTGAGCGGTCCCTTCGCGAGCGCCCCGGCGTTGTCCTCGGCCTGGGCGACGGTCCGGAAGCCGGGGATCGGCACGGTGCGCGGGCTGCGGGCCCACAGCCAGGCGAGGGCGCCCTGGGCGAGGGTGCGGCCGCCGCTGGTGAGGACGGACCGGACGGCGTCGATCCGGGCCAACCACCGGGGGTCGGCACCGGAGCCGTCCTCCGCGTACCCGGGGAGCCAGGCGGGCGGCCGGCTGCGGATGTCCCCGGCCTCCAGCGGCCCGCCGCGCCGCCCCGCCAGCAGCCCCATGGCGAGCGGGCTGCGGTTGACGCTCGCCAGCTCCAGCCGCTCGCACAGCTCCAGCATGCCGGGCGCGTCCTGGAGGACGTTGAGGCGGTGCTGTGCGGCCGTGGCGTGCGGGCCCTCGGCGAAGACCGCGGCCCGCGCGGGATCGTCGGTGCTCCAGCCGTAGCCGCGTACGAGGCCCTCCCGCACGAACTCCTCGCACGCGTCGCGGAGTTCGGCGGCCCGGGCCGGGCCGGCGTCGGAGAGGTGCAGCTGGTACAGGTCGACGTGGTCGGTGCCGAGGCGGCGCAGGGAGGCGGTGAGGGCCCGCCGGGCGTACTCGGGGGTGTCGTCGGTGCCGGTGAGGGTGCGGGTGCCCGGGTCGAAGACGTTGCCCCACTTGGTGGCGAGGACGACGTCGTCGCGCCGCTTGCCGAGGGCCCGGCCCAGGATCTCCTCGCTGTGCCCGGTGCCGTAGGAGTCGGCCGTGTCGAAGAAGGTGACGCCGAGGTCGAGCGCCCGCCGGACGGCCCGTACGGACTCGTCGTCGTCCACCTTCCCCCAGCCGACGGGATGCCCGTCGGCGGTCCGGTGCTCGCCCCCGATGGCCCAGCACCCGAACCCGAGTGCGCTCACCTCGATACCCGTGCGTCCCAGCGCGCGTGTCGTCATGGACGCAGACGCTAGGGATTGGAGCGCACGCGAACACAAGCCCCCGGTGGCCGTGTTACGCCTGCCCGGTCTCGAACCGCGAGATCCGCCCGTCCTCGTCGACGGTGAAGCTCCACTTGGTGCGCATCTCGCCCCAGGTGTCGTTGCTGTAGCGGGCCAGCAGGGTGCGGCCGCCGTCGGACTCGTTGTCGACCTCCATGTGGCCGCGGGAGGAGAAGATCTCCCGGTCGGTCCACTCGGCGAGGTCCCGGTCGGTGCCGTCGTCGGCCATGGTCGCGCCGGGCGCGAGCAGGGACATGAAGCCCTCGCGGTCGTGTGCGTTGACGGCGTGGACAAAGGCCCGGACGGCCGGATCGCTGAGCCTGGCTGGCTGAATCGTCATGGCGTCAGGCTCACACCGCTCCCCCGGCCCCGCCACCCGAACGGCAGCCAGGACGGGCCGGCCGGGGGCGGGGGTGCGAGGGTGGGGGCAGGGGAGGCTGTCTGCCTGTCCGCCTGTCTGCCGGGGAGTCACCGTGAGCTGTTACGACCGACGTGATCTGGGCCTGCTGCTGCTCCGGCTGGGCACCGGCGGGGTGCTGGCCGCGCATGGCGCGCAGAAGCTGTTCGGCTGGTTCGGCGGACACGGGCTGGAGGGCACCGGCCAGTTCATGGAGTCCGTCGGCTACGCCCCGGGCAAGGCGAGCGCCACGGCGGCGGGCCTGGCGGAGGCGGGCGGCGGCACGCTGCTGGCGCTGGGCCTCGCCACCCCGGCGGCGGGCGCGGCGGCGGCGGGCGCGATGGCCGGGGCGTCGGCGGTCCACACACCCAACGGCTTCTTCGCCCAGGAGGGCGGCTACGAGCACGCGGCGACCCTGGGCCTGGCCGCGGCCGGACTCGCCGTCACCGGCCCCGGCCGGCTCTCCCTCGACCATGTGCTCGGGCACGTCCTCGACCGCGGCTGGATGGTCCCGGCCGCCCTCGGCGCGACGGCGGCGGCGACGGCCCTGGTGGTGGGCGCACGCAACCGGCGGCTGCGGCGGCAGCGGGAGGGTGAGCAGGAGGCGTTGTTCCAGGAGTGACGGCCGCTCCCGGTGTCCGGCGGCAGGGCCGGCCGCGTTCCCCGAGGGGGCGGCTCGGGGGGACGTGAAGTTCTCATATGGGCGGGCTTTCACATTCATCCCCTTCTTGTGGAGCTGTCACTGTCCGCCACTCGGCCCCTCGTGCCAGGCTCACGCCATCCGGAGAGAAGGGAACTGGCATGGCGCATCTGGACATCGGGCTCCTGGGACCGTTCACGGCGTGCATCGACGGTGCGTCCATCGTCCCCACCGCGGCCAAGCAGCGCAGGCTCCTGGCACTGCTGGCGATCGACACCGGGCGCGAGGTGAGCATGACCTCGATCGCGGAGGGCCTGTGGGAGGGGTGCCCGCCGACCGGCCCGTCCGCGGCCGTGCAGACGTACGTGAAGCAGCTGCGGCAGCGCATCGCCCCCGCGGCCTCCCGGCTCACGCCCCGGATCGACCCGAAGCGGATCCTTCTGCGCGGTCACAGCGGGTACCAGCTCCACATGCCGCAGGTCCGGATCGAC
Organism: Streptomyces sp. NPDC107654; assembly: GCF_055639035.1. Lineage (NCBI taxonomy): Bacteria > Bacillati > Actinomycetota > Actinomycetes > Kitasatosporales > Streptomycetaceae > Streptomyces > Streptomyces sp. NPDC107654. The sequence goes on from NZ_JBVKBI010000001.1 coordinate 388,981, forward strand.
GCACGGGAGTTCGAGCGTCTTGTGCAGCAGGGTCATCAGGCGATCGCCGACGGTCAGGACGACCGGGGTGCGCGCCTGTTGTCGGACGGTCTCGCGATGTGGCGGGGGCAGGCGCTGGGTGACGTGCGGGCGTCGGGGGCGCTGCGTGCCGAGGCCCTGCGGCTGGACGAGATGCGGCTCGCCGCCCTGGAGGCGCGCATCGACGCCGAGCTGCGTCTGGGCCGCCACGCCCGTCTGGTGAGCGAGCTGACCGCGCTGACCACCCTGCACCCGTTGCAGGAGAACCTGCACGCCCAGCTCATGGTGGCCCTCAGCCGCAGCGGTCGTCCGTCGCAGGCGCTGGAGGCGTTCCGCCGGCTGCGGGAGACCTCGGTGCGGGAGCTGGGGATCGAGCCGTCACGGCGGCTCCAGGAGCTGCACTGCAGGGTGCTGGCCGGCGAGCCGCACCTCGACGCCCCGCTGCGCACTCTGGCCCCGCTGTAGTCGGTGCGCCAGGCCCGCAAGGCTGTCCTGACAGGAAAAGGTAGGTCATGCAAGACACGCCCGCTGCCGCCGTCACGGTCCATCTGTGGTCGCTGTCCGAGGACGTGATCGTGGAGCACGACGACGAGAACGACCAGGTGGTGCTGAAGAGCCGCTGGGGGGTCGACTACGTGGAGCGGCCCTGTGCCGAGGTGCGGGAGGCGCTGCGGCGGATGGAACTCGGGCCGGTGTCCCTCGCCAACGCCGCCGGGCAGCACGTCGACCTGTACGCGGTGATGCTGCCGGCGCTGAGCCGGCTCTCCCATCTGGTGGTGCGCACGCTCAGCGTCGACGATCTCCGGGGTCCGCTCCTGTCGGTGTTCCCGGTGGCGCACGACGCCCCGCTGGCGCTGGTCTGGCTGCCGGGCCAGCGTCCCGTGCAGCTGCTCCGGCACACCGTCCTGACCAGGCTGGACTCGGGTCTGTCGCTGGAGACCGTCGGCGGCCGCCACATGGTCGTGCTGCACCGGCCGGAGGCGGCGCTCGTGGTGGCGATGCTGGCCTGGCCGGTCACCCCGGACAAGGCGTCCGCCTCGCTGCCGCTGCCGCCGCAGATGACCGAGGGCATCATCCGCTATCTGGCGGCGGCCGGAATGGCGGCTCCGGTGGACGACGCGGGGTACGACGCCGGGTACGGCGGACAGTGCGACGCCGGGTACGGCGCGGAGTACGGCGGCGCTCACCGGTGTGAGTGACGGACGGCGGGGCCGGGGCGCTAGACCAGCCAGCCCGCGTCGCGGGCGATGCGGATCGCGTCCACCCTGTTGCGGGCGTTCAGTTTCGCGACCACCGTCGTCAGGTAGTTGCGCACCGTTCCGGTGGACAGGTGGAGCGCGCCGGCTATCTCCTTGGCCTCCGAGCCCTCCGCGGCCAGGCGCAGTACCTCGGTCTCCCGCTCGGTGAGCGGGCTCTCCGTACCGCTCCACGCGGCCAGCGCGAGTTTGGAGTCGATGACCCGGTGGCCGGCGACCACGCGCCGGATGGCGTGGGCGAGTTCGGCCGGTGACTCGTCCTTGAGGAGGTATCCGTCGACCTCCGCGGCGAGGGCGCGGCGCAGGGTGCCGGGACGGCCGAGGCTGGTGAGCATCAACGTCCGGCAGTGGGGCAGTCGTTCACGGATCTGTGTGGCGGCGCTGAGGCCGTCCAGGCCCGGCAGGTCGATGTCGATCACGGCGATGTCGGGTTCGACCTTGAGTGCGGCGTCGAGGATCTGGTCCCCGCGCTCCAGCTCGCTCACGACCTCGAAATCGTTTTCCAGGCTCAGCAGTGCGACCAGCGCCCCGCGGACCATGTTCATGTCTTCTGCGAGCAATATCCGAATCACCGCAACGCCACCCCCATTTGGCAAAGCGATCTACGCCCGTCACCCTATCAACTACACCGGTTCAGCAGACTGGTCCGGGTTCAGGCGGCCGACTGTCCGTCGTCGGCGTCGGCGGTCAGCGCGGTGCCGGAGCGCTTCCGTTCGGGCACCCGGGCCGCGAGCCGGAACGTTCCGTCGTCGCCCTGGTGCACGGTGAGCGTGCCGCCGACGGCGCTCAGCCGGGTCTGGAGGTTGCCGAGGCCGCTGCCGCTGTGCGGGGAGGAGTCCCGGTAACCGCTCGTCACACCGTCGTTGACGATGACGAGCCGTACCCGCTCCACGGTGCGTTCGGCGGTGATCTCGCAGTAGGTGGCGCGGCTGTGGCGCAGCACGTTGGTGACCGCCTCGCGCAGGACCGTCGCGAACACCGTGTCCAGTTCGCGTTCCAGCTCTCCGACGCGGACCCGTGCGTCGACGCGCACGTCGGCGGCGCTGAGCACGGACTGGGCCGAACTGATCTCGTCCCGCAGGGACATGTCACGGTATCCGCTGGCCACGCTGCGCACGTCGGCCAGCGACTGCCGGGACATGGTGAGCACCTCCTCGACCTCGGCCTTGGCGCGGCCCGGGTGCCCGGGCAGCAGGCGGTGGATCAGCTCGCCCTTGAGCGTGATCGCGGAGAGGCTGTAGCCGAGCAGGTCGTGCAGGTCGCGGGCGAAGCGGAGGCGTTCCTGGGTGACGGCGACGCGGGTCAGTTCGCCGCGGGTCTCGTGCAGGACGCGGATCAGGTCGGCCAGCCGGGTGAGGCCGAAGACCACGAGGCCGGTCAGCAGGGTGGACTGGACGTAGTAGAACGTCTCGACCAGGGGCAGGTCGGCGAGGAGCGGCGGCATGAGCATGGAGGCGCCCACCACCGCGTACATGAGCCAGGCCCGGTTCGGCGGCAGGAGGAGCAGCAGGGAGCCGGCGAGGAACCCCGCCATCGAACCCCACTGCGTCCGGAAGATCAGTAAGGGCAGGTAGGTGAGGAGCGCCTGGACGCTCAGCGTGATCGTCTTGCGGGGCGTGGGCTCCAGCTGCGCCCCGGGTCTGGAGTGCAGCAGCTGGAGCCCCATGATGCCGAGCAGGCACACCACCGCGAGGCCGGCCTCGGCCACCGAGGCGTGGGAGCTGAGGATGTTGAGCAGGGTGATGCTGAAGTAGCACAGCAGCGCGGCGAGGAGAACGAGCCGGCCCAGCCGGGGGGCGGGAAGGTGCCCGCTCCTGACGAGCAGTGCGTCCGGCTGCCCGGCACCCTCGGTCACCTTTGGCGAGGACTTGTGTCGGCACATCACGTTCGCATCCCCTCTCACGCAGCGCCACCCGTGCGGAGCATAAGCGAGGGAGATGTGGATCACGTAAGGAGTTGTGCGCTCACGGCAGATGCGCGTGGAGATGACATGAGTGCTCAGGAGCGTGCGAGAAGGCCCCGTTCGAGGGCGACGACGACGGCCCGCGTGCGGTCGCTGACGTCGAGTTTCGCGAAGACCCGCAGCAGATGGGTCTTCACGGTGGCCTCGCCGATGACCAGCCGGCGGCCGATCTCGGCGTTGGAGAGCCCGTCGGCGACCGCGAGCAGCACGTCGCGTTCCCGCGCGGTGAGAGCGACCGGTTCCGGACGGCGCATTCTGGCCACGAGGCGTTCGGCGACCTTGGGCGCGAGAACGGTCTCCCCCCGCGCCGCCGAGCGGATGGCGTCCGCGAGCTGCTCCCGGGTGGTGTCCTTGAGCAGGTAGCCGACGGCGCCGGCCTCCACCGCCCGTTCGATCTCCACGTCCGTGTCGTAGGTGGTGAGGATCAGCACCCGGGTCGGTACCGGCAGGGCGACGATCTCGGTGGTGGCGGCCACGCCGTCGAGGACCGGCATGCGCAGGTCGAGCAGGGCGACGTCGGGGGCGAGCCGCCGGACCAGGTCGACGCCCTCGCGTCCGTCGCTCGCCTCGCCGACGATCTCGATGGTGGGCTCGCCGGTCAGCAGGGCGACGACCCCGGCGCGCATCACGGCGTGGTCGTCCACCACGACCACGCGGATCCGGTCGTTGGCGGTGTCGGTCATCTGATGTCCTTCGCGGTCGGTCGGCCACGACGGCCCGGCGGGAGCCGAGGCCGCGCCTCAGCCGTGTGCGTGGCCCTGTGTGGGAAGAGTGGCGAGGATGCGGGTGCCGTCCCCGAGGGAGCTGGTGACGGTGAGTTCACCGTCGAGTTCGGCGAGGCGCCGGCGCATGCCGTCGAGGCCAAAACCGCGGGACTCCTCCACGACGAACCCGTTGCCGTCGTCGGTGATCTCCAGCTCGACCCCGCCCGGTACCTCGGAGAGGACGACCCCGACGGTGGAGGCGCCGGAGTGCTTGCGCACGTTGGCGAGGGATTCCTGGGTGCAGCGCAGCAGGGCGACGCGGGTGCGCTGGTCCAGGTCGACGTCGGGCAGTTCGGCGGTGACGGTGAGGCCGGTGTCCTGGACGAAGCGGTCCAGGGTCCGGCGCAGGGTGGTGGCGACCGAGCCGGGTGCGACACCGCTCGCCGGGACGGAGCCGACGAGGATGCGGGCCTCGGTGAGGTTCTCGCGCGCGGTGTGCTCGATGGAGGTGAGCTGCTGGGCGCAGCGCCCGGGGTCGGCGTCGACGGCGGCGCGGGCGGCCTCGGCGAGCACGACGATGGAGGCGAAGCCCTGGGCGAGGGTGTCGTGGATCTCCCGGGCCATCCGCTCGCGTTCCTCGGCCGCGCCCTGACGCTGGTAGGCGGCGGCCAGTTCCTCCTGGGTGAGGACGAGTTCGGCGGTCAGCTGCTCCTGGCGCTCGTTGCTCTGGCCGATGAAGCGGTGCATCCACAGACCGAGGCCGACCCCGGCGGCGTAGGCGATGACGGTGAACACCGCGTTGCCGGTGAGGAACTGGGGGCTCCAGCCCTGGCCGAGCGTGCCGCCGAACACGGTCAGGGCGGCGGCCGCGCCGCTGAACGCGGCCGCTTCGCGGGGGCCGCGGGTGAAGAGCCAGAACTGCGGCAGGGACACCACGTAGAAGGCGGCTCCGCCGTCGAGCAGGTAGGAGCTGGCGCCCAGGACCAGGGCGAGGACGCCGAGGTAGGCGCGGCGGTTCAGGACCCGGTTGCGGGGCCGGGTGAGGGTGACGGTGTGGCACAGCGCGATCAGGGCGAGCAGGCCGAGCAGCCAGAACTTGCGGGCCGGGGACCGGTCGGCCACGGCTACGGCCGTCGGCAGCAGGCCGAGCAGGATCCAGCCCGCCAGGTTCCAGCGACGGATCCGGTCCAGGGTGAGCCGGTCACTCGGCTGCTGCTGCCACTGGGACACGCTGATTCACCTCATTCGCAAGGGCGTTGGGAGATCGTATCGGCGGTGGGGGTCACCGGACGGCTTCCAGGGAGCGGGCGGCCGGTTCGGTGGTGGTGCGGGCGCGGCGGACTCCCTTGGAGGGCCACCAGTTGGCCTCGCCGAGCAGGAGCATCAGGGACGGCAGGACCAGCATGCGGATGACGAAGGCGTCCAGCAGGACGGCGACGGCGAGGCTGAAACCGATCTGCTTCATCTCGATCAGGTGCAGGGCCGCGAAGCTCGCGAAGACGGTGACCATGACCACGGCGGCGCTGGTGACCACGCCGGCCGAGCTGCCGATGCCCTCGATGACGGCCTTGCGGGTGGGGACTCCGCGCAGGGCGGCCTCGCGGATCCGGCTGATCACGAACACCTGGTAGTCCATCGACAGGCCGAACAGGATCACGAAGAGGAACAGCGGGACGCGGGACCCGATCGATCCGGTGGAGGTGAAGTCCACGAGGCCCTCGGCCCAGGTGTGCTGGAAGACCATGACCAGGATGCCCAGCGAGGCGGCGGCGGACAGCATGTTGAGGACGATGCCGACCAGGCCGAGGACGACGGAGCGGAACGCCCAGACGGTCATGCCGAAGGTGACCAGGAGGAGGGCCCCGATGATGAGCGGCAGCTTCTGTTCCTGGTGGGTCGGGTAGTCGGTGTAGCGGGCGACGTCACCGGTCACGGCGGTCTCGGCGCCCTCGATCTTGCCGACCGTCTCGGGGACGTAGGTGTGGCGGATGTCCTTGAGCGAGCTCTGGGCCTCGTCCGAGCTGACGTAGTGCGGGACCTGCAGCTGGAGCATGCTGATCCGCTTGTCCGGCGAGGTGGTCAGGGTGGAGGTGCCGCTCAGCCGCGGGTCGTCCTTGACGTCGGCGGCGAGTTCGCGCAGGGCCGCGGTGACCTCGGCGGAGCGGTCGGCGTCGGCGCGGACGACGACCTGGTGCATGGACTTCATGTCGGGGAAGGCCGCGTTGAGGCGGTCGTAGACCTGCATGGCGACGATGGAGCGGGAGTGGGTCTCGCGGCCCATGTCGGTGAGCTTCAGGCCGAGGACGGGGGCGGCCAGGGCGAGCAGCGCGAGGACGGTGACCGTGAGGGTGGCGGCGGGGCGCTTGGCGACGGGGCGCAGCACGGCGGCGGTCAGCCGGCCGGGGCCGTTCCGGTGCGCCTTCGGCTTCTTCGGGGCGAGCCCGCGGGCGGCCCGGCGCTCGGCCCGGCGTTCGGCGCGCATGCCCATCTTGGCCAGCAGGGCCGGCAGCACGGTGAGGGAGCTGACGACGGCGACGAGGGTGACGACGATGGCGCCGGTGGCGATCGAGGAGAAGATGACGTCGTCGGCGAGGTAGAGGGTGGCGCTGGAGACGGCGACGGCGAGACCGGAGAGGACGACGGCGCGGCCGGAGGTGGCGGCGGCGATCTCGACCACGGCCTGCGGGCTCAGCCCGCCTCCCGACCGGGCCCGTTCCTCACGCTCGCGCTTGAGGTAGAAGAGGGTGTAGTCGACGCCGACGGCGAGGCCGATGAGCAGGATGACGTTGGTGCCGACGCCCGCGTCGGGGAAGGCGTGCGAGGCCACCATCGACAGGCCGACGGCCGCCACGATCGAGGACAGGGCGAGCAGCAGCGGTACGAGCGCCATGGCGATGGAGCTGAAGACCAGCAGCAGGGTGATGAGGGTGACCGGCAGGGCGATGACCTCGGTGCGGGAGAGGTCGTCACCGCGCAGTCCGTCGACGCCCTTGCTGATGGAGGGCGACCCGGTCTCCTCGACCCGCAGGCCGGGGTTGGCCTTCTGGACGGCGGCGGTCTGGGCGAGCAGCGGGTCGACGTGCTTCTTGCCCTCCAGCTCGGGGCCCTTCAGGGTGACCGTGACGCGGACGGCGGTGTTCTTCGCGTTGTGCACGGGGTCGGCGACGGAGCGGACCTCGGGGAGCTTGTGCATCCGGGCGGCGATGTCGGCGGCGGCCGCGTCGGCGGCGGCGATGTCGAAGGATCCGCTGCCGGGCTTGGCGGTGATCAGGACGTGTTCCACGGGGCGCTGCTGGAGGCCGCCCTCGGCGGCGATCTCCTCACCGCGTCCCGCCTCGCCGATGCGGAAGTCCTCGGTGGTCGCCGCGTTGGTGCCGACGGAGATGCCGATGCCGAGGCAGAGGACGACGAACACCAGCCAGCCGACGATGCCCCGCCACGGGTGGGCGGCGCTCCAACGAGCCATGCGTACAGGAAGATTCTTCATGCGTCCATGCTCTTCGCGGGGGGTGTGCCGCCGACAGCAGCGACCGGTTGAACCTGGGGTCCACCACCTGGTGGACCCCCGTGCGGCTCAGTGGAAACTGAGGGTGTGGTAGATCGTCACGTTGCCCTCCAGCTCCTGGCAGCGTTGTGCGGCGGCGGCGAGCCGGCCGACGTGCCCGGGGGCGCTCGTGTCCAGCAGGATGCCCAGCGAGGTGCCGCTGTGGCCGATGACGACACCGAGCCCGCCGATGTCCTCGCAGATGCGGATCATCGGCTCCAGCGAGCGTTTGTGCCGCAGCACCTGGTTCATGCGGGCGCTCTCGGTGGCGACCCGGCCGACCTCGGCGAGGTCGTGGCGGGCCACGGCATGGGTGACGCGGTCGAGGAGGCGGGCGTAGTGCCGCCGGTCGGCCGCGGTGAAGGGTTTCGGCAGGGCGTTGAAGGCGACGGTGTCGACGGCGCCGCCCTCGTCGATGCCGACGACCGTCATCGCGGGCAGCGAACCCAGCCGGGCACGCAGCCGTACGCTGCGGTGGTGGAAGGCGACGATCGCCGGGTACAGGACGCCGTCGGTGGGTTCGATGCGCGCCAGGTACGTCTCGATGCGGCGGTGCGGCATGGGGGCGCCGAGGGCGTTGGCGACGGCGCGGGCCGTGGCCACCAGGTCGGCGGAGGAGCTGGCCAGCCCCTTGCCCTCGGGCAGGGTGCTGTCGATGTGCAGCACCCCGCCGCCGGGCGCCCCGCAGTCCTCCAGGATCATCCGGGCCAGCCGCAGCGCCTTCTTCTTGTGCGCGGGGCCGACCGTCACCTCCGGTTCGTCCGGGGTGAGTTCGAAGCGGGCGGTGGACCAGCGGGCGACCGGCAGGGTGACCAGGAAGTTGCCGTCGTCCTCGGGCAGCACGCCCTGCAGCAGTTCACCGAAGGTGCCGAAGGCGGTGCTGACGCCGGTGGCGGTCACCCGGCGGTGGTCGATCGTGGTCACGTGTGCGTCCTTTCTCGGAGGTCCGGCAGGTGTCCGGAGGCGGGTTCGGGGGCGAGTGCCGCCCGTACGCGCGCCGCGCTGAGCGCGGGCCGGGTGCCGACGAAGTAGTGGCCTCCGTCGTCCAGTTGGTGGAGGGTGACGTGCTCGGCGAGTCGACGCCAGGCGCCGGCCGCGTGCGCCGCGTCGGCGGTCTGCGGGTCGTCGCGGGCGACGACGACGTCCACCGGGGCGGCCAGGCGGCGCGGGTCCTGTTGTTCCTGGAGGCGGATGAGGTGCCGGTGGGCGGTGCCGAGGTCGTGCCGGTAGGCGCGGTCGGCGACCTCGGCGCGCTCGGGCTGGTAGGCGTCCAGCTCCACGAACGCCCGGCCGCCGCGGAGCCGGCCCAGCAGGGTGGGCCGGTCCACCGCCGCGAGGTCGGCGAGCTCGGTCCGCAACCGGTCTGCGCCGGGCAGCAGTTGGGCGCCGAGGAAGACCCGTTCGACGGGCCGGCCCGCCTCCTGGAGGAGCCGGGCGGTCTCCAGCGCGGTCGCGGCGCCCGCGCAGTGCCCCCACAGCAGGACGGGGCCGGTGAGGTGGCCGAGGATCTCGTCGCGGGCCCGGCGGGCCAGCTGGGGCACGTCCTGGAGGGGTTCGCCGGGGGCGGCGAAGTCGTGGCCGGGCGGCTCGGCGCCGTACACGGCGATGCCGTCGTACTTCAGCTCCTCCGCGAGCGCCCGGAAGTTGACCGCGTTCCCGGCGGCGTACGGGAAGCACACCAGGGTGTGGTGCGGGCTGCGGACCTCCAGCAGCGGGTGCAGCAGCCTGCCGTGCCGTTCCGGGGCCGGTGCGCCGTCGCGGCGGCGGGTCAGGACGCGGGCGAGGTCGGCGAGGACCGGGTGGGCGACCAGGTCGGCGACGGTCAGGTGGCGGCCGAGGTGGGCGATGAGGCGGGCGGCGGCCAGGGAGGTGCCGCCGAGCGCGAAGAAGGTGTCGTCGGTGCCGATGCGTTCCAGCGGGACGCCGAGCGCCTCGGCCCAGGCCACGGCGAGGCGTCGCTCGTCGGCCGTCGCGGGGGCGGTCCGGGCGGCGCCGCCGTGGCCGAGGGTGCCGGCGAGTTCACTCAGTGCCGACTTGTCGACCTTTCCGTTCGCGGTGAGCGGGAGGCGTTCGAGCCGGTGGCAGTAGGTCGGCACCATGTAGTCGGGCAGCAGGGCCGCGAGGAAGTCCCGGGCCCGGGCGGCGTCGGGCGGCTCGAGACCGGTGCCGTCCGTGGTGAAGAAGGCGGTGAGGGCGCGGGCGGCGCCCAGGTCGCCGTCGCTGACGACCGCGGCCTCCCGCACGCCGGGCATGGCCGCGAGCCGGTGCTCGATCTCGCCGAGTTCGATGCGGTAGCCGCGGATCTGCACCTGTTCGTCGTGCCGGCCGAGGAACTGCAGGCGTCCGTCGGGCAGCCAGCGGCCGAAGTCGCCGGTGCGGTACATGCGGGTGTCGGCGCGGAACGGGTCGGGGACGAAGGCCTGCCGGGTGCGGTCCTCGTCGTTGATGTAGCCGCGGCCCACGCAGACCCCGGAGAACGCGATCTCGCCGGTCGTGCCGAGGGGGACGAGCTGGAGGTTGTGGTCGAGGACGTAGGGGTTGACGTTCCTGAGGGACCGGCCCAGCGGGACGAAGCCGTGCTCGGGGACGGCGTCGAGGACCTCGTGCACGGTGTCGTCGCAGACCTCGGTGGCGCCGTAGGCGTTGACGAGGCGGATGCCCGGCTGGGCGGCGAACCAGCGGCGCACCAGCTCGTGGCCGAGGACCTCGCCGGTGACGGAGAGGGTGTGCAGGGGGCCGAGACCGCGTGGGTGCCGCTCCAGGTGGCGCAGCAGGACGTCGAGGTAGGCGGGCACGGTCTGCGCCACGGTGACGCCGCCGGCGACCAGCTCGTCGAGGAACCCGGAGACGTCGAGCAGGACGTCGGTGTCGACGATGCGCACGGTGGCGCCGGCCGACAGAGGCGCGGCGAACTGCCACAGGGAGATGTCGAAGCCCAGGGACGCGGTCTGCGCCACGACCTGGCCGGGGCCCGTGCCGAGCCCCATGTCGTCGGTCTTGGCGTGGAGGTGGTTGACCAGGCCGGCGTGCTCGCACAGGGCGCCCTTGGGGGTGCCGGTGGAGCCGGACGTGAAGTAGATGTACGCGGCCTGGGTGAGGGTCGGCGGTTCCGGGAGGGGGTGCGCGGAGGCGTCCTCGACGTGCCGTGCCGTCAGGACGGCCGGGCCGTGGTCGAGTTCGGCCGAGGCCTTGCGGACGACGGCCTCGCCGCGGTCGTCGGTGAGGGCCAGCACGCAGACGGCCTCGTCCAGCTGGACGGCCACCCGCTCCGCGGGGAGGTCCGGGGACATCGGGAGGTACACGGCGCCCGCCTTGAGGACGCCGAGGGCGCTCGCGATCCAGTCCAGGGTGCGGTCCATGACGACGGCGACCACGTCCTCGGCGCCCGCGCCCGCCGCCGCCAGCGCGCGGGCCACGCGGTCGGAGCGTTCGTCCAGCTCGCGGTAGGTCCAGGTGCGGGCGCCGTGGGCGGCGGCGGGGGCGCGCGGGTCCTGGCGTGCCCGCTGCCGGAACAGGTCGACGAAGGTGTGGGCGGGCGCGTCGACGCGCGGCCCGGCGAGGGCGTAGAGCTGGGTCGCGGTCTCCTCGGGGGAGAGCAGGCTCTGCCGGTCGTGGCGGGCGGTCGGGTTCTCGGTGAGCAGGCGCAGGGCGGCCAGCTGGTATCCGGCGAGCCTCCCGGCGTGGTCGCCGTCGAAGGCGCCGAGGTCGTGCGTCACGTGCAGGGTGAGGCCCTGGCGGTCGCGTGCCCAGGAGAACCGCACCACGGCGTCCGGGCCCGTGCCGGGTGTGCCGGTCGCGAGCCCGGACAGGTCCAGTACGGCGTCGTGGGGCCCGGTGGTGTGCGGCGCGCTGCCGACGGCGTCGACCAGTGCGGCCCAGGTGGACGGGGTGACGGTGAGGCGCAGCGCCTGCGGTGTGCTCCCGTGCCGGGCCGGTACGTGGCCGGAGACGACGCCCTGTTCGGAGGCGAGGGTGGCCAGGACGCGGGCGTGCGCGGCGAGCAGGAGGGCCGGCAGGCCGGTGCCGAGGGCGCGGGCGGTGCGGTCCAGGGCGTCGGTGAGGCCGGGGGGCAGGGGGGCGCGGTGGGTGGCGGTGCCGGGGCCGCCGGCGTGGGGGGCGCGCCAGCGCGGGAGGGTGGCGGTGAACTCGGCCGGGCCCCGCCCGGGCGGTGTCTCGGCGCCGGGGGCGAGGCAGCCGGTGTGCTCCTGCGGTCCCCCGCCGGCAACGGTGGTCTCGGTCATCGGACGGGGGCCCTCTCTCGTGTCGGGTGCGGGGCGGCGGCAGCCGGGTCCAGGTCGATCTCGACGAGGTCGGCGGCGGCCAGGGCGCGGCGGGCCGCCCGCGGCGCGTCGGGGGCCGCGGCCACCACGCTGGCCAGGCGGTCCTGGAAGGAGTGCGTGATCCGGACGTCCCGGCCGACGGCGGTGGTCGCCCGGGCGGCCAGGACGCCGGGGGCCGCGGCCGCCGCGGACAGTCCCCGCACCCGGCTGACCCGGCCCTCGCGGGTGGCCCGTACGAAGCGGACGGCAGCGTGGCCCGTGCCGGGCACCGGGTCCGCGGCGGGCAGACCGGCGGCCCGGGCCACCACGGCGTCCACGAGGTCGACGCCGAGGGCGGCACGGACGGCGACCGGGATCATGCCGCCCGCGAGGCGGGGGTTGACCTCGATGACGACCGGGCCGCCGCTGGACCAGCGCAGTTCGGTGTGGGCGGCGCCCCAGCCGAGACCGAGGGCGGTGACGGCGCGTACGGCCGTCTCCCCCAGGGCCGCCGCGGTGGGCTCGGGCAGGGCGGCGGGGACGTCGTGGCCGGTCTCCACGAAGTAGGGGGCGGGGCTGATGTGTTTGGCGACCACGGTGACGACCTCGCCGTCGAGGGTCTCGACGGAGAACTCCGGCCCGGACACGGCCTCCTCCACCAGGATGCGGGCGTCCGGGGCGTCGTCCAGGAGCCGGTGGGCCCAGGCGCGGGTGTCGTCGGCGTCGCGGCACAGCCGTACGCCGACCGAGCCGGAGCCGCTCACCGGTTTGAGCACGACGGGGTGGCCGATGGACCGTGCGGCGGCGACGGCCGCCTCCGGGTCGGTCACGGTCGCGAACCCCGGCACCGGGACGCCCGCCGCGCGGTGCCGCGCGCGCTGGACGTCCTTGGCGCGGCAGGCCTCCACGGCGTCGCCGTCCGGTCCGGGCAGGCCGAGCCGGGCCGCCGCCCGGGCGGCCGCCGCGACGTAGTACTCGGAGCTGGAGGTGACACCGGCGAGGCCGGCGTCGTCGGCGAGGCCGGTCAGGGCGCGCAGCACCGCGTCCGGGTCCGTGGTGTCCAGGGTCCGGGTGTCGATCCCGTCCTCGGCCGCGTACGGGTACCGTCCCGGGTCGCGCGCGAGCAGGACGGGCCGCAGACCGCGGGCGCGGGCGGCGGCGCAGAACTCCCGTCCGGTGCCGGTGGTGTTGCTCTCCAGGAACGCCATCCATCTGCCGTTCATCGCACGCCTCTCCCTCGGACGGCGCCCCGCTCGCGCGAGGGCGCCGTACAGATACACGAACCAGCCGCCGCTCACCCCAGGCCTCCGGGCGCGTACCGCGCCACGACGGCCGCCGCCTCGTCGTCCAGCCGGCGGGCGGCCTGGCGCAGGCGTGCCCGGTGGGCGGCGGCCCACCGGGCGTGCTCGGCCAGCCGGCCGCGCAGGGCGTCCACCACCTTGGCGCACTCCCCGGGGCCGCCGCCGCGGTCGAGGTCCGCGACGACCTCGTGCAGCCCGGGCAGCCCGGCCCCGTCGAGTCCTTCGAGGCCGTCCAGGCCGGTGAGTTCGGTCTCGCCGGACTCGACCGCGCGGCGCACGGCCGCGCCGACGACGTGGTGGGCCGTGCGGAACGGCACGCCCCGCGCGACCATCCGGTTGGCGACCACGGTGGCCGTCACGAAGCCCTCCCGGGCGCGGTCCGCCATCCGCCCGGCGACCGGGCGCGCGCCGGACACCAGGACCTGGCCCAGCAGGATCTGGTCCCGTACGGCGGCCAGGGCGGGCCAGGCGACGGAGACGGCCTCGGTGCCGACCTCGATGGAGTTCGTGAACGGGGTCGACTTCATGGCGGAGGCGGCCGCCGTCCACGCGCCGACGGCGATCGCCGCCTTGGCCTTGACGTGCTCCAGCAGGAACGCGTTGCGTTTCTGCGGCATCGCGGAGCTGCCCCCGACGAGCCGTTCGGGGAAGTCGAGGAAGCCGAACTCCTGGGTGCTCCACAGCTGCAGGTCGGTGGCGAGGCGGCTGAGGGTGACCGCGGCCGACGCGACCACGGCGAGGGAGCGCAGCAGGGTGTCGCGGGCGGCGACGGCGTCGGTGGCGTGCAGCGGCGGTGCGGTGAAGCCGAGCAGCGCGGCCGTGTGCTCGGGGTTGATGGGCAGGTCGGTGCCGGCGACGGCGCCCGCGCCCAGCGGGCAGCGGTCGAGTTCGTCGACGGTGTGGGCCAGGGCCGCGAGGTCGCGGTCGAGGGCGGCGGCGATGCCCGCCAGGTAGTAGCCGTAGCTGACCGGCATCGCGGGCTGGAAGTGGGTGTAGAGGGGCATGACGACGTCGGCGTGCGCCCGTGCCCGCGCGAGCAGCACGCCCTGCTGGCGCATCAACTCGCCGTACAGGTCGGTGAGTTCGTCGCGCAGTCGCATCGCGGTGACGGTCGCCTTGAGGTCGTTGCGGGACCGGGCGGTGTGCAGCTTGCCGCCGACGTCCGCGCCCAGTGCGTCGGAGAGGTGCCCCTCGTACATGAGGTAGGCGCCCCGCGGGGCGTCGAGACCGTCCAGCGCGCGGAAACCGCTGTCGCGCAGCGCGCGGACGGCGGTGACGAGCCGGGCTCCGGCGCCGCCCGGCAGCAGACCGCTGCGCACGAGCATCACGATGTGCGCGAGGTCGACCGTGGTGATGGGCTCCAGCTCGCGGCGGACGTCGTCGGGCCCCTGCTCGCCGTAGACGATGCGGCGGGTGCGCGGGGCGAGGGTGCGGGTGAGGCGGCCGGTGTCCCCGGCCCCGGGGTCCTGGACGCTCACGACAGCACCCCGTCCGCCGGCGCCGTCCGGTCCCCGGTGTCCCGCGCGGCCACGCCCGGTACCGCGTCGTACCCGCGGCGGCGCCAGACCAGCCGGGACCAGCGCTCCCCCGCGGCCTGCGGCTCGGTGACGCGCAGCGGCTCGGCCGGGCGGTCCGCCGCCGCGTGGCCGTTGGCGGCGAGCCAGGCGTCGTCGTAGACGGTGGCCTGGTAGCGGTAGCCCTCGTCGGGGAGCATCACCACGCAGGTGCGGTCGGGGTTGCGCTCGGCCCACCAGCGGGCGACCTGGTAGGCGGCGCCGCTGGTCGGGCCCTGGAACAGGGCGTGCCGGGTGTGCAGCGCGCGGGTGCTGGCGTAGGCCTCGGCGGCGGACAGCCAGTGGACCTCGTCGAACACGCTGTGGTCGAGGTTGGCCGGCCACAGGCTGTTGCCGAGGCCGCGCAGCTCGCGCGGGCCGTCCTCCTGGCCGAACAGGACGCTGCGGTGGGTGTCGACGCCGAGTGCGACGGTGTGCGGGGTGCGGACCCGCAGCCCCCGGGTGGTGCCGCACATGGAGCCGCCGGAGCCGACCGGGCCGACGAGGCAGTCGACCGTGCCGAGGGTGCGCTGCAACTGGTCGGCGACGGCGCCGTAGGAGCGCGGGTTGTCGGGGTTGCTGTACTGCTCGGGGCAGAAGGAGTCGGGCAGTTCGGCGCGGATCTCGGCGAGCCGGTTCAGGCGGGCCGTCTGGTAGCCGCCGACCGGGGAGGGCTCCTGGCAGATCTCGACGCGGGCGCCGAGGTCGGTGAGCCTGCGGTACAGGTTGGCGTCGATCGCCGGGTCGCTGACCAGGATCAGCTTGCGGCGCAGCAGGGCGGCCTGCATGGCGAGGGCCAGCCCGAAGGTGCCGGAGGTGGTCTCCACGATGACCGTGTCGGGTCCCAGCTCGCCCCGGTCCCGGGCGCGTTGCAGGATGTAGTGGGCGGGCAGCAGCTTCATCAGCGTGAAGACGGCCCCGTAGAGGTTGGAGCCGAGCCGGACGAGGCGCGGCATCATGATGGCCTCGGTGATCGAGGGGTACGTCGAGGTGGCCGGCGGCATGATGCTCCTGGGGTGGGTCGGGGGACGGGACGGGTCCTGCCGCTGACGGCAGGAGGCCCGTACCGTCCATGCTGACGAGCGGCCCTGACAGGCGGCTGACAGTGCGGGCGGGGACCGCCGTGTCAGCGGGGTGTCAGCGCGGCGCACGAGCATGGCCGGGGCACCGGTGAGTGCGTGAGCGAGCGACGACCCCTGGGGGCAGGATGCTGTGGACACAAGTGGTGGAACCGAGACCCTTCGCCGAGCGGCGCCTGGTGTGCTTCCCGCACGCGGGCGGCTCGCCGTACTTCTTCCGCGGCTGGGGGAAGGCCCTCGGCACGGTGGAGGTGCTCGCGGTGTGCTACCCGGGGCGCGCCGAGCGGTTCGGCGAGCCCTACGCCACCGAACTCGCCCCGATGGCCCGGGAGATCGCGGCGGAGCTGCTGGCGGTGGACGACTCCCGGCCGCTCGCCCTGTTCGGGCACAGCATGGGGGCGACCGTCGCCTACGAGACGGCCCGGGCCCTGGAGGCGGCGGGCCGCACCGTGGACCACCTGTTCGCCTCGGGGGCCCGCGCCCCGCAGCTGCACCTGCCGGACCCGGCGGCGGCGACCACCTGGGACGAGGCCGCGGTCACCCGGACCCTGCTCGAACTGGGCGGCACCGACCCGGGGTTGCTGCGCAACCGGTCGTTCGTGGACCTGGTGCTGCCCTACATCGGGGCCGACTTCCGGATGCTCGCCGGGTACGGCCGCGGCCCCGCCGACCCCCTCGCCTGCCCGGTCACCGCGCTGGTCGGCGCCTCGGACCCCCGGGTGAGCGCGGCCCAGTCGGCGGCCTGGCGGGGGGTCACCCGGGGTCCGTTCCGGTTCCGGACGCTGCCCGGGGAGCACTTCTACCTGGAGCAGGACCCGCCGCACGGGCTGGTGACCCGGACGCTGGAGGCGCCCCGCGGAGAAGCCGGGCTGCCGTGATCCGGGGTGGCCGGCGGGTCCGCCGGTCACCGGTCGCGGTACATCTCCGCGAGCAGGAAGGCGAGGTCCAGTGACTGGGTGTGGTTCAGGCGCGGGTCGCAGGCCGTCTCGTACCGGGCCGGCAGGTCCTCGGCCAGCAGCGGGTTGCCGCCGCCGACGCACTCGGTGACGTCGTCGCCGGTCAGCTCGACGTGGATGCCGCCCGGGTGGGTGCCGAGGGCGCGGTGGACCTCCACGAAGCCGCGCACCTCGTCCAGCACCGTCTCGAAGCGGCGGGTCTTGTGACCGCTGGGCGCGGTGGTGGTGTTGCCGTGCATCGGGTCGCTGACCCAGCACACCCGCGCCCCCTCGGCGCCGACCTTCTCGATCAGGACCGGCAGCACGTCCCGCACCCGGTCGGCGCCCGCGCGGACCACGAACGTCAGGCGGCCCGGCTCGCGCCTCGGGTCGAGGCGGTCGATCAGTTTCAGCGCGTCGTCGGCGGTGGCGGCCGGGCCGAGCTTCACGGCGATCGGGTTGCTGAGGCGGGAGAAGAACTCGAGGTGGGCGCCGTCCGGCTGACGGGTGCGTTCCCCGATCCACAGCAGGTGCCCGCTGCCCGCGTAGGCGCGGCCGGTCTCCGGGTCGGTGCGGACGAGGGCGGCCTCGTAGTCCAGCAGGAGCCCTTCGTGGCTGACGTGGAAGTCGGCGGTGCCCAGTTCCCGGGTGTCGATGCCGCAGGCGCGCATGAAGGCCAGGCTGCGGCCGATCTCGTCGGCGAGTGCCTCGTACCGCCGGCCCGCCTGTGAGCTGGCCACGAACCCCCGGTTCCAGGCGTGGACCTGGCTCAGGCCGGCGAAGCCGCCGGTGGTCAGGGAGCGGACCAGGCCGAGGGTGCGCGCCGACGCCTCGTACATGGTGTGCAGCCGGTCCGGGTCGGGGGTGCGGGCCTCGGCGGTGAACTCCAGGCCGTTGACGGCGTCACCGCGGTACGACGGCAGGGTCAGCCCGCCCTGCCGTTCGACCGGACTGGATCTCGGTTTGGCGTACTGCCCCGCCATCCGGCCGACCTTGACGACCGGCAGCGCGGTGGCGTGGGTGAGGACGACCGCCATCTGCAGCAGCGTCCTCAGTTTGCGCCGTACCGAGTCGGGGGTCACCTGTGCGAAGGTCTCGGCGCAGTCGCCGCCCTGCAGCAGGATCGCCTCGCCGCGGGCCACGGCCGCCATGCGCCCGCGCAGGGCGTCGCACTCGCCGGCGGTGACCAGCGGGGCGGCCGCGGCGAGGCGGCCGGTGACGTCGCGCAGCGCGGCCGGGTCGGGCCAGTCGGGCTGCTGGGCGGCGGGGAACGCGCGCCAGGAGTCGGCGGCCGCGACGGAATCGGCGGCCGGGGCGGATTCGACGGTGTGCCGTTCGGGCTTTTCCATCACTTCGGTGGCCATGCGTCTGCCTTCCGTATGTGCCGTACGTGCGTCGAATGTGCGCCCACTACATATCCGCTCCGTGCACCCGGTCAAGTAATTGAGAAATGGACCGTACCGGTCCCACGGAATTGGTCTGGCCCCGTTCACCGACCGGTTGATTGACTCTCGTCACACCCTGACGGAACAAAAGGTGGGGAGTTCGTCTTGACCGCAATGGAAACCATCGACGTGCACGTCAGCTCCGCCCCTGTCCCCCGGCACGAACCGCTCGCGCTCTACACCCGGCTGACCGGTGGCCGCCCCTCGGACGACGTGTTCCTCCTGGAGAGCCTGGCCGGTGCCGGCGAGGACCGGCGCTCGGCCGCCGTGGGCGTCGGACGGCTCGCCGAGATCCGGGTGTACGACCGGTACCTCGACATCGACGGCGTCCCGGCGGTGGCGGCGGCACTCGCCCGGGCCGCCGGGGCGGCGGGACTCGTCCGGGACAGGGCGCCGGGTCCGGAACCCGGGTTGTACCGGCTGCGCTTCACCGGCCAGGACATGCTCTGGGCGGCGCTCGGCCGGACCCAGCGGGTCTTCGAGGTGAGCGGCGAGGCGCCCGCGCGGGGTTACGCGTTCGGCTTCCTGGCCACCTTCGCGTACGAGTCCGCCTGGCACATGGAGACGCTGCCGGAGCGGACCAAGGAGCCGCACGGTCCGGACATCACGCTGTCGCTCTTCCGGGAGACCGTCTGGTACGACGTCGCGGGCGGCGCACCGCGTCACCTGCGCGCACGGGCCCCGGAGTTCGCGGGGGCGGGGCCGGGTGCCGACGTGGCCGCTGCCGCCGCCGCGGCGGCCGGGGCCGGCCCCGGCGGCGCTCCCGGGGCGCCCGCGCCCCGCTCGGTGCGGGACAGCGTCGACCGGGAGACCTTCCTGGGCTGGGCGGACCGCTGCCTGGAGCACCTCCGGGTCGGCGACCTGTACCAGATCCAGATCGGGCACCGCATCGACGTCACCACGGACCTGGAGCCGCTGGACGTCTACCGGCGGCTGCGCGAGCGGAACCCGTCGCCGTACATGTACGTGCTGCCGCGGGCCGGGGACACCCTGATCGGGGCGAGCCCGGAACTGTTCTTCCGGATCGAGCCGGACGGCGGGGCGGGCGACGAGATCGTGATGCGGCCCATCGCGGGCACGGCCCGGCGCTGCCGGGACGAGGAGGAGAACCGGCGCCGCGTCAAGGAGATGCGGGAGTCCGTCAAGGAGCAGGCCGAGCACATCATGCTGGTCGACCTGTGCCGCAACGACATCGGCCGCGTCAGCCGCCCCAGCACCCAGCCCGTGGAACGGCTCATGGAGGTGGAGAGCTTCTCGCACGTCTTCCACCTGGTGTCGACGGTCTCCGGGCAGCTGGAGCCGGACGTGGACGTGTGGCAGGCGGTGCGTGCGACGTTCCCCGCCGGGACGATGACCGGGGCACCCAAGGTCCGCGCCATGGAGGTCATCGACGGCCTGGAGGGCGAGGGCCGCGGCGCCTACGCGGGCGCGGTGGGGCTGATCGACGTGCGCGGCTGGGCCGAGCTGGCCCTGTGCATCCGCACGGTCGTGTACGACGGCACGGCGTACTCCACGCAGAGTTCGGCCGGCATGGTCGCCCAGTCCGAGCCGGAGGCCGAGTGGCGGGAGACGCTGGCGAAGATGGGCGCCGCCTACTGGGCGCTGACCGGGGAGGAGCTGCTGTGAGAGGGGACGGGCCCATGAGGGTTCTGCTGATCGACGCCTACGACAGTTTCGTGCACATCATCGACCAGTACCTGCGCACGCTCGGAGCGGAGACCCGGGTCGTGCGCTCCCTGACCCGGACGCCCGCCGGTCTGGCGGGCCTGGAACCGGACGCCGTGGTGCTCGGGCCGGGGCCCGGGCATCCCGCCGACTCCGGGCACGTGGAGCTGGTGCACGAGTTCGCGGGGCGGGTGCCGGTGCTCGGGGTGTGCCTGGGGCACCAGGCCATCGGGCTCGCGTACGGCGGGCGGATCGAGGTGGCCGAGCAGGTGATGCACGGGCGGACCAGCACGGTACGGCACGACGGCACGGGTCTGTTCCAGGGGCTCGGGCATTCGGTGGAGGCGACCCGCTACCACTCGCTGCTGGTCGCCGATCCCCTGCCGGACGAGCTGGTGACCACGGCCGTCGCCGCGGACCACGGCTATGTGATGGGCCTGCGGCACCGGACGCTGCCGGTGGAGGGGGTGCAGTTCCACCCGGAGTCGGTGATGACCACGGGCGGTCTGACGATGATGCGCAACTTCCTCCGGATGCGGCCCGCCCCGGTCGGCTGACGGCGTCAGCCGAGGACCTTGCCCAGCTCCGCGATCGCCTCCTCGATGCCCGTGCGCGGAAGCTGGGCGTGCCCCACCACCAGCGCGGGCGCGCCCTCCCCCGCCCGCGCGTGGAAGCCCGCCGCCCCGCGCACCAGGACGGAGCGGCGCAGCGCCCCCGCGACCAGTGCCGCCTCGTCGGTGCGCGGGGGCAGCCGTATGCAGGCGTGCAGGCCGGCCGCCGGGCCCAGCACCACGGCGCCGGGCAGGTGCCGGCGCACCGCCGCCTCCAGGACCTGTCTGCGGTCGCGGCACAGGGAGTTGAGGCGGCGCAGATGGCGGTCGTACAGGCCGCTGCGCAGGAACTCCGCGAACGCCAGCTGTGCCAGGCTGTCGGTGCCCAGGTCGTGCCGGGCGCGGGCGCGCAGCAGGGGGTCGAGGAGGGGGCGCGGGGCCGCGAGCCAGCCCAGGCGCAGCCCGGGGGCCAGGGTCTTGCTGGCGGTGCCGGCGTAGACGACGTGGTCGGGGGCGAGCCGGCGCAGGGCGAGCGGCCGGGGTGTGCCGCGTTCGTACCACAGGCCGCCGTCGTAGTCGTCCTCCACGATCCAGCCGCCGGTCTCCCGTGCCCAGGCGGCGAGTTCGGCGCGGCGCCGCGCGGACAGGGTGACTCCGGTCGGGTACTGGTGGGCGGGGGTGACGAGGACGGCCCGCACCCCGGACGCCCGCAGCGCGGAGACGTCGATGCCCTCCGCGTCGACCGGCAGCGGCACCGGCCGCAGCCCGCACTCGCGCACGAACCGGCGCTGCCGCGGGTGCCCCGGGTTCTCCATGCCGAGCGCGTCCACGCCCAGTTCGGGCAGTGCCGCGCCGAGCAGACCGAGCGTCTGGGCGAATCCCGCGACGACCATGATCTGGTCCGGTGTGCCCGGCACCCCGCACACCCGGCCCAGGTAGTGGGCGAGTTCGACGCGCAGGGCCGGCACCCCGGCGGGCGGCGGGTAGTCGTGGTCGGCGGGGTCGGCGGACTGCAGGGCCCGCTGGTAGCTGGTGAGCCAGTCGCGGCGCGGGAAGTGCGGGAACGCGGGGGCGCCCGGGCGCAGGTCCCAGCGCACGGCGGGCACCCGGCCGTCGTCCAGCAGGGTCGGGACGACGGCCGGCTCGGGCCCCAGATGCCGTACGACACGGGTGCCGGCGCCCTGCACCGCCTCCAGGTACCCCTCGGCGACGAGCTGTCCGTACGCCTCGACGACCACGCTGCGGGAGACGCCGAGGTCGTCGGCGAGGCTGCGGCTGGAGGGCAGCCGGCTGCCGGGGTGCAGGACGCCGGCCGCCACCTCGCTCTTGATGAATCGCTGGATCTGGGACGTCAGCGGGACCTCGCAGTCCCGTACGACTTTCATCGCGACGTGCATGACACTCGATTCCCTTCCTGTACACGTTTCTCGCGTCGGCGGAATTGGACCGCATCAACGGCTCGGCACTGGTCTGGAATGCGGACCGCGCATTTCCCAGACTGAGGAGCGAATTCCCTGGTTCCTTCGTCCTTCGGCTACGAGGAGATGTCCGTGAACGACTGGCCGCACTTGCTGAGCACGTTGCTGGACCGCCGGGACCTGTCCACGGGGCAGGCCGAATGGGCGATGGACGAGGCGATGACCGGCGCGGCCGGCCCCGCCCGGCTCGCCGCGCTGATGATGGGGCTGCGGGTGAAGGGCGAGACGGCCGCCGAGATCGAGGGCCTGGTCCGCGGCATGCTGCGGCACGCGGTGCCGCTGGCGGTGCCGGGCCGCTGCCTCGACATCGTCGGGACCGGCGGCGACGGCTCGCACAGCGTGAACATCTCCACGATGTCGGCGCTCGTCGCGGCCGGGGCCGGCGCCCGCGTCGTCAAGCACGGCAACCGGTCCGCGTCCTCGGCCTGCGGGTCGGCGGACGTGCTGGAGGAGCTGGGGGTGTCGCTCGACCTGCCGGCCGGCGAGGTGGGCGGGATCGTGGCGGAGACCGGGATCACCTTCTGCTTCGCCCCGCTGTTCCACCCGGCGATGCGGCACGCCGCCGGCCCGCGCCGCGAGCTCGGTATCCGTACGGTGTTCAACGCCCTCGGCCCGCTGACCAACCCGGCGCGGCCCGCGGCCCAGGCGGTCGGGGTCGCCGATCCGGTGCTGGCGCGGCGCATCGCCGAGGTGCTGGCGCGGCGGGGCACGGACGCGCTGGTCTTCCGCGGTGACGACGGGATGGACGAGCTGACGGTCACCACTACCTCCACGGTGTGGTCGGTGTCCGGCGGTGCGGTGCGCCGGGAGTCCTTCGATCCGCGGGACGTCGGCGTCCCCCTGGCGCCCGCGGAGGCGCTGCGCGGCGGGGACCGGGTCCACAACGCCCGGGTGGCCCGCGAGGTCCTGGCGGGCGCCACCGGTCCGGTCAGGGACGCGGTCCTCCTGTCCGCGGCAGCGGGCCTGGCCGCGTTCGACGGCGGCCCGGGCCCCCTGACCGAGCGCCTCGCCACCGGCGTGCGGCGGGCGGCCCGGGCGATCGACTCCGGCGCGGCGGCGGCGGTGCTGGACCGGTGGGTGGCGGTCTCGGCGGAGCGGATGGCCGCCGTGCGGGGGCGTGCGGTGGCGGTGGCCTGACCGCGGGGGACTGCCACACGGCCCCGCGCCCGACGGGATGCCGCACGACGTGCGCATCTCAGGGGCGCGGGGCGGTGACGATGTGCGGCTGCCGCCGCGTGGGCGCGACCGGCCCCGGAGGCACCCGCACCCGGGCCCGGACAGAACCCCGCAGACGCCTAGCCGCCCGGCGTCAGCGCCGCCACGGCACCCGCGCCGTCGCCGCTCGTCACCAACGCCTCCCCCACCAGCACCGCGTCCGCCCCCAGCGCCGCGTACCGGGCCACGTCGGCGGGCCCCCGCACGCCCGACTCGGCGACGCGCACGACGCCGGCCGGCAGGAGCGGGGCCACCCGGCCGAACGTCGAGGGGTCGACCCGCAGGGTCTTCAGGTCACGCGCGTTGACGCCGACGACGCGCGCGCCGACGGCGAGGGCGCGCTCCGCCTCCGCCTCGTCGTGGGTCTCCACCAGCGCCGTCAGGCCGGCCTCCGCCGCCAGCGCCGACAGGTCGGCGAGCAGCGGCTGTTCGAGCGCGGCGACGATCAGGAGCACCAGGTCCGCGCCGTGTGCCCGGGCCTCCCACACCTGGTAGGGGTCCACGACGAAGTCCTTGCGCAGCACCGGCAGGGCGACCTCGGCCCGCACCGCGTCCAGGTCGGCGAGGCTGCCCCCGAACCGGCGGCGCTCGGTGAGCACGCTGACCGCGGCGGCGCCGCCCTTCTCGTACGCCGCCGCCAGCGCGGCCGGGTCGGCGATCTCGGCCAGCGGTCCACGGGACGGGCTGGCCCGCTTCACCTCGGCGATGATCCTCGGCCGTCCGTCCGCCGCGCGCAGCAGCGGTACGCAGTCGACGCCCGGGCCGCGCGCCGCCGCGCGCTCCCTCAGCTCCCGCTCCGGCACGGTCCGCCGGCGTGCGGCGAGGTCCTCGCGGGCCCCCGCCACGATGTCGTCGAGCACTGTCATCCGTACTCCCCCGTTCCGTCCGTCCTGCCTCGGTGTGCCGTGGCGAGGGGCCCGGCGCACCCGCCGGGCCCCTCGTTCCGTTGTGCTCAGGTCATCGAGACGACGACCTTGCGCGTCCCGGTGAACGCCTGCCGGCCGTGCAGCACGGACGGGTTGTCCACGATCATCACGTCGCCCTGCTGCCAGGGCTCGGCCAGCTGGTGCGCGCGCTGGGCCGCGCGGACCTCGGCGAGGTCCGCGTCGGACAGCGGGGTGCCGTCGGCGTACGTCACCCAGTGCGGCAGGTCGTCCACCGAGTCGGTCAGCGACATCAGCAGCTCCCCCTCGTCGTCGGGGAGGTTGGACGGGTGCCACTGGTCGGCCTGGTTGAACCAGGTGTCGCGGCCGGTGCGCGGGTTCTCGATGACACCGGGGCGGTGCTGGCGCACCCGCAGGCCGCCGTCGCCGGTCCACTCGAACTCGGCCTCGGAGGCGGTGAGGAACTCCTCGACCACCGCCTTGTCGTCCGTCTCGAACGTGTCCTGCCAGGACTTGCCGAGGCCGGCCCCGCCGTGCAGGTACTGCCGGTAGACGACGCCGGCGGCGAACCGCTCGCGCAGCGCGGGCGAGAGCGCGCCGAGCAGGGCCTCGCCGTCGCAGACCGGGGTGGCGCCGCCGGTGTCGGGGGCGTCGAGGCAGCAGAAGTACAGCCGGTCGGGCCACTTGCGGGCATACGACAGCTCGTTGTGCAGGGAGATGTCGTAGCGCGCCGGGTACTCGGTGGAGGTGAAGACGCCGTCGGAGAGGGTCGTGCGGGGGGTGTTGCCGCCGCGGTAGCTGTCGATGAGGTCGCGGCCGAAGCCGCTGACGGCGGCGTGGAAGGCGGTGGTGTCGGGGATGCCCGCGCCGCGCAGCATGACCACGCCGTACGTGTCGAGCAGCGCCCGCACCCGGTCGCGCACCTCGTCCCAGCGGTTCTCGTCCCAGGTGCCGGCCGGGGTGCCGGTGTGGAGGACCGCGAGCCTGGTGCCTCCCGCGGTCCGGATCTCGTGCCGCATCTCAGCGAACCTCCTCGCCGGCCGGCTCCGCGCCCAGCGCGACGGGCAGGCCGCTGTAGCCCTGGATGAAGTTGGAGTAGAGGCGCTGCGGGGGGCCGAGCAGCACGATGTCGGCGACCATGGCGCGCAGCGCCTCCACCATGGCGTTCACATGGACCCGGCCCAGGAAGGCGCCGAGGCAGAAGTGCGGTCCGTGGCCGAAGACCACGTGCTTGTTGGGGCTGCGGCCGACGTCGAAGGTGTAGGGGTCGGTGAAGACGTCCTCGTCGAAGTTGGCGGAGGCGTTCCACAGGGTGACCACGTCCCCGGCCCTGACGACCCGGTCGCCGAGGGGTACGTCGACCAGGGCGCGGCGCCCGAAGTGCATGGCGGGCGTCGTCCAGCGCAGGATCTCCTCGGTGGCCGTTTCGGAGGTGACCTCGCCGCTCTTCAGGCGGCGCCACTGCTCCGGGTTCCCGGCCAGGGCGATGAGGCCGCCGATGATGGACATCCGGGTCGACTCGTCGCCGCCGAGGATGAGGCTGTAGCTGTTGAGGACGATCTCGTCGTCGCTCAGCGGCTTGCCGTCGATGGTGGCGGTGGCGAGCGTGCTGAGGACGTCGTCGCCCGGGTTCGCCCGGCGTTCGGCGGCGAGCTGGGAGATGTAGAGCAGGATCTCGTTGCGCGCCATGAGCGACTCGAACTCGTCCTCGTCGGAGCTGTGCCGCGACAGCGTCCGGGTGTTCCACTCGACCAGCTGCGGCCGGTCGGCGGCCGGGATGTCGAGGAGGTCGCCCATGGTGTGCATCGGGATGTGGTCGACGACGTCGGTGACGAAGTCGACCCGGTCCGACGCCACCGCCGCGCCGAGGAGGTCCCGCGTGTGCCGGTGGACGCCGTCCACGACGGGGGCGAGGACGCGCGGCGAGAACGACTTCAGCATCAGGTTGCGGATCTCGCGGTGGCGCACCCCGTCGGTGACGGCGAGCATCTTGCCGGCGGCCGAGTCCTCGCCGCGCAGCAGCGTGGTGAGCACGGTGCCCTTCTCCGAGGTGAACCGCTTGTTGTCCCGGTAGACGGCGACCGCGTCCTCGTACCGGGAGATCACCCAGAACCCGGGGGTGCCGGGGCCCGCGGGGTGCCAGTGCACGGGGCTCTCGGTGCGGAACCTGCGCCACATGGCGTGCTGGTCGACGTCGAGGAAGGTCTGGGGATCGGTGAGGTCGAGCGCGGCGGGCTCCGGCGCCGCCGCGCGTGCTGTGACAGGCATGGTGGAGGGTCCTTTGCTCAGGGCTTGCTGAAGCGGCGCAGGCTGACGGTGACGCAGACGGCGAACAGGGCGCTCAGCGTCACGGCGACCACGATCAGCGGGTGCTCGCCGACGTAGCCGGGTCCCGTGGTGGCGGGGTTGCCCCACAGGTCGCGGCAGGCGGCGATGACGGCGCTGACCGGGTTCCACTCGGCGATCGGGCGGACGGCGCCGGGCATGGACTGCGGGGAGAGGAAGGCGCTGGACAGGAAGGGCAGCACGATGACGATGAACGGGGCGACGACGCTGATCGTCTCGATGCTGCGCAGGGTGGTGGCGAGCAGCACGCCGAGCCACAGCATCACGTAGGTGAAGGCGGCGATCAGGGCGAACCCGCCGAGCGTGGGCAGCAGACCGGTGTGCGAGCGCCAGCCGAGCAGCAGCCCGGCTCCCGTGGTGACGACGAGCGCGGCCAGGGCGGTCAGCAGGTCCGCGGCGGTGTGCCCGAGGGGCACCGCGGACCGGCTGATCGGCAGTGACCGGAACCGGTCCACGATGCCGCCCTGCAGGTCCATCGCCATGGACACGGCCGTCGGCCCGACACAGGCGAGTCCCACCTGGACGGCGCCGCCGGCGAAGACGTACTCGACGTAACTGCCGCCTGCGGGAAGGGCGATGGCGTCCCGGAACAGGTAGCCGAGCAGCACCATCGACACCAGCGGGTTGAGGACGACGCCGATGGCGCGGCCGGGGCCGCGGCGCAGCCGCCGCAGCCTGCGTCCCAGGACGGCCAGCACCTCGGTGGTGAAGGTCCTCAGGCCCGACCGGGCCCCGCCGACGGGGGAACTCGGGGCGGGGGCCCGGCCGGGGGTCGGCGCCGCGGGGGACGGCGCCGGGGGGAGGGTGGTCGTCATGCCGGACTCCGATCGTCCTGGGTGGTCGGCGGTGCCGTGCGCCGGGTGCCGCCCCGCGCGGTGCCGAGGTCCGAGGCCGCGAGGACGCCCTTCCAGCCGGCCCGGCGGGCGGCGGCCCAGACCCGGCGCCGGCGGGCGGCGGCCGCGCGGGTCGCCGCCCGGGAGGCCGCCGCCCTCACCGGTCGCCTCCGTCCGAGGCGGCGTGCAGCCGGTCGAGTTCGGCGGCGACGGCACGGCCGATGCGGTCCAGGTTCGGGCCGGTGAGCATGTCGTCGTGCCCGCAGTCGACGTGGTGGACGGTGACGGGGCCGCGGGCGTGGGGCTCCCACAGCCGGTCCTTGTCCGTCACCTCGCCCCAGGGCGAGCGGTCGGCGAGGAAGAGCTGCATCTCGCCGTCGTACCGGCCGGGCCGGTAACGGGTGTTGAGGACCTGGTGACGGGCCATCAGGCCGACCATGCGGCTCATCCGCTCCTCGCCCAGCCGGGCGAGCGGGTTGTTGTCGCGCCGCAGCACCTCCACCAGGTCGGCGGGGGTGAGGTCGCGGCCGGCGAACTCGGCGGGGTCGTGTCCGATGCCCTCCAGGAGCCAGGCGAGGGAGCCCTGGACGTCCCGTTCGTCGACGACGTCGGTACGGGGGTAGGCGTCGAGGTTGGCGAGCAGCCCGACCTCCTGGCCGGCCGCCCGGAGCTGCACGGCGATCTCGTAGGCGAGCAGGCCGCCGTAGGACCAGCCGAACAGGTGGTAGGGCCCTTCGGGGCGGACCCGCCGGATCAGTTCGACGTAGGCGGCGGCGTTCTCCTCGATGCTGTCCGGCAGCGGCGCGCCGGCGACGACCGTCGGCGACTGCAGGCCGTACAGGGGGTGTTCCGTCCCGATGTACCGGGCCAGCGGCAGGTAGGACAGCGCGAGTCCGACACCGGAGTGCACGCAGAAGACGGGCGGGCGTTCGCCGGTGGGCCGGATGGCGAGCAGCGGCGCGAACGTGTCCGTCTGCTCCGGTTCCCCGGCCTCCGCGATCGCCTCGGCGACGGCCCGTACGGTGCTGCGCATCGCGGGGGCCGGTGCCTCGGGGGCCGGTGCTTCGGAGGCGGGTTCCGGCGCGGGCCGCGGTGCGGGTCCGGGGCGCAGTCCGGCCGCGAGGGCCGCGACGCTCTGGTGCCGGAAGACGTCCGCGATGGTGATCCCGATGCCCTCCTTGCGGGCCCGCGCCACCAGCCGCAGCGACTTCATGCTGTCCATCGACCGGGTCTCGAAGAAGTTCTCCGCCGCGCCCACGGACCCGGCCCCGACCACCTCGGCCACGATCGCGCACAACCGCTCCACGACCGGATCGGCCTCGGCGGCGGGAGCGTCCGCCGCCGGGACGGCCGGCTCCGCCGGGGCGGCCACGCCCCGGGTGACCTTCCGGCCGGTCCGCCACATGCGCGCCCCGGCCTCGCCCCAGGGGTCGGCCACGAACCGCTCGGCGGTGGCCGTCGCCCGGCCCGCGTAGGCCCGGGCGACGGCCGCGCCGGCGAGGTACAGCTCGCCCTCGGCGGCCGGGCGCAGCGCCTCGTCCAGGACGTAGCCGTGGGCGGGCCACGGGGCGGCGTCCGCCGGGACGGTGCCCGGGGCGGACCATGCGGCGGACGGGCGCTCCCGGGTGGCGACGCCGGTGCCGGCCAGCAGCGCCCCGAACAGGCCCGCCTCGCCCGGACGTCCCTCGTCCAGTGCGGCCGCGACGTGGGCGGCGGCCGTGCGGTGCTCCACGACGGTGCCCGTGGCGCCGCCGCGGGTCACGTACGCGGCCTGTCCGGGCCGGGCCGTGCCGGGCACGGGCCGGGGGTCCGGCACCGCGGCCCCGGTGCGCAGGCCGGCGACGTCGAGGACGAGCACCGGCACCCCGGTCGTCCGCAGGCGTCCGGCCAGGCCGGCGGTGGTCAGGACGCAGACCGGGTCGACGTCCGCGAACAGGGCGCGGACCGCGTCGGCCGGTTCGTCCGCGGCCAGCGGCACATAGGCCGCGCCCGCCTTGAGGACGGCGAGGGCCGCGAGGGCCTGGTCGGCGGCGCGCGGCACGGCGAGTGCCACGGTCCGCTCGGGACCGGCACCGGCCGCGACGAGGGTGTGCGCGAGCTCGTCGGCGTACCGGTCGAGGTCCGCGTACGACAGCGCCTGCGGGCCGCTTCCGGTGGCGACGGCGTCGGGCGCCTCGGCGACCCGCGCGGCGAACAGGTCGAGCAGGGTCGTCTCGGGCAGCTGCCGCACGATGCCGGCGAAGGCGTCACCGTCGGCCGAGCCGTCGCCGTCGGCGCCGCCGGCCCCTTCGTCTCCGTCGGCCGAGCGGTCGGCGGACCGCTCCGGGGCCGCGGGCGCGTCCGTCCCCGCGATCTCCAGGTCGCCGATCGTCATGTCCGGATCGGCCACCGCGCCGCGCAGCACCTGCGTGAACTGCGCCGCGAGGCCCTCGGCCGTCTCCCGGGTGAACAGGTCCTCGCTGAAGGTCAGCAGGCCCTGCATGCCGTCCGTGCCGTACGCCGGCACCAGTTCGACGACGAGGTCCAGCTTGGCCTGCCGGGACGGGACGTACTCGGGGCGGGCGGTCAGGCCGGGCAGGCCCAGGTCGCGTACGCCGTCGTACTGGACGGTGAGCGACACCTGGAACAGCGGGTGCCGGTTCAGTGCGCGGGCGGGCCGCAGCGCGTCGACCACCTGGTCGAACGGCACGTCCTGGTGGGAGAAGGCGGCGAGGTCGGTCTCCCGGAGCCGGTCGAGCAGTTCCCGGAAGGTCGGGTCGCCGCCGGTGTCGCCGCGCAGCACCAGGGTGTTGAGGAACATGCCGACGACGTCCGCGAGCGCGTCGTCCGTGCGGCCCGCGACCGAGACGCCCACCGGGACGTCGGTGCCCGCGCCGCGCCGGGTCAGCAGCGTCGACAGGGCCGCCTGGAAGACGATGAACTCGGTGGTGCCGGTGGAGCGGGCCAGTTCGCCGACGGCCGTGCACAGTGCGGCGTCCACGTCGAACAGGACCACGTCGCCGGTCCGGGTGCCCCGGTCGGGGCGGGGGAAGTCGGCGGGCAGCGGGGTCTCGTCGGGCAGGCCCGCGAGCGCGTCGCGCCAGAAGTCGAGCTGTTCGGCGGCGAGGCTGTCCGGGTCGTCGTCGTCGCCGAGCAGTTCGCGCTGCCAGACGGCGAAGTCGGCGTACTGCACGGGCAGCGGTTCGAAGCGCGGGGCGCGGCCCTTGCCGCGGGCCCGGTAGGCGGCGGCGAAGTCGCCGAGGAACGGGCCCATCGACCAGCCGTCGAAGGCGATGTGGTGGATCACGAAGAGCAGCACGCACTCGCCCGGGCCCGCCGGGAAGAGGCGGACGCGCAGCGGTGTCTCCTGGGTGAGGTCGAAGCCGCGGTCGGCCTCGGCGGCCACCGCCGCCCGCACCTCGCCGGCCGGGACCGACACCACCTTCAGCGCGGGCGTACCCGCCACGGCGTCCAGGACGCGCAGCGAGGGCACCCCGTCGGTGTCGGGGATGACGGTGCGCAGCACCTCGTGCCGTTCGGCGAGGTCGCGCAGTGCCGCCTGGAGGGCGTCCGCGTCGAGCTGCCCGGTGAGCCGGAAGGCGAGCACCGAGTTGAAGGAGCCGTCGGCGCTGCCCTCGCGGCGGTTGAGGAACCACTGGCGCTGCTGGGTGAAGGACAGCGGCCGCTCGGCCCCGGCCGGCGCGGGCGCCAGTGCCGGGCGTGCCCGGTCGGCCTGGGCCACGCGGGCGGCGAGCGCCGCGACGGTGCGGGCCTCGAAGAGGGCGCGGATGGGGAGTTCGGCGCCGAGGACGCTGCGTACCCGGCTGACCAAGCGGGTGGCGAGCAGCGAGTGCCCGCCGATCTCGAAGAAGTCGTCGTCGGCGTGGACCTGTTCGCGGCCGAGGATGTCGGCGAACAGGCCGCACAGGATCTCCTCGACGGGGGTGCGCGGGGCGCGTCCCCGGGTGCCGGCGCCCAGTTCGGGGTCGGGCAGGGCGGCGCGGTCCAGCTTTCCGTTGGTGGTCAGCGGGAGCGCGTCCAGGGCGACGACGGCGGACGGCACCATGTAGTCGGGCAGTTCCGTCACGAGGCGGTCGCGCAGCACGGTGGTGTCCACCCCGGCGCCGGCTCCGGCGGCGACCACGTAGGCGACCAGGCGCCGCTCGCCCGCCTCGTCCTCGCGCATCACGACGGCCGCCTGCTCGACGCCGGGCATGGCCGTCAGGGCCGTGGAGATCTCGCCGAGTTCGATGCGGATGCCGCGCAGCTGCACCTGGTCGTCGGTGCGGTCCAGGTAGTCGAGTTCGCCGTCGGGCAGCCAGCGCACCAGGTCACCGGTGCGGTACATGCGGCTGCCGGCCGGTCCGTGGGGGTCGGGCACGAACCGCAGGGCGGTCAGGTCGGGCCGGCCGAGGTAGCCGCGGGCCAGGCCGCCGCCGACGTACAGCTCGCCGGCGGATCCGACGGGGACCGGGCGCAGCGCCCGGTCCAGGACGTACACGCGGTGCGCGGCGGTCGGGCGGCCGATCGGGGGGCGTCCGCGGCCGGGCACGAGCGGCCCGCTGACGGTGCAGCCCACGACGGCCTCGGTGGGCCCGTACCCGTTGAACATCCGCACCGAGCCCGCCCAGCGGTCGACCACCTCGGCGGGTACGGCCTCGCCGGTGACCACCATGCGCAGGTCGGCGGGGAGCGTGCTGCCCTCGGGCAGCGCGCCGACGACG
Source organism: Streptomyces sp. NPDC107654 (assembly GCF_055639035.1). Classification (NCBI taxonomy): domain Bacteria; kingdom Bacillati; phylum Actinomycetota; class Actinomycetes; order Kitasatosporales; family Streptomycetaceae; genus Streptomyces; species Streptomyces sp. NPDC107654. The sequence goes on from NZ_JBVKBI010000001.1 coordinate 420,713, forward strand.
ACCGGCGGCAGCGCGGCCAGGTTGATCCGCTCGTCGTTGATCAGGTCGACCAGCGGCTGTCCCGGGGTGCGGTGCTCCTCGTCGGCGATGACGAGGGTGCCGCCGTTGAGCAGGGCCAGCATGATGCCGAAGACGGAGGCGTCGAAGCTGAAGGACGCGAACTGCAGGACGCGTACGTCCTCGTCCAGCCCGAACCGCTCGGTGAGGCTGTCGACCATCGCCATCAGCCCGGTGTGCGGCACGGTCACCCCCTTGGGGCGGCCGGTGGACCCGGAGGTGTAGATCATGTACGCGGTGTGCAGCGGGTGAAGCGTCCCGTGCCGGTCGCCGGCGTCGGTCAGGTCGGTGCCGTCCAGGTCCGCCAGCTCCGCCGCGGTTCCGGGCGAGTCGAGGAGCAGGGGGGTGTCGGTGACGATCGGCAGCTCGGGCAGCCCCGCCGGGCGGGCGGCGGTGTCGGTGTCGGTGAGCAGGACGGCGGGCCGCGCGTCCGCCAGGAGGTAGCCGATGCGGTCGGCCGGGTAGTCGACGTCCACGGGCAGGAACACGGCGCCCGCCTTCAGCGCGGCCAGGGCCGCCACCACCAGCTGCGGGGAGCGCGGCAGCAGGACGGCGACCGGCTGTTCGGCTCGTACGCCCCGGGAGACGAGGAGCCGGGCGAGCCGGTTGGCGCGGGTGTTCAGCTCGGCGTAGGTGAGGACGTCGGCGCCGAGGGAGACGGCGGGCTTGTCCGGGAAGCGGGCCGCCCACCGCTCGAAGGCGTCGGTGGCGAGGGCCGCGGGTTCGGGCCTGGCGGCGTCGACGCCCGCCCAGGCGCGGGTGAGCCGGTGGCGTTCGGTGTCGTCGAGGGTGTCGACGTGGCCGAGCGGGACGCCGGGGTCGGCGGCGAGCCGCTCCAGGACGCGCAGGAAACGCTGGACGAAGCCGTCCGTGTGCTCCTCGGTGAACACGTCGGGCCGGTACTGGGCCTCGACGCGCAGCCGCCCGTCCGCGCCGGGGAAGACGCCGATGGCCAGGGGGTACTCGGCGACGACGCGGGCGGTCCAGCCGAGCATGGCCAGGCCGGGTATGTGCTCGCCGATGCGGTCGAGGGCGCCGGTCGGGTAGTTGTGGAAGCTGACGACGGTGTCGAACAGCTCGCCGGCTCCGGCGCACTGCTGCACCTCGGCCAGGCCCAGGTGGTGGTGGGGTTCGAGGCCGAGCTGGCGGTCCTGGAGGTCGGCGAGCACCGCCTCGAAGGGCTGTGCGGCGTCCAGCCGGGCCCGGACCGGGAGGGTGTGCAGGAACGCGCCCACCATCCGCTCCACTTCCGGCAGTTCGGCGGGGCGGCCGGAGACGACCGCGCCGAAGGTGACGTCGTCGCGTCCGGTGAGGGCGCCGAGGACGGTCGCCCAGGCGCCCTGCATCACGGTGTTCAGGGTGAGGCCGCGGCGGTGTGCCCAGCGGGTGAGCGCGTCCGTGACCTGGTCCGGGATGCCGGCGACGAGGGTTCTGGGCAGCACGGAGACGCGGTCGCGGTCGGCGGGGCCGAGCCGGGTGGCGCCCTCCACGCCGGCGAGTTCGGCCCGCCAGGCCGCGCGGGCCGCCTCCTTGTCCTGCGCCGCCGACCACTCCAGGTAGCGCTGGGCGGGGGCGACGCGGGCGAGGGCGGTCGTGTCGGCGCCGTCGGCCCACAGGGTGACGAGTTCCTCGGCGAGCACGGCGGACAGGGACCAGCCGTCGACCAGCATGTGGTGCGTGGTCCAGACGACGCGGTGCCGGTCGTCGGCGAACCGGTAGACGGTGAAGCGGGTCAGCGGGCCGCGGGTGACGTCGAAGCGGTGCAGCCACTCCTCGTCGGTGCGGCGGGCGGCCTCGGCGTCCACCTCGGCCGCGTCGACGTGGGTCAGGTCGACCTCGGTCCAGGGCAGTTCGACGTGGCCGGGGACCAGCTGGACCGGGTCGCCGGTGTCGCGCTCGCGGAAGCAGGCGCGCAGGCCCGGGTTCCGTTCGAGGAGTGCCTCGGCGGCGGCGCGCAGGGCGGTGCGGTCCAGGGCGCCGCCGATGTCCATGACGACCTGGAGGGTGTACGCGTCCATGCCCTGCCGGTCGAACTCGGCCTGGAAGAGCAGTCCGCGCTGGAGCGGGGAGAGCGGCAGGATGTCGGTGACGCCGCGCAGCTCGGCCTCGTAGGCGTCGATCTCCCGCTGCTCGACGTGGACGAGCGGGAACTCGGCCGGGATGCGGCCGGTGCTGCCGGGCCGTTCCGCGTGCGCGGCGAGGGCCCGCAGGGCGCGGAACCAGGTCTCGGCCAGGTCCCGTACGCCGGCCTCGTCGAGCAGGGCGGAGGCCCAGGTCCAGTCGGCCACCAGGACGGGGCCGTCGGGGCGGTCCTCGGTGACGGCGACGACCTCGACGGGCTGGCGCAGCGGAGTGCCGGGGGCCGCGGTCTGTCCGGCTCCGCCCGCCACCATGGACCAGTCGCCGCCGCTCGCGGTGAACCGGCCCAGGTAGTTGAAGGCGAGCTCGGGTACGGGGGTGCGGGCGAGGACGGCCGCGGTCTGCGGGTTGAGGTGGCGCAGCAGGCCGTGGCCGATGCCGTGGTCGGGCAGGGTGTGCAGGGTGGCCTTGGTCCGCTTCAGGGCGGTGCCGAGGGACGGGCCGGCCTGCCACACGTCGTCCCAGTCGAGCCGGCCGACGTCGAGGCCGACGGGGTGGACGCTGGTGAACCAGCCGACCGTGCGCGACAGGTCCGGGTCGCCGGCGATCTGCTCGCGGCCGTGTCCCTCCAGCTCGACCAGGGCGCGGGTGGCGGTGGAGCCGCCGCGGCGGGCGCGGTCGGCGAGGGCGAGGGCGAGGCCGGTGAGCAGTACCTCGTTGATCTCGGCGTGGAAGGCGGCGGGCACCGTGGTGAGCAGGGCCGCCGTGTGCTCGGCGGGCAGTTCGATGCGCAGGGTGCCGGCGCTGCCGTGCACGTCGCGGGCGGGGTCCAGCGGCTGCTCGGCGAGCGTGACCGACTCGCCGGTCGGCTGCTCGGTCCACAGCGGCAGTTCCGCCACCCGGTCCGCGGTGCGGGCCTCCTCGGCCAGGGTCTTCGCCCAGCGCCGGTAGGAGGTCGGTACGGCGTCCAGCCGCGGCTCGGTGCCGGTGGCGACGGCCTCCCAGGCCGCGCGGAGGTCGGGCAGCAGGATCCGCCAGGAGACGCCGTCGACGGCGAGGTGGTGGACGACGAGGAGGAGCGTGCCGGGGGCGTCGGGGTTCTCGTCGCTCAGCAGGACGGCCTGCATGACGAGGCCGTCCTCGGGGCGCAGCCGGGCACGGGCCGCGGCCAGTTCGCCGGCGAGGCGGGCCGGGCGGTCACCGTCGGCCGGGAGGGTGGCGGTGCGCAGCACGTCGGCGGCGGTGACGCCGCCCCGGGGCTGCGTGGTCAGGGACCACAGGCCCGGCACCGGGACGGTGAGGCGCAGGCGCAGGGTGTCGTGGCGGTCGAGGACGGCCTGGAGCGCGCGCTCCAGCCGGGGGGCGTCGACCTCGGCGGGCACGGTGACGGTGGCGTACTGCGCGAACTCCCTCGTCTCCTGCGGGAGATGGGCGAGCAGCTCGCGCAGCTGGTCGGCGACGGGGAGGAGTCCGACCTCGCCGACGCCGTCCTCCTCGGCGGCGGGCGCGGCCTGCGCGGCCTGCCCGGTGTGGCCGGCCGCGGCGGCGATGGCCGCGGGGGTGCGGTGCCGGAACACGTCCCGGGCGGTGATGACCAGGCCTTCCCTGCGTGCCCGGCTGACGACCTGGAGGGAGCTGATGCTGTCGCCGCCGAGGGCGAAGAAGCCGTCCTCGGGGCCGACCTCGGGCAGGCCGAGGACCTCGGCGAGGACGGCGCACAGGATCCGCTCCTCGTCGGTGCGGGCGGCACGGCCCCGCGTGGGGGCGCCGAAGTCGGGGGCGGGCAGGGCCTTGCGGTCGACCTTGCCATGTGCGGTCAACGGCAGTTCGTCCAGCGCGACGAGGGCGGTCGGCACGAGGGCGCCGGGCAGCCGCTCGACCAGCAGGCCGCGGGCGGCGGCGGTGTCCGGGCGGACGCCGTCGCCGACGACGTAGCCGACGAGCCGCTTCTGTCCGGCCGGGTCGGTGACGGCGGCGGCCACGGCGTCGGCGATGCCGGGCAGGGCGCGCAGGGCCGTCTCGACCTCGCCGAGTTCGATGCGCTGGCCGCGGATCTTCACCTGGTGGTCGACGCGCCCCACGAAGGCGAGCTGCCCGTCGGACCGCAGCACGACGTGGTCGCCGGTGCGGTACATGCGGGAACCGTCGGCGGCGAACGGGTCGGGCACGAACGTGGCGGCGGTGCGGCGCGGGTCGGCGAGGTAGCCGCGGCCGACGCCCCGGCCGGCGATGAACAGTTCGCCCTGGACACCGCGGGGTACCGGCCGCAGGTCGGCGCCGAGGACGTACAGCCGGGTGTTGCGCAGCGGCCGGCCGATCGGCACGACGGGCGCGTCCAGGTCGCCGGGGCCGGTGAGATAGGCGTGCGTGACGTCGTCGGAGCACTCGGTGGGGCCGTAGAGGTTGGCGAGCGGGATGCCCGGGTAGCGGGCGAACCAGCGGGTGCACAGGTCGGCGGGGAGCGCCTCGCCGTTGGAGATCATCCAGCGCAGGGCGGGCAGGGCGGGTGCGGTGCCGGCCGCGTCCCAGACGTCGAGGGTGGCGCGCAGCAGGGACGGCACGACCTCGATGACGGTCAGCTCCTCGGCGCCGATGACCGGGAACAGGACGTCCGGGTCGGCGATGTCGCCGCGGGCGAAGGCGCGCACCCGGCCGCCGACGAGCAGGGTCGTCAGGGTCTGCCAGACGGTGACGTCGAAGGTGACGGGCGCGTTGTGGACGAGCGCGTCGGCCTGGGTCAGCCCGAACTCCTCGATCTTGGCGAGGAGGTGGTTGACCATGCCGCCGCGCTGCACCATGGCGCCCTTGGGCTTGCCGGTGGAGCCGGAGGTGTAGATGACGTACGCGAGGTCGAGCGGGCCGCCGGTGACGGGGGCCAGGTCGTCGGCGGGGTCGGTGCGGCCGTCCAGGACGTGCACGGGCAGCGGCTCGTCCAGGGGCGCGGTGATCCGGCGTGCGAGGTCGGCGTGCTCGTCCTGGGTGAGCAGGGAACCGGCGCCGCTGTCGCGCAGCAGCGCGGTCAGCCGGGCGGCCGGGGCGCCGGGGTCGAGGGGCACGAAGGCGCGTCCGGCGCCGAGGACGGCGAGTTCCGCGGTGACGAAGTCACGGCCCGGCTCGGTGAGGACGGCGACCGGTCCGTGGCCGGTCAGCAGGCGGGAGACGGCGGAGGCCCGGCCGACCAGTACGGCGTAGTCGATGCTGCCGCCGTCGTCGGTGACGGCCACCGCGTGCGGTGCCCGCGCGGCCTGCTCCCGGACGCGTTCCACGACGCCCCGGTAGGGCGTCTCGCGGACGGGACCGGTGAGGGTGGCGGAGAGGTCGGCGCGCTCGTCGGCGGTGAGCAGGTCGAGGCCGCCGAGCGGGGCGTCGGGCGCGGCCCGGAGGAAGGCGTCCAGGAAGGCGGTGAACCGGTCGAGGTGGGTGCGGATCCCGGCGCGGTCGTAGCGTGCGGTGTTGCCGCTGAGGTCGACGCCGATGCCGGCCTCGCCCTTGTCGGCGACGGTGAACTCCAGGTCGTCCACCAGGCCCGTGGACGGGCTGTAGATGGTGGCCTCGCAGGGGCCGATGGCCAGCTTCTCGACCTGCGGCATCATGTTGAGGAACGGGCCGAAGGGCCGCCGGTCGTCGCTGGACAGGCCCATCGCCCGGCGGATCCTGCTGACGCGGTGGCGCTGGTGCTTCAGGCTCTGGGAGAACACCTGGTACGTCTCGGCCAGCAGCGTGGCGCGGGTGGTGTGCGCGGGCACGGCCAGGCGCAGCGGCAGGTTGTTGACGACCATGCCGGGGACGCGCTGCATGGTGCCGCCGACGCGGGCCGTCACCGGCAGGGCGAGCAGTACGTCCTCGGTGCCGGCGGTGCGCGCGGTGTAGGCGCCCAGCGCGGCGGCGAGCGTGGTCTGCCAGGTCACCCGGGACTCCCAGGCGACCGAGCGCAGCAGCTCGGCGGTGCGCTCGGGCAGGACGGTGCCCTCCTGGTGGAAGGTCTGGGCGGGCTCGGCGTCGCGGGTGGCGAGGCTGATCAGCCCGGGGCCGTCACCGACCTGCCGCTGCCAGTAGGCGGCGTCGCGTTCGGCCTTCGGCGACGCGGTGTACGCCGCCTCGGCCTCGACGAGTGTGGCGAGCGGGGGGAAGCGGTTCTCGTCCAGGGAGGTGCCGTCGAGCAGGGCGCCGTAGATCTCGGAGAGCCGCTGGAAGTAGATGACGTAGCTGAAGCCGTCGGAGACGAGGTGGTGGTTGAGCAGGCAGAAGAAGGTGCGCTCGGGGCCGAGCGTGAACACGCTCAGCCGGAACAACGGGACGTGCGCTGCGCCGTCCGGCCCCTCGCCCGGTGCCTCGTCCGGGCCCTCGTCCAGCGGGAAGGGCACGGCGAGGTCGGCGCGGATCGCCTGCTCGGCGGCGGCCGCGGGGTCGGGGGCCGTGCCGACGTCGGTGACGGTCAGCGGCAGCGCGCCGAGCGGTTCGACGAACTGGCGCGGTTCGCCGCCCCGGTCGTCGAACCGGGCGCGCAGGCACTCCGACTCCTCGGCCAGCCGGGCGAGGGCGGTGCGGAAGAGGTCGAGGTCGAGCGGTCCGCGGATGTCCCAGTAGATGGCGGTGTTGTAGGTCGCGCCCCCGCCGGAGAGTTTCGCGTCGAACCAGATGTCCTTCTGGCCGGCGGTGAGCGGCAGGCCGGCCGTCTGAACGGATGTCATAGCAGTCCCCTAGCGAAGGTCACTGAAGTCACGCCGTAGTCGTGGAGTGGGTATGGGGGGTGGGGTGGAGGTGGTGGGGGGCGGTGCGTGGGGGTGGTGGTGCGTGGAGGGCGGTCGTGGGGCCCGGGGTGGGCGGGGTCAGCCGCAGCCGCCCGCGTGCCCGTCGTCGGTGGCCGTGCCGATGCCGACCGCGGTCAGCTCGCGCGGTATCCCGGCGGCCGGCTCCTCCTGGGAGCGCAGGTGCTCCACGAACGCGTCGAGCCGGTCGATCCCCCAGAAGCGGCTGTAGCCGTGCACGAAGAACGGGACGCCGAACACGCCGTCCTTGCAGACGTCGAGGAGGATGCGGATGCCCTCGGCGCGCAGCTCGGGCCGGTCGCTGGCGCGGGACAGGCGCTGCGGGTCGATGCCCAGCTCCCAGCCGATGTCCTCGATGGTGCGCGGGTCGCAGATGTCGCGGCCCTGGCCGAACCTGGCCCGGTACACCGCGTCGATGTAGTCGTGGCCGCGGCCCTGGGCGGCGGCGACCAGGTAGCCCAGGTGCGGGACCTCCCACACCGGGTCGCGGTCGACCGGCCAGGTGACCTTGATCCCGCGGGCCTTGGTGAGGCGGCCGACGTCCTGGAGCACGTAGCGGTTCTTCTCGCGGGACATCTCCGAGTACGGGAACCGGCCGCCCTGCTCCTCCATGAGCCGGGCGCTGAGCGGGTCGGGCTCGAAGAACGGCACCCATTCGAGGCGCTCGGCGAGGTCCCGGTGCTCGGTCATCAGCGTGCGGTAGGCGAGCCACGAGTAGGGGCTGCGCAGGGAGAAGTAGAACCGCGGCGTCTTGTTCTTGGGCATGGTGGCGCCCCTTTCCGGTCAGACGACTTTCCGGTCAGACGACGAGGCCGCCGTCGACTCCGAATACCTGTCCTGTGATGTACGAGGCGCGGTCGGACGCGAGGAAGGCCACCAGGTCGGCGACCTCCTCGGGGCGGCCGAGGCGGCCGAGCGGGATCCGCTCGGTCATCTTCCTGACGTGGTCGTCGGCGAGGCCGGAGAGCATGTCGGTGTCGATGAAGCCGGGCGCCACCGCGTTGGCGCGGATGCCGTAGCGGCCGGACTCCTTGGCGAGTGCCTTGGTGAAGCCGATGATCCCGGCCTTGGTCGCCGAGTAGTTGGCCTGGGTGGCGTTGCCGTAGACGCCGGCCACCGAGGACAGTGTGATCACCGAGCCGGACCTGCGCTTCATCATGGCGAACACGCCGGCCTTGCAGAGGTTGTAGGTGCCGTCCAGGTTGACCCGCAGTACGGCGTCCCAGTCGGCCGGCGCGAGCATGACCAGCGGGTTGTCCCGCACGATGCCCGCGCAGGACACCACGGTGGCCAGCGGGCCGAGTGCGCGCTGGGCGGCCTTGACGAAGTCGTGTACGGCGTCGTGGTCGGCGACGTCGGTGCGCGCGGCGTACACCCGGGCGCCCTCTGCGGTCGCCTCCTCGGCGACGGCGTCGGCGGCCTCCTTGTTGGACTGGAAGCAGAACGCCACGTCGTAGCCGTCGCGGGCGAGCCGGGTCACCACGTGGCGGCCGATACCGCGCGAGCCGCCGCTGACGAGGGCGACGGGCCGGTCGGTTGCGGACATGCTGGTCTCTCCTGAGGGCTCTGGGGTGGGTGTCGGCCGCTTGGGCGGCCGGTCCGCGTGGCTCACACGCCGGTGAAGACGGCGCAGCCGACCTGGCCGTCCGGCTCGACGCCGGTCACCAGGGCCGCCTCGCCGGGGCCGAGGCCCTGCTCGCCGGCGGCGGCGAGGACGGCGGCCAGCTGGAGCGCCGTGGCCGCGGCGGAGGTGTCGCCGAGGTGCTCGCGCAGCCGGATCCAGGCGGGGTCGGCGCCGGGCAGGGCGTCGGTGACGGCCTGCTCCTCCTCGGCGGCCGGCTTCCCGCCGCCGCCGAGCGGGGCCACGAACCGTACGGAGCCGGGCGCCACGCCCGCCGCGTCCAGGGTGCTGCGGACGCAGGCGGTGAGGGCGTCGCGGATGCCGTCGGGTCCCTGGTAGGCGCGGAAGCGGGTGCCGGCGATCCGGGCCAGGACGGTACGGCCGGCCGCGGTGGCGTCCTCGGCCGGCTCGACCAGGAACACGGCCGCGCCCTCGCCAAGCGGGGTCCGCCGCTCCTCCTCGGCCCGCCCGTGCCACTCCAGCCAGGCGCGCTGGGTGGAGAACTCCTCGGCGGCCCCGCACAGCACCCGGGCGCAGTGGCCGCCGCGGTGCAGGCGCAGCGCGTAGCCGAGGGCGAGCAGACCGGTCAGCGCGCCGCCCGCGACCGTGGTGTTGGGGCCCTTGATCCGGTGCCAGATGGCGCTCTGCCCGGCGGCCCGGTTCATCACGGTGTTCGGGAAGCGGGCGGGCTCCACGTGGTACGGGCGCTCCCCGGACAGCGAGTCCTTGGTGAAGTCCATGATGCTCTGGACGCTGCCGGAGCCGGTGCCGAGGACCAGGGCGGTCTGCTCGGGGCGGCCCTCGAGTTCTCCGGCGATGGCGCCGACGAGTCCGCCGACCGCGGTGACGGCGAGCGCGGTCACCCGGTCCATGGTCCGGGTGCCCTTCTTGCCGACGTACTTGGCTGCGGTGAAGTCGGGTACCAGGGCGGCCCGTTCGAAGGGCACGGGGTAGCTGTCGTGGTCGAGGGCGGCGATCGCGTCGCGCCCCTCGGCGAGCCCCTCCCGCAGCGGGGCGTTGCCCACGCCGTAGGGGGAGATCGCCGACCAGGCGGAGATGACGAGGGACGACGGCATCACACGGCCTCCTTCAGGGGCTCCGGGCGGTCGGTGCGCCGTGTGCGGTTCATCCGGCCGAGGATCAGCACGGCGTTGTTGCCCGCGAAGGCGAGCGCGTTGTTCTGCACGACGTTCAGCTCGGCGGGGCGGGCCTCGTTCGGCACGCAGTCCAGGCCGCACTCCGGGTCCGTCTCGCGGTGGTTGACCGTCGGCGGGATGAAGCCCTCGGTGAGGGCGAGGGCGCAGGCCGCCGCGGCGAGGGCGCTGGCCGCCCCCATGGAGTGGCCGATCATCGACTTGATGGAGACGGTGGGCGGCGGGGTGTCGAAGACCTGCCGGATGGCTCCGGCCTCCGTCACGTCGTTGGCCCGGGTGCCGGTGCCGTGCGCGGAGATGAAGTCGATGTCCTCCTGCGCCACGCCGGCGTTGCGGTGGGCGACCTCCATGCACCGGGCGAGGCTGTCCTGGTCGGGGGCGACCGGGTGGTGGGCGTCGCAGTTCAGGCCGTAGCCGAGCACCTCGGCGTAGATCCGTGCCCCGCGGGCGAGGGCGGACTCCAGGCTTTCGAGGAGGAGGATGCCCGCGCCCTCGCCGGTGAGGATGCCCTTGCGGTCGATGTCGAAGGGCTGGCAGACCTCCGGGGCGATGGTGCCCAGGCGGTAGAAGCCGGTGAAGGTCTTGCGGCAGACGGCGTCGGCGCCGCCGCACAGCGCGGCCTCCACCTCGCCGTGCCGGATGGCGTCGAAGCCGCTGCCGATCGCGTAGTTGCCGGCCGCGCAGGCGGTCGGGATGGTGAGGGCCTCGACATCGACCAGGCCGAGTTCCCTGACGATGCCGCTGGACAGTCGTCCGGCCTGCGCCCGGCGGGCCACGCCGGGCGACAACCGCTCCGGTCCTTCCGTGAGTTGGGTGCCGACCAGGGTGTCGAGGTCGCGCGACTCGGCGTCGGTGGTGCCGACCGAGACCAGCACCCTGCGCTCGCGCAGGTCCTGCGCGGTCAGTCCGGCGTCGGCGACGGCCATGTTGGCCGCGGCGACGGAGAACTGGGTGGCCCGGCCCAGCTCCTGGGGGTCGACGTGGTGGATCCAGTCGCCCGGCACGAAGTCGGCCACCTCGCAGGCGTTGGCGTGCGCGAAGCCGGTCGTGTCGAAGGCCGTGATGGGCTTGACCCCGCTGCGGCCGGACTTCAGTCCGTCCAGGAAGGCCGGGGCTCCGAGCCCGATGCTGGTGACCGTGCCGAGTCCGGTGATGACCACTCGGCGTGGCTGCTGCTCGTCGTCGTACACCATGCGCTCCCGTCGCATCCGTGGGGCGGGGGTGGCTAGTTGGCCCGTGCGGCGACGGCCTCGCCGACCACGGTCACGACGCCGTCCAGGTTGACCATGCGGGACAGCTCGGCCTGGTCGATGTCGGTGCCGAAGGCCCGCTCCAGCTGGGAGAGGATCTCGATGGCGCCCATCGAGTCCGCCTCGTGGTCCTCCTTGAAGCGGCTGGTGTCGGTCATGTCCTCCGGCTCGATCTCCAGGATGTCGCAGATGATGCCCTTGATCCTGGCGCGGTCCTCGGTGTTCAGCTCGTGTGTTGTCGTCATGTCAACGATGCTGGCCGATGCCGCTGACCGTTCACTGACGAGTCGCTGACACGTACCGCCAGGCTCTGCCCCAAGGTCTCAGGAGGCGGCGGAACCGGTGAGGAAAGACTGGAGTTCGGGGAGTTCGGCGCGGTGCTCGACGAGCCAGCGCCAGTATCCGGGGATCGTGCGGGCGTAGCCGCAGTAGTAGTCGCGGACCGCGTGCACGAGCCGGCGTACGGTCTCCTCGGTGACCGCGCCGCGCCGCCACACCAGCTGCATCTCGACCAGCTCGGTGTCGGCCAGCGGGGTCAGCCGTACGTCGGGGGTGGCCCCGGAGGGCGTGGCCAGGGCCGCGGCCCCGCTGCCGGCCACCCAGGTCATCGCCTCGCGCTGGGTGCTGACGTGGTGCAGCACGCGGGCGGAACCGGGCCGGCCGAGTCCGGTGAGCAGCCGTTCCTCGACGGTGTGCAGCCAGTGTTCCCGCGAGTAGCGTACCCAGGTGTCCTCGGCGCGCCCCTCGTCCGCGGGCAGGGCGAGCCAGACGGGTTCGCGCACCACCGTCACGCTGCCGAGGGCGGGTTCGGCCGGGTCGGGAGCGGGGGCGGACAGCCGGGCGGGGCCCGGTACCAGGGCCACGGAGAGCGTGCCGCGGCGCACGCCCGCGACCGCGGCGTCGGGCGAGAGGGTCTCGGTCAGCACGGCGGTGCCGGGCAGCACGCTCTGCAGGGCGTCGCCGAGGGTGGGCGGGGTCCATTCGGTGTTGCCCAGGCGCAGGTGGCCGGCGCCGGCACGGCCGGCCTGGGCGTTGATCTCGTCGGCCCGTCGTACGAGGTCGCCGAGCAGCGGGATGAGCCGCTCGCCCAGCGGGGTCGGTGTGACCCCGCTGCGGGAGCGCTCGAAGAGTTCACCGCCGAGAGCCCGTTCGATGCGTCGGAGCTGGGCGGTGAGGCTCGGCTGGGGAAGGCTGAGTTCGTTCGCGCCGCGGGAGATGCTTCCGGCTTCACTTATCGTGACGACGATCCGCGCATGCCTCAATTCGATGTCCATGAGCCGCCTCGGTTTCGGAGCAGGCAAACGGAATCCGCCCGTCCGGGACCTGACCGGATGATCAGGTCCCGGGCGGACGGAGTTTCCACTGCCGTTCCACGGTAACCGCGCGGCGACGGACGACAACCCTCCTCTTGAGGTTTTCCCGTACTGCCCCAGTCCGGCCTCAGTATGTGCTCAGACATTATTCAGACCTTATTCAGGCCTTATTCAGTGATCCGTCAGTGCTTTTTCAGCGGTTATTCAGCGCTTCTTCAGCGTTACTTCAGTGAACCGCCAGTTCTTTGCCGGTCGCTTCCGCGGCCGTTCCTCAACAGCCCTCCAGCTGTTCAGCCGTCATTCCCTAGCGGTGTGCGAGGACCTGCCGCGGTTCGCCGAGCACGTCGTCCTGCTGCAGAATCGCCTGATAGGCGCGGTGCAGTGCGCGGCCCGGTTCCAGACCCATTTCGTCGGCGAGTCTGCGGCGGGCACGGTGGAACACGTCGAGGGCCTCGGCCTGCCGCCCCCCGTGGTAGAGCGCCAGCATCAGCAGTTCGGTGAGCCGCTCCCGTTCGGGATGCTCGGCGGCCGTCCCGCGCAGTTCCGGCAGCGAGATGCGGTGCGGGTCCACCGCGAGCCGCGCCGTGGTCAGGTCCTCGTACACGGTGATGCGCCGTTCCTCCAGATCGGCCGCGGCGATCCGCACCCGCAGGCCGTCGTGGGCGTCCGTCAGGGCGAGACCGCGCCACAGGGACAGGGCCTCCTCCAGCGCGACCGCGGCCAGCGTCGGGTCGCTCGCCACCAGGTCGGCGCCGCTGCGCGCCAGCTCCCGGAAGCGGTGGGCGTCCACCCGGTCGGCGGGGACACCGAGCTGGTAGCCCCCGCCCACGGTGCGGATCAGCTCGTCGCCGCGCCGGCCGGTGATCGACTCCAGGTACCTGCGCAGCCGGCCGACGCTCGCCTGCAGCGCGTTGCGAGCGTTGGCGAGCGTGCGGCCCGCCCACAGCTCGTCCTCCAACTGGTCCGCCGGGATCGTGCGTCCCGGGGAGAGCGCGAGCAGGGCGAGAATCGCCGTCAGCCGCTTCGACCCCACCGCGTGCTGTCGATTGCCGTACCGCACGGAAACCGAACCGAGAACCTGTATGTCCATGAGCGACGCCCCCGTAACTCGTTGGTTTGAGGCCCAAATATCGCCCGGGTCCACCGGTCAGGGGAAATACCATCCGCGTCGTCCGCGAACGTCCGCATGGTATGGGGGCCCCTTGCTGGGGCGCACGCCACGCGGGCATAATGCCGAATGAGGCTGACGGTTCGCTGACGCCGACCGGATTCCGGCCAACGAACCGATGCACCATGCGTTTTTCAGCCGTGGCTTAACGACCTGTTGTGCCCCGGCGCCGATTCCTAGGCTCCTGCCATGTCCGGAAGTCGGTCAACGAACAGGAGTCACCCCATGCTCAACAGACTGGTCATTGTCGGCGGCGGAACAGCGGGCTGGATGACGGCCTCGTACTTCAAGGCCGCCTTCGGCGACCGCATCGACATCACGCTGGTGGAGTCCGGCAATGTCGGCGCGGTCGGCGTCGGCGAGGCGACGTTCAGTGACATCCGGCACTTCTTCGAGTTCCTCGGGCTCAAGGAGAAGGACTGGATGCCGGCCTGCAACGCGACGTACAAGCTGGCGGTCCGGTTCGAGAACTGGCGCGAGGAGGGCCACTACTTCTACCACCCGTTCGAGCAGATGCGGTCGGTCAACGGCTTCCCGCTGGCGGACTGGTGGCTGAAGACGCGCCCGACGGACCGGTTCGACAAGGACATCTTCGTCATGCCCTCCGTCATCGACGCCGGGCTCAGCCCGCGCCACCTGGACGGCACGCTGATCGACCAGCCCTTCGACGAGGGCGCGGACGAGATGCAGGGCCTGACGATGTCCGAGCACCAGGGCAAGACGCAGTTCCCCTACGCCTACCAGTTCGAGGCGGCGCTGCTCGCCAAGTACCTGACGAAGTACGCGGTCGAGCGCGGCGTGAAGCACATCACGGACGACGTGAAGAAGGTCAACCTCGACGAGCGCGGCTGGATCTCCAACGTCACCACGGCCGAGCACGGTGACATCGAGGGCGACGTGTTCGTGGACTGCACCGGGTTCCGCGGACTGCTGCTGAACCAGGCGCTGGAGACGCCGTTCATCTCCTACGCGGACACCCTGCCCAACGACAGCGCGGTGGCGCTTCAGGTCCCGATGGACATGCAGGCCCGCGGCATCCTGCCGTGCACCACGGCCACCGCCCAGGAGGCCGGCTGGATCTGGACGATCCCGCTGATGGGCCGGGTCGGCACCGGCTACGTCTACGCCAAGGACTACCTGTCCCCGGAGGAGGCCGAGCGTACGCTGCGCGAGTTCGTGGGCCCGGCCGCGGCGGACGTCGAGGCCAACCACATCAAGATGCGCATCGGCCGCAGCGAGAACTCCTGGGTCAACAACTGCGTCGCGATCGGCCTGTCCAGCGGCTTCGTGGAGCCCCTGGAGTCCACCGGCATCTTCTTCATCCACCACGCCATCGAGCAGCTCGCCAAGAACTTCCCCGACGAGTCCTGGAACCCGGTCCAGCGGCAGCTGTACAACGACTCGGTCGCCCATGTCATGGACGGCATACGGGAGTTCCTCGTCCTGCACTACGTCTCCGCCAAGCGCAACGACACGCAGTACTGGCGCGACGCGAAGACCCGCCGCGTGCCGGACGAGCTGGCGGCCCGCATCGAGAAGTGGAAGACCCAGCTCCCCGACTCGGAGACCATCTTCCCCTACTACCACGGCCTGCCGGCGTACTCCTACCACTGCGTCCTGCTCGGCATGGGCGGCATCGAGGTGCAGGCCTCCCCGGCCCTCGCCCTCGCCGACCCGAGCGCGGCGGAACGGGAGTTCGCAGCGATCCGCGACAAGACGCGCCGCCTGACCGAGACGCTGCCGAAGGCGTACGACTACTTCGCCGCGCAGCACTGACCGCCCACGCCCGAAAGGTCCTGCGCGATGGACTTCCTCCACCTCCTGGGTCGGACCGGGCACCTGGTGGCGCTGCTCGCCGTGGTTCTGCTGCTCGCCCGCGCGGGCCGGGCGGCGGCGCGGCGGCTGCGTCAGCCCGAGGTGATCGGTGAGATCGTGGTGGGTCTTCTCGCCGGACCCGCCGTGCTCCACCTGCTCGGTCGGGACACGTTCGACGCGGTGCTGCCCGGGTCCGTCCTCGACGCGCTCACGGTGATCGCCAAGGCCGGGCTGGTGCTGTTCCTCGTCGGGCTCGCCCACGAACTGCGGGCCGGTTCCGGCGTCGACCGGCGCTCCACCTCCTGGGTGGCGGCCGGAGCGCTGGTCCCGCCCCTCGTCGCGGGCACCCTGCTCGCCGGTTTCGTCCTGCTCCAGGACGACCCGGCGGTGCGCGGGGACGCTCCGCTGCCCGCGTTCGTGCTGATGGTGGCCGTCACGATGTCCATCACGGCCGTGCCGGTACTGGCCCGGATCCTGGCCGACCGCGGCCTGAGCGCCACGCCGGCCGGCCGGCTCGCGCTGGCGGCGGCCGTCGCGATCGACTCCGTGGGCTGGCTGCTGTGCATGCTGGCGATCGGCCTGGGCTCCGGGAACGCGACGGGCTTGCTGCACTCGGTGCTCGCCCTGGGCGTCGGTGCGGCGGGCGCGCTCGCCGTGCGGTACGGCGTCCGCGTGCCGGTGGCGGGGCGGGCCTGTGCCCGCCGGCCGCGGACGGCCGCGGTGGTGCTCGGCGCGGTGGCTCTGGCCGTGGCCCTGACCGTGGAGCACCTCGGCATGACGGCGATCCTCGGTGCCGCCCTGGTGGGCTTCGCGATACCGGCGGGTGACGACAGCCCGTGGGAGCCGGCCGTCGCCCGGCTGGCCCGGACCGGGCGGGCGCTCGTCCCCGCGTTCTTCGTCGTCACCGGAATCACCGTCCTCGACGAGGCGTTCTCGCGGGTTCCGTGGGCCCTGATCGCGGTGACCGTCGTGCTCGCCTCGGCGGGCAAGGGGATCGGCGGCTACCTGGGCGCGCGTCTGGGCGGGCGGCCGCGCGGGGACTCCCGCCGGATCGCGGTGCTGATGAACGCGCGCGGACTCACCGAACTGATCGTGCTCCAGGCCGGGTTGAGCGCGGGAATCCTCACCGCGCCCCTGGTGCTCGCACTGACCCTGATGGCGGTGACCACCACCGCCGCGACGGGCCCGCTGCTCGGTCTCCTCGACCGCGGCACGAGCACCCCCGAGCCTGCTCCCGCCGTCGAACTGGTCGCCGCGGCGACAGAAAGCAGTGCCCGATGACCGAGTCCACCATCCGGACGACAGCGGCCCCGGCCGCCCTGTGCGACGACTTCCGCTCGATGATGAGCGGCTTCCCCACCGGGGTCGCCGTGATCGCCGCGGAGGACCTCGACGGCACCCCGTGGGGGATGACGTGCTCGTCGGTGTGCAGCGTCGCACTCGACCCGCCGACCCTCCTGGTGTGCCTCCGGGACGGCAGCCCCACGCTCCAGGCCGTCCTCGCCTCGGGCGAGTTCACCGTGAACCTGCTGCACGAGGACGCCCAGGGCGTCGCCGAGCTGTTCGCCTCCGGGGATCCCGAGCGTTTCCGGGTCACCCCCTGGGAGCGGACCGCCGACGGCGCGGGACCGCATCTCCCCCGGGACGCGCACACGATCGCGGACTGCACCGTGGCCCTGACCCAGCGGATGGGCGACCACGTGACGGTCTACGGACGGGTGCGGGACGTCCGCCGGCCGAGCGGGCGGCCCCCGCTCCTGTACGGGCTGCGGCGGTTCGCCGCCTGGCCCGCCACCACCTGACCACGGGTGCGGGGCGCGTCACCGCCGCGGTGGCGCGCCCCGCGCCCCCGACCCCAGCCACCCCCCTTTTCCACGGCCAAAGGACAGCCCATGATCGGGACACAGGACCCGCCTGCCCAGCCGGTCGTCCGGCTCGACTCCGTCAGCAGACTCTACGGCGGATCGAAGAACCGGGTGACAGCACTCGACAACGTCAGCATCAGCCTGGAGAGGGGTACGTTCACCGCCGTCATGGGCCCCTCCGGCTCGGGCAAATCGACGTTCCTGCACTGCGCGGCCGGCCTCGACCGGCCCTCCTCCGGCTCCGTGCACCTGGACGGGGTGGACATCGGCACGCTCCGCGAGAAGGCCCTGACCAAGTTCCGCCGCGAGCGCATCGGTTTCGTCTTCCAGGCGTTCAACCTGCTGCCGGCGCTGAACGTGGTGGACAACGTGACGCTTCCGCTGCGGCTCGCGGGCACGCGCCCGAAGAGGGCCGTGGTCGACCAGGTCCTGGAGCAGGTCGGGCTGTCCGGCAAGCGGCACAGCCGGCCCGGTGAGCTGTCCGGCGGCCAGCAGCAGCGCGTCGCCCTCGCGCGGGCGCTCGTCACGAACCCCGCGGTGATCTTCGGTGACGAGCCGACGGGCGCCCTGGACACCCGTACCGCCGCCGAGGTCCTCACCCTGCTGCGGCAGTCGGTGGACGTCGTCGGCCAGACCATCGTGATGGTCACGCACGACCCGGTGGCCGCCGCGTACGCGGACCGGGTCGTCTTCCTCGCCGACGGCCGGCTCATCGGCGCGCTGGAGCGGCCGACCGTGGACCAGATCACCGAGCAGATGCAGAAGCTGGGCACGTGGGGCGACCCGGTCGCGATCCGGCACACCGGGCGGGAGGCGCGCCGGTGATCAGGATCGCGCTGCGCACCCTGCGTTTCCACAAGGGCGGGTTCCTCGCCTCGTTCCTGGCGCTGTTCGCCGGTGCCGTCATCGTCATCGGGTCCGGCGGGCTCCTGGAGACCGGCATCCACAACGCGGCGCCGCCGCACCGGCTGGCCGCCGCACCGGTCGTCGTCACCGGCGACCAGAACTACCGGCACACGCGGCAGGAGCTGGTCTTCCCCGAGCGGCTGCGCATGGACGCCGCGCTGGCGGGCCGGATCGCGAAGGTCCCCGGCGTCGGGTCGGCGGTCCAGGACATCTCGTTCCCGGCGGCGCTCACCCGGGGCGGCGCGGTCACCGGCCACGGCTGGTCCTCCGCGAAGCTCTCCCCCTACCGGCTCACCGACGGAACGGCACCCACCGCGGACGGCCAGATCGTCCTCGGCGAGGCGCTCGCCGAGCGCGCGGGCGTGCGGACCGGCGAACGGATCCGGCTCCTCGTCCACGGCACCGAGCACGACTACCGGGTCGCGGGCCTGGCCGCCGGCCCCGACGACGGCGCGGACGTCTTCCTCAAGGACGCCGAGGCCGCCACGGTCGCGGACCTCGTCGGCAAGGCCGACACCATCGGCGTCTTCCCGGCCGCCGGCGCCGACCCGCGCGAAGTCGCCTCCGCCGTCCGCGACCTCGTCGGGGACGCCCCGGTCAGCGTGCTGACCGGTGACGACCGCGGCCGCGCCGAGAACCCGGACGTGGTGTCCGACGGCAGCGACCTGATCCCGCTCGCCGCCGCGTTCGGCGGCCTGTCGGCGATGGTCACGATCTTCGTGGTGGCGAGCACACTCGGTCTCTCCATCCAGCAGCGGCAGCGCGAGATGGCCCTGCTGCGCACGATCGGTTCCACGCCGGGGCAGCTGCGCCGGCTCATCCTCGGCGAGACCCTCGTCCTCGCGATCGTCGCCACCGGGCTCGCGGTCGTCCCGGGACCCCGGTTCGGGCACTGGCTCCTGGACGCGTTCGCGGACGCGGGCGTCGTACCCGACGCGATCGCGTACCGGGCCGGATCCGTCCCGGTGATCGCGGGTGTCGGTACGGCCCTGCTCACCGCGGTCGGTTCGGCGTACATCGCGGCGCAGTCCGCGGCACGGACCCGGCCGACCGAAGCGCTGGCCGAGGCCACGCTGCAGCGCCGGTGGTTCAGCGCGTTCCGGCTGGTCGTCGGGCTGCTGTGCCTGGTCGGGGGTGCCGCCCTCGCCTGGGGCACCTCGCGTGCGGCGGGACCCGACGCGGCCGGTGTCGCCACTCCGGCGGCGATGGTGTGGGCGGCGGCGTTCGGTCTGCTCGGTCCCGTCGTCGTCCGCGGCATCGTGGCCGTGCTGCGCCGTCCCGTCGGCAAGGTGTCCGGACTCGCCGGCGAGCTGGCCGCGCACAACGCGCGGGCGCGCACCGCCCGGCTCGCCTCCGCCGTGATGCCGGTCATGCTGGCGAGCGGCCTGGCCATCGGCCTGATGTACATGCAGACGACCCAGTCCGAGGGCGCCCAGAAGGCGTTCGACGACAACCTGCGCGCGGACGTCGTCGTGACGTCGGCCTCCGGCGGACTGCCGCTCGGCCTCGTCGACACCGTCCGCAGGCAGCCGGGGGTGGCGGCGGCGTCCGCGCAGATCCCCACGACCGGGTACATCGAGCCGGACCGGCCGATGCGGCCCGCCGACGGCGAGGACAAGGGGCCGCAGCCCACCGAGCTGTCGATGCAGGGCGTCACGCCCCAGGGCCTGGACCGTACGACGGCGTACCGCGCCGTGAGCGGCAGCCTCGCCGCCCTGGACGGCCACTCCGTCGCCCTCCCCGCCCGCTACGCCGAGGGCCGCGCGCTGGGTGACATGGTGCCCCTGCGCCTCGGTGACGGTACGCAGGTCAAGCTGAAGCTGGTCGCCACCGTCGACGGTCGGCGCGGGTACGAGACCGCGCTCGTCCCCGCGTCGCTGCTCCTGGGGCACACCGACGGCGGGCTCGTCCCGCAGATCATGGTGCGCGCCGCCGCCGGCACGACCCCGGCCCAGCTGACCCGGAACCTGTCGAAGCTGGCCGGGCGGCAGCCCGGTCTGCGGGTGAGCGGGACGGAGGTGCTGACCGCGGCGCGGGCGAAGGCGGACGACACGCAGGCGTGGATGGCGTACCTGGTCCTCGGTGTCGTCGTCGGCTACGCGACGCTCGCCCTGATCAACACGCAGGTCCTCGCGACGACCGAGCGCCGCAAGGAGTTCATGCTCCAGCGGCTCGTCGGGGCCACCCGCCGGCAGGTCCTGCAGATGATGACGGTGGAGGCGTCCCTGGTGGCGCTGGCCGGCATCGTCCTCGGCCTCCTGGTCGCCGTGGCCACGCTGGTGCCGCTGAGCATGAGTGTTCTCGGCACCGCGCTGCCGGGCGGCTCCCCGTGGATCCTCGTCGTGGTGCTGGCCGGGGCGGCGGCGCTGACCCTGGCGACGACCCTGCTGGCGGCGGGGGCGGTGCTGCGGGGCCGGCCCGGGGACATGGCGGGCATCAAGGAGTGACCTGCCGCCCTCCGCACGACAGTGGCGCCCGGCACGGATCTCCGTGCCGGGCGCCACTGTTCGGCGGGCCGGGGGGCCTCAGGCCGCCGGCGTCGTGCGTGCCGTCAGGTCGACCACCGGGTGCGGGTCCCGGTGCCGTACCACCGCGCCCGCCGGACGGCGGCGG
This sequence comes from Streptomyces sp. NPDC107654, assembly GCF_055639035.1. NCBI lineage: Bacteria > Bacillati > Actinomycetota > Actinomycetes > Kitasatosporales > Streptomycetaceae > Streptomyces > Streptomyces sp. NPDC107654. The sequence goes on from NZ_JBVKBI010000001.1 coordinate 441,323, forward strand.
GCCGGGGCGCGTACGGCGGTGGGGGCCGCCGGGCGCGGGGACATGCCCTTGAGGAGGGCCACGCCGAGCGGGGTCAGGGTGTGCAGCACCATGTTGCGGATGCGGCGGGTCGTGATGAGGCCGGCCCGGCGCAGCACCGCGGTGTGCTGGCTGGCGCCCGCCGCCGAGATGCCGAGCCGGTCGGCGAGCTGACTGGTCGTACAGCTGCTGCGCAGGGCGTGCAGCGCGGCGGCCCGCGTCTGTCCGACGAGCGCGCCGAGCGACTGCCCGCTGTCGTCGGGTTCGTCCCACAGCCCGGCGGCCTGGTGGGTGTCGGGCGGCGCGGCGAACGCGAGCACCACCGGGCCGTTCTCGGCGCGGCGGCGGGTGATCCGGCCCGGCCGGTGGGCCAGGAACACGGACGGCGTGAGGACCAGGCCCCGGCCGCCCAGGCTGATGTCCTCGTCCGGGCCGTCCGCGATCTCCAGTACCGGGGCCCGCCATGTGATCTTCGAGTGGAGGGTGGCCAGGAGCAGCTCGACCCCGCCGGCCATCAGCACGCGGCCACGGGCCTCGCACTCCGCCTCCAGGTAGTGCAGCAGCTGCTCCCAGTACGGGGCCACGGCGGCCCGCCACACCAGGGACAGGTCGCCGGCCGCCGGATGGAGGAGCGGCCCGGACGCCGCCCGGGCGGCGGGGGCCTCGGCGCTGACGCTGCGGGCGCTGCGCTCGATGAGGTCGAGCAGTCCGTCGAGGCCGGGCGCGGCGCTGCCGCCGCTCAGCGGCAGCGGCCACTGGATGAGCCGCTCCCCGACCTGGCTGCGCCAGCGGGCGAACGGCGCGCTGACGCCGCGCCCGAGCAGCCCGTACGCGAAGGCGCTCTCCACGACCGGGCCGGCACTCGTGCGCAGCCGGACCCGGGCGAAATCGGCAGGGGTGAAGTGGATGCGTTGCATAGGAAAGCCCCCGTGGATGTGCTGCTGGCGTCGGTCGCCGTACGGCTAGACCGACTTGCCGGTGAGAGAGACGAACACGTCGTCCAGAGTGGGCCTGCGCAGGGCGAAGTCGGCGACGGTGACGTCCGCCTGCCGCAGCGCGGCCGCGGCGGCCTCGATGCTCTCCATGCCGTCGCTCAGCACGATCGACACGGTGCCGTCCTCGGCGTCCACGGAGGGCTCACCGGGGGCGACCCGGCGCAGCGCCTCGGCGGCCCGGGCCACGCTCTCCGGCCGGGTGAGGGACACCTCGAGACGCTCCTCCCCCGCCTTGCGCTTGAGCTCCTCGGGGGTGCCCTCGGCGATGACACGGCCGGTGTCGATGACCGCGATCCGGTCGGCGAGGACGTCGGCCTCCTCCAGGTACTGGGTGGTCAGCAGCACGGTGACCCCGTCGGCCACCAACTCACGCACCGCGTCCCACAGTTGGGAGCGGCTGACCGGATCGAGGCCCGTGGTCGGCTCGTCGAGGAAGAGGACCGACGGAGTGGCCACCAGGCAGGCGGCCAGGTCGAGGCGGCGCCGCATGCCGCCCGAGTAGGTGCGCGCCGGGCGGTCGGCGGCGGCGGTCAGCTCGAACCGGTCGAGCAGCTCGGCCGCCCGGGCGCGCGCGGCCCGGCGTCCCAGATGGTTCAGGGTGCCGATGAGGGCGAGGTTCTCCCGCCCGGTGAGCATGTCGTCCACCGCGGCGTACTGCCCGGCCAGCCCGATGCGCCGCCGCACCTCGGCCGGCTCGCGCACCACGTCGTACCCGGCCACCCGGGCCCGGCCGCCGTCGGGTGCGAGCAGGGTCGAGAGCATCCTGACGGTGGTCGTCTTGCCCGCCCCGTTCGGGCCGAGCAGGCCGAGCACGGTGCCCGGGGCCACCGCCAGATCGACTCCGCCGGACACGTGCCGCCGGTCGTACCGCTTGTACAGGCCCTCGGCCTCGATCGCCCATTCCACCGCTGTCACCGCCGCTCCCTCGCCCCGACCCGGCCGGATCCGTCAGGCGGCCGGGGCGTCGGCGGACGGGCCGCGCAGGCTGCGCGGGCGCAGGTCGGTCCAGTGCTCCTCCACGTACGCGAGCGCCTTGTCGCGGGAGGTCTCGTCCAGGGCCACCGTCCAGCCGGCGGGGCGCTCCGCGAAGGCCGGCCACAGGGAGTGCTGGCCCTCGTCGTTGACCAGCACCAGGAAGGTTCCGTCCGGGTCGTCAAAGGGGTTCGCCACGTCGCACGCTCCAGGTCGTGTCCGATTCGATCGCCCGTTCGTGTCGTCCGGGCATCTCCAGGATCCCGACCCGCGCTGACGGATCACTGACCAGTCGCTGACGGCCGCCGGGGCGGACTCACCCGAGCACGAGGGAGCGGGTCGCCGCCACGTCGCACTTGCCGTTGGCGTTCACGACGATCTCCGGCACGGTGTGCACGGCCTCGGGCACCAGGGCCGAGGGCAGCACCGAGGCGAGCGCGGTGCGGACCGTGCCGGCCAGGTCGCCGGCGGGGACCGCCGAGACGGGCCGTACGAACAGCTCCAGCGTGTCGATGGGGCCGCGCACGATGTCGAAGGCGGCGTCCGCGACGCCCGGCACGGACAGCACGTGGTGGCGGAGTTCGCCGAGCTCGATCCGGTGGCCGTTGACCTTCAACTGGTCGTCCCCGCGCCCCAGGTGGAGCAGCGTGCCGTCGGGGCGGAGCTCCACCACGTCACCGGTGCGGTAGGCACGCCCGGCCGGTCCGCCCAGCTCGGCCTCGTCGATGAACCGGTTCCCCGACCGCCTCGGGTCGAGATAGCCGGCGGCGACCGCCCGCCCGGCGATCACCAGTTCACCGGGGCTGCCGGCCGGCACCGGACGCAGCTGCTCGTCCACGACGTACGCCCGGGTGTTCCAGGCCGGCCGGCCGATCGGCACGGTGGGCGTCGCGGGCACCGTCGTACGGTCGAAGCGGAACGCGCAGCAGCCGATGGTGGTCTCGGTCGGTCCGTAGTGGTTGACGAGGCGGACCCCGTCGAGGCGGTCGCCCAGGGAGGCGATGAGCGCCGGGTCGAGCCCCTCGCCCCCGAACATCAGCAGCCGTGTCACCCGGTCGTAGCGGGGCGGCTCGGCGAGGACGTCGAAGAAACGGGCGTGCGAGGGCGTCATCTTCACGAAGGTGTACGGGTCGTCCGGGCGCTCGCCGAACAGCGTCCGCTGGTCCCACAGCCCGGCGACGGTCACGACGGTGCGCCCCTGGGCGAGCGGCACCCACAGCGAGGTCATCGCCAGGTCGAAGCCGAGGCTGCCGAACAGCGGGCTGCCCATGCCCTCGGAGCCGACCAGGTCGCCGCACCAGGAGACGTAGTTGGCGAGGGAGGCGTGCGGCACCCGGACACCCTTGGGCGTACCGGTCGAACCGGAGGTGAACACGATGTACGCGATGTCCTCGGGGCCCGGCAGGCTCCCCCCGAGATCGGGCGCGTCGGCGTCCGGCAGGGCGGCGATGTCGAGGTACGGCATCGACGCCGGCGCGGACAGGTCCTCGGTCCCGCCGGGGCCGGAGTGCAGCAGCGCGGCGGGGGCCGCTCCCGCGAGCACGGCGGCGGTACGGTCGCCCGGGTGCTCGGGGTCGATGGGCACGTACGCCGCGCCGAGCACCATCACGGCGAGGGCGCCCACCACGGTGTCCGGGGTACGGCCGGCGAGGAGCGCCACCCGGTCCCCGGCCCCGACCCCGGCCTCGTCCAGGGCCGCCGCCACGACGAGGGCTCTGCGCCACAACTCCCGGTACGTGAGCCGCTGTCGGGCCGAGCGCACCGCGAGGGCGTCGGGCCGGGTCCGCGCGTGCCGGAGGACCATGTGGACGACGGACGCCTCCGCGACGGGGCGCACCGCGCCGGACACAGAGCTGGGGTGCGGGACGTGGGCCATGGCTGCTCCTGGGACGGCGACGGGACGAACGGGCGGGAACGGCGGGGGCGGACGACGAGGGGGTGAGGGGGACGCCAGCGTAGAAACCGCGGTGCCGCCCTCACCACGCCCTTAAGCCCCCGCCGAAACTCACCGGTCAGTCGCGCCGGCGAAGGCGACCGCGACGAGGAGCCCGTCCCGGGCGACCCAGCGACCGTCGAAGTCATGGCCTTGGTCGGGGCCTTCACCGGGCCCTTCGCCGGTGAGCACGGCGGCGCGGAACGTCCGTCCGGCCCCGTCGAATGTGATCACCACGTCCCGGAAGCCCAGTTCGCGCCGGGTCCGCGGGAACCACGCCTTGAACACGGCTTCCTTGGCGCAGAACAGCAGCCGGTCCCAGCAGGCGACGTGCGGATGCTCCGCCCGCAACGAGGCGATCCGCTCACGTTCCTCGGGCAGCGAGACGGTGTGCAGCACGCCCTCGCGCAGCGGGAGCGAGGGCTCGGCATCCACGCCCAGGGCATCCACGTCGCGTCGCCACGCCACCACGGCGGCCCGGTACCCCCGGCAGTGCGTCATGCTGCCCACGACCCCGGCCGGCCAGCGCGGTACGCCCCGCGGGTCCGGGACCAGCGGCACGGGGGCGTGCCCGAGCGCGGTCAGGGCGCGCCGGGCGCAGCCGCGGACCGTGGCGAACTCGCGGCGCCGCCCCTCGCTCACCCCGGCGACCGCGGCCCGCTCCTCGGGGAGCAGGACCTCGTCCGGGGCGTCGGCGCGGGTCTCGGCCCCGACGGCGTACGGCGGCAGCAGCTCCTTGACCAGCGACCGGCGCACCGGGATCACCGGGATCACCGGGATCACCGGATCCGCAGCACCGCGGCACCCAGCGGCGTGTCCGGATCGGCGAGGTCGAAGGGGAGGTCGAAGTGGTGGCGTCCGGGGACGACGAGACCGGTCACCTCGGTGCCGCCCGCGCGGGCCGCCGCCACGAAGCGGTGGTGCTGTGCGGCGAACGCGTCGGTGTCGTTCTCGGCGAGGGCGACGACGAGTGGGGGCAGGCAGGCGGGCACGCGGAGCTGCGGGCTGCAGTCGCGGGCTTCGGCGGCGTCCATGCCGAGGGCGTCGTTGACGTAGGTGTGGCGCAGGGGTTCCAGGTCGTAGACGCCGCTGAGCAGCGTCGCGGAGGCGAACGTGCCGGGTGCCTGCCGGTCGGCGGCGTCGAGCAGCGCGCTCGCGACGAGGTGGGCTCCGGCGGAGTGGCCGCCGAGGTGAACGGCGCGGGGCCGGACGGGAAGCCGGGCGCGTCCGGTGGCGACGCTGTACAGCGCGTCGCTGACGGAGGCGGTGATGTCGCGCATGCGGTGGCGCGGCGCGAGGCCGTAGCCGAGGGCGGCGAAGGAGATGCCGGCGGCCACGAAGTCCCGGGCGGCGAAGGCGGCTTCGGACTTGCTCAGCTCCTGCCAGTAGCCGCCGTGCACGAAGACGAAGAGGGGGGCGCCCGGGTCGGCGGCCGGGAACAGGTCGAGCCGCTGCTCGGGCCGGGGACCGCAGGGCAGGTCCAGGTGGACGGTCAGCCCGGCGCGGGCCCGGGCGCTGTCGGTGGCGTACCGGGTGAGGTGGACGTCGAGGTCGGTGACGCGCGAGCTGGGCGAGTAGGCGCGGTCCAGGTCCGTTCGGCCCAGGTCCGTACGGGCGGTGCCGGGGGCGGGGGTCGCGGTATCGGAGGCCGCGGCACCGGAGGTCGCGTCGGCGGTGGTCACGACAGGGGTGTCCAGACCTCGGGCAGGGCCCTGCGCAGGGCGGCGCGCCACAGGTAGGCGGCGCCTTCGGACCCGGCGGTGCCGGCGGCGGTGCCGAGGTAGCGCTCGGCGAGCGCGCCGTGCCGGGCCCGCCAGACGGCGGTGGCCTCGTCGAACTCCAGGAGGGCGAGGCGCACCCGCTCGACGGCGGCGCGGTCCGCGCAGGTGTCGGCGAACTCCCGGTAGGCCGCCGCGACCGAGCGCTCCTCCAGCCGGGCGAGCAGCCGGGCCCGGTCCTGCTCGGTGAACCCGGCCGTGGTCAGGTAGCGGGTGTCGCGCAGGCCGCAGAGGAACTCGATCTCACGCCACTGCGCGGACTGGAACCCGCTGGCGTCGCCGAGGGCGGTCCTGATGTCCTGGAACGCGGCCGGGGTGAGGGTGGCCAGCACGTCGAAGTGCCCCGTCAGCACGGACATGATCCGGGGCAGCGGGGCGGCCCGGCGTACGGCCAGGTCCGCGTCGCCCGCGTCGAGCGCCGCGCGCACCTCCTCCAGGTGGCGGGTGACGACGGCGAAGAGGATCTCGCAGGACTGGTGCGTGGCCATGAAGAGGACGTGGTCCACGTCGTCGTCGTGGACGCGGGCGGCGCTCAACAGCTCGTCGAGCCGGAGCACCTGACCGTAGGGCGGGGCTGTGGTCACGGCATTCACGGGGGCCTTCTTCCTCGCGTGTCCTCGCGCGTCCTCGTGTACGGAGCCCGGGGAGGGGACGCGGACAGGGCGGGTGGGGTGGTCCCGCGAGCGTAACCACGGGTCCGCCCCTCGATCACCGTGATCAAGCGGAGCCTTAAAGGACCACCTGAGACCGCCCGGCGTCCGAGCCGCATGAATTCTTCATCTCGCAGTGATGACACCGGCACTGGGCGCAGTTGCGCGGACTTCGCAGAATCTTCCCAGGAACACCGCAGGGCACAACCAGGAACGACAGAACGCCTCTCACCGCCGGGTACGACCTACCACCAGGGACATCACTGTCATGAACATGTTTTCCTCCGGGATCCAGCTGAAGGCCGTCGGGGCCGACGGCACCGTCTCCTCCCGCCCCGCCCGGGCCGCCCTCGTGATCGAGGACCTCGACGCGGTGGCGGACCACACGGTCGCGCTCTCCACGTTCTGCATCCAGGCCGAGGCCCTGGTGCCGGCCGCCGCGCGGAGAGCGGGGCGGCTCGACGCATGACACCTTCCGATGGACGGACGGAGCGCTCAGGGCTGACGGACCGGTTTCCCCGGCCCGACGCGGGGGACGGCGTCCTGGTCGGCTTCAAGGGCCATCTGCGCCCCACGGTCCTGCCGGACGACGCCACCTACCTGGTGTCACGCCGCGGCGTGACCGCACTGCACGGCCCCCAGGCCGAGGTGCTCGTACCTCTCCTCGACGGCTCGCGCAGCCCGAGCGCCGTACTCAGCGAGGCCGCCCCGGTCCTCGGCGACGAGGACGCCCAGGCGGCGCTGCGCGCCCTGGACGGCGCGGGCCTGCTGCGCTGGAGCGCTCCCGGGCAGCCGCACACGGACCCGGCGGCCGAGGCCTACTGGGACCTGATCGGCCTGGACGGCGGCCGTGCCGCGATCGCCCTCGCGGGCGCCACCGTCGCGATCGAGGCGCTGCCCGGGGTGTCCCCGGCCACCGTGATCGAAGCCTGCCGCGCCGAGGGGATCACCCTCGCCCCGCCCGGAGGCCACGCCGACCTGTCCCTCGTCCTGTGCGACGACTACCTGGCACCGCAACTCGCCGCCGTGGACGCCGCGCACCGCGCCTCCGGGCGTCCCTGGCTGCTGGCCGCGCTGTGCGGCGCGGACCCCTGGGTCGGCCCCGTGTTCCGGCCCGCGGACGCCGAGAGCCCCTGCTGGCACTGTCTTTCCGTACGGCTGCGCGGGCACCGCCGGTCCGAGGTGCCGGTGCAACGGGCCCTGGGGCTCGACGGACCGCTCCCCCGCCCCGTCGCGTCCCTGGCCACCGGGCGCACCCTGGCCGCCGGCATCGCCGTCCTGGAGGCGGCCAAGTGGCTGGCCGGGATGCGCGATCCGGAGCAGAGCCACATCCGCACGCTGGACACGGTCCGGCTGCGCACCGCCTCACACCCGGTGAGCCGGCGTCCGCAGTGCCCCGCGTGCGGGGACCCCGGCCTGGTCGCCCGGCAGGTGCACGCCCCGTTCCGGCCCGTCTCACGCACCAAGGCGGTCACCGACGGCAGCGGCCACCGGGCGCTGACGGCCCGGCAGATGCTCAGCCGCTACGGCCATCTGGTGGACCCGGTGACCGGCGTCGTCAAGGAGATCAGACCGGCGGGCGGCTGCCCCGACTTCGTGACCTCCTACGTCTCCGGACACAACCTCGCGATGGGGTCCGCGACGCTCGCCGGGCTGCGCTCCGGACTGCGCGCGCTCAGCGGCGGCAAGGGCCTGACCGAGACGGAGGCCCGCACCAGCGCCCTGTGCGAGGCGGTCGAGCGCTACAGCGGGACCCGGCACGGCGACGAACCGGTGGTACGGGCCTCCTACCGCGACCTCGGCCCGGTGGCCGTGCACCCGAACGACTGCCAGCTGTACGCGCGGCGCCAGTTCGCCGAACGGGAGCGCTGGAACGCGGCACACTCCCGTTTCCAGCACGTGAGCACCCCCTTCGACGAGAACCGGCCCACCGACTGGACCCCCGTCTGGTCCCTGACCCACCGGACCCGGCGCCTGCTGCCCACCTCCCTGCTCTACTTCACGGGCGCCGGCACGGGACCGGAGCACGACGACGGCCTGTGGGCCGACTCCAACGGAAACGCCGCCGGCAGCAGCCCCGAGGACGCCCTCCTGCAAGGGTTCCTCGAACTGGTCGAGCGGGACGCGGTCGCCCTGTGGTGGTACAACCGCACCCGCCAGCCCGCGGTCGACCTGGACGCCTTCGACGAGCCGTACGTGGACCGGCTGCGCGACGGCTACCACGGCGTCCACCGGGACCTGTGGGTCCTCGACCTCACCTCGGACTTCGGCATCCCGGTCATGGCGGCGCTCTCCCGCCGCCGCGACAAACCGGCCGAGGACGTCATCTTCGGCTTCGGCGCCCACTTCGACCCGCGGATCGCCCTGCGCCGCGCCCTCACCGAGATGGGCCAGCTCCTCCCCGCGGTCTGCGACGCACGCCCCGACGGCTCCGGCTACCGCATCCACGACCCCGAACCACGCCACTGGTGGCAGCACGCCACGGTGACCGACCAGCCCTACCTGACCCCGGACCCCCGCCAGGCGCCACGCACCCCCGCCCACTGGCACACCCCGCACCGCCCCGACCTCCTGGACGACGTCCAGGCCGTCACCGACCTGGTCCGCGCCAAGGGCCTGGAACTCCTGGTCCTCGACCAGCGCCGCCCCGACCTGGACCTGCCGGTGGTGAAGGTGATCATCCCGGGCCTGCGCCACTTCTGGTCCCGCTTCGCCCCGGGCCGCCTGTTCGACGTACCGGTGACCCTGGGCCGCCTCACGGAACCGACGGCGTACGAGGAGCTGAATCCGGTGCCGTTGTTCGTGTGAGGCCGACACCGGCCGCGGGCGGCGGACGGGGGCGGACGGGTGGACCGCCACACCCGGCGCCACGGCGCTCACATCGGCGCCCGCGCCGGCCGGGCAGGCCGCCTCGCTGGTGCGCACACCCCGGCCCGGGCACACTGCCCCGCATGCGTGACGACGACTCGCGGCCGACACCCGATCCCGCAGACACGGCCGCCTGGAACGCCTACCTCGCGGAAGGCAACGCCAAGCAGGCCCGCAAGCGCGTGGCGGCCGATGTGCTGCTGCGGGACCCGTCCGGCCGTGTGCTCCTGGTGAACCCCACCTACAAACCGGGATGGGATCTGCCCGGCGGGATGGCGGAGGCCAACGAGCCGCCGGAGGAGACGGTACGCCGTGAGCTGATGGAGGAGCTCGGCGTACGCGTCACCCTGCGCGGGCTGCTGGTGGTGGACTGGGTGGCCCCGCACGGCCCCTGGGACGATCAGCTCGCGTTCGTCTTCGACGGCGGCACCCTGGACGAGGACCAGGCGGACCGGCTACGGCCGCGGGACGACGAGCTGTCCGAAGCCGCCTTCGTCACCACCGCCGAAGCCGCCACCCGCCTTCGGGACCGTGTCCGGCACCGGTTCGAGCACGCTCTGGAGGCAGTGGACGCGGGACGGCCGCTGTACCTCCGCGACGGCGCGCCCCTCACATGAGGGTGCGCATCCCCCGGCACCTGGCCTGCGTCTCGCCGCCCGGTAGCCCGGGCGGCAGACGAGTCGGGCTGTACGCCGGGTTCTGTTCCCCGGTGTCCTCGCGGACGCCGGGGCGACGGCCATCCATCTAGGACCGGCGTTGCCGCCGGCCTCGTGCGGTCTACCCGCGGACTCGGGCGGGCAGCCCTCGATCGTCCGCGCAGAGACGCCCCTCTTCCGAAAGGCGGCCCCTTCTTGACCTTGCTCCGGGTGGGGTTTACCTAGCTGCCCAGGTCACCCTGGGCACTGGTGGTCTCTTACACCACCGTTTCACCCTTACCGAGGACCGAAATCCCCGGCGGTCTGCTTTCTGTGGCACTGTCCCGCGGGTCACCCCGGGTGGCCGTTAGCCACCACCCTGCCCTGTGGAGCCCGGACGTTCCTCGGGAAGCCCCCTGGGGGAACTCCACGCGGCCGTCCGCCCGGCTCGTCTGCCGTGCCGACCATGGTACCGGTCGACCGCCGCGCCGTGGACCGCCGGCCGCCCTCCCGCCCTGGCCGCCGGCCGATCGCCTGCCGTGGCCACCCGCCTCAAGGGCCTCCTGGTCCGCCCGGACGCCTTCATGGCCCGGGTCCGACGACCCGCGTCCCGCCCCCGGCCCGGCAAGCCGCAGCCCGCCCCCGACCCGGCGCCCGCCCCGCCCCGCCCTTGACCCCGCCGTAACGTCAACGTCTGTACTGATCCCATGCGGATCGGAGAACTCGCCGCCGCCGTCGGCGTCACGACGCGGACCGTGCGGCACTACCACCATCTGGGCCTGCTGCCCGAAGCCGAGCGGCTGTCCAACGGGTACCGCCGGTACACGCTGCGTCACGCCGTCGTTCTCGCCCGGGTCCGGCGGCTGACCGAGCTGGGCCTGGGTCTCGGCGAGGTCCGGGACGTGCTCGCGGACGACGCCGGCAAGGACCTCACCGAGGTGCTGACCGAGCTGGACGCGGACCTGGCCCGGCAGGAGGAGGAGATCGGGGAGCGGCGTCAGCGGCTGCGGGCGCTGCTGGAGGCCGGGGAGCTGCCCGCCGAGGGGCCCGTGTCCCCCCGGTTGGCCGGCCTGCTCGACGCGCTGCCCGCCGGTGACTCCCCCATGGCCGCCAAGGACCGGGAGATCCTGGCCCTGGTCGACGCGGGGGCGCCTCCGGAGGAGCGGGAGCGGCTGTTCTCCGTGCTGCGTGGCGCCCTGGACGACCCGGACGCGGTGGCGCGTGCCCGGCGGGCGTACGCGCTGCTGGACGCGCTGGCGGACGCCTCCCCCGACGACCCGCGCGTGGAGCGGGCGGCACGGGCGCTGGCCGACTGTGTGCCCGACGGTGTGGTGACGGGTCGTCATGCCGTCGATGACAGCGCGTTTTTGCGTGCTTTCTACGCCGATTTCGCCCCCGCCCAGGCCGAGGTGATCCGTCGTACGCTGAAGATCCTTTCCGGGGAGGGGAAATGACGATGGTGTACCGGTTGGCCCGGCACGAGATGCGGCTGTTCGCCGGGCTGGCGCTGTGGCTGGCCCGGCGGACCCACGGCACCGCCGGCGGGCGGGCGTTCGGGTATGCGCGCGGGCAGGGTGCGACGATGCTGGGGCTGGCCTTCGTGTGTGTGGTGGAGGCGGTGGGCGTGGCCGTGATGCTGCGCGACATGCCCCTGGCGCACGACGTGATGCTGGTGCTGGACGTGTACACCGTGCTGTTCGTCGTCGGCCTGCACGCGGCCTCCGTGGTCCGCCCGCACGTGCTGACACCGGACGTGCTGCGCGTGCGGTACGGCGCCCACGTGGACCTGCGGATCCCGCTGGCCGGGATCGCCGCCGTACGCCGGGAGACCCGGACCACGCACCAGCCGGAGGGGGACACCCTGGACCTCCCCGTCGGTTCCCAGACCACGGTGACGCTGGAACTGTCCGAGCCCGTGGTCCACACGAGTCTCCTCGGCCGCCGCCGGCGGGTCGGCACGGTGCGGCTGTACGCCGACGACCCCGGCGCCCTCGTCCAGGCCCTCACGCCCCGGTGAGGCGAGGCCCCACGCCCGGTGGATCCGGATCCGCACGCCCGGTGAATCCGGACTCTCACGTCCGGTGAATCCGGATCCGCACGCCCGGTGAATCGGATCCGCACGGCCGGCGGATCCGGACCCTCACGCCCGACGGATCCGGACCCTCACGGCCGACGGATCCGGACCGTCGCACCCCGGTGGATCCAGGCCCTCACACCACGGTGAACAGGATCTTCGCCGTGCCCGGGTCGGCCCGGGCGAGGCGGACGCGGAGGCGTTCGCCGAGCGGCAGGCGGTCGCCCTCGACGCGGCCGATGACCGCCGGGGTGAGCACCTGGACGGTGCCCACGGTCGGCTCGTGCTCGTCGACGTCGACCACACAGCCGTCGAAGACGTCCCCCACCCGGTCCTTGAGCAGGGCCGCCTCCACGAGGTCGACGCACTCCCGCTCGGCCGTGCCCGCGCGCCGGGAGCCCTCGGCCATCCGCGCGGGCAGCGCGTCCAGCGCGGCGAGCACCCAGTCGGGCGGGTCCTGCCCGGCCGCGGCGGCGAGGCACAGCTCCGAGGCGTGGCGGTCGGCCAGTCGGCGCAGCGGGGCGGTGCAGTGGGCGTAGGGCGCGGCGACGGCCGCGTGCAGGGTGTGCGCGGGCAGCCCGCCGCCGTGGAAGACGGTGTACCCGGCGCCGCGCAGCAGCGTGGTGCACTCCTGGAGGAAGGCCGCGTGGTGCGGGTCGTACGGGTCCAGGTGGCGCACGAGGGCCGCGTACGACAGGTGGTGCGGCCAGTCGATGTGGAGGGCGATCGCGGTACGGCGCAGCCGGGCCACCGCCCCGTCGGGGGCGGCCGGGAGGGTGCGCAGGATGCCGGTGCCGTGGGTGAGCATCAGATCGGCGGCGGCCATGCCGGTGAGCAGGGAGAGCTGCGCGTTCCAGCCGTCGGCGGGCAGCGGGGCCCGGTAGCGCAGCGCGTAGGCGTGGTCGTAAGCGACGATCTCCTGCTCGGGCACGTGCAGGGAGATGCCGCCGCGCTCGGCCTCCAGCCGCTCCCGCGCCTCCCCCACCTCCTTGAGCAGCGCCACCGGCTCCTCGGCCGTCCCGGCGTCGATGTCGCGCTGCACGCCCGCGTAGTCGAGCCGGGCCCGGCTGCGGACCAGGGCCCGGCGCACGTCCACGGCGCGGGTGCGGCCCGCCTCGTCCAGGTCGGCCGTCCACAGCACGGCCGGCCGGGTCTGGCCGGGCAGCAGACTGGCCGCGCCCTCGCTGAGCACGGCCGGGTAGAGGGGGATCCGCTCGTCGGGGAAGTACAGGGTGGTCACCCGCCGGTGCGCCTCCGCGTCCAGCGGGCCGCCGGGTGCGACGAAGGCGGCGACGTCGGCGATGGCGTACCGGACGCGGTAGCCGGAGCCCCGCCGGGAGAGGTGGACGGCCTGGTCCAGGTCCTCGGAGCCGGGCGGGTCGAGGGTGAAGAAGGGGATGTCGGTCGCGTCGGCCGGCGGCAGGGCGGGGTCCCTGGCCGCCTCGTCGGCCGCCTGCCGGACCTCCGGCGGGAAGTCCTCCGGGACGCCCAGCTCGGCGCGGAGCGCGGTGAGCGCGGCCCGGAGCGGGGCCTCGGGGGCGCCGGTGACGCGGATCCTGCGGCGGGGCATACAGCGAGCGTAGGCCGGGGGCGGGCGGGCGGCACGCCGTACCCTGGCGCGGAGGTCTACGTGAGGAGTGCGTGTTGCTGGTCCTGCTGCCGCCGTCGGAAGGCAAGGCGAACCCGGGCGAGGGCGCCCCGCTGGAGCTCGCGTCGCTGTCCCTGCCGGGGCTGACGGCCGCGCGGGAGGCCGTGCTCGGCGAGCTGGTGGAGCTGTGCGCGGCCGACGGGGAGAAGGCGCGCGAGGTGCTCGGGCTGAGCGAGGGGCTGCGCGGCGAGGTCGTGAAGAACGCGGGGCTGCGCACGGCCGGCACCCGCCCCGCCGGGGAGATCTACACCGGTGTGCTCTACGACGCCCTGGGCCTGGCCACGCTGGACGCGGCCGCCCGCCGGCGCGCGGCGGACTCGCTGCTGGTGTTCTCCGGGCTGTGGGGCGCCGTACGGGTGACGGACCCGATCCCCTCCTACCGGTGTTCGATGGGCGTGAAGCTGCCGGGGCTCGGCGCGCTGGCCGGACACTGGCGGGCGCCGATGGCCGAGGTGCTGCCGGAGGCGGCCGGGGAGGGGCTGGTGCTGGACCTGCGGTCCTCGGCGTACGCGGCGGCGTGGCGGCCGAAGGGCGAGGTGGCCGGGCGGACGGCGACGGTACGGGTGCTGCACGCGCCGACCCGGAAGGTCGTCAGCCACTTCAACAAGGCGACCAAGGGCCGCATCGTCCGCGCCCTGCTGACCGCCGGGGCCGCGCCGGCGGATCCCGCCGGGCTGGTGGAGGCGCTGCGCGGGCTGGGGTACGCCGTGGAGGCGGAGGCGCCCGGGAAGGCGGGCAAGGCGTGGGCGCTGGATGTGCTGGTGGACGAGATCCACTGAGCGCGCGTTGCAATATATGCAACGACCATTGCGTGTAATGCCGCCGCTGGGCACGATGAGGGCATGACCTCGCCGCTGCCCTCCCTTCCGGCTGCCTCCGTGCTGGACCTCGCCCCCGTCCTGCCCGTGGTCGTGCTGGCCGACGCCGCCGACGCCGTACCGCTCGCCCGGGCGCTGGTGGCGGGCGGGCTGCCCGCGATCGAGGTGACGCTCAGGACCCCGGCGGCCCTGGAGGCGGTGCGTGCCGTCGCCCGCGAGGTGCCTCGGGCTGTGGTCGGCGCGGGCACGGTGGTCACCCCGGAGCAGGTGGAGGCGTGTACGGCGGCCGGGGCGCGGTTCCTGGTCAGTCCCGGGTGGACGGAGGCGCTGCTGGCGGCGATGCGCGGGTCCGGGGTGCCGTTCCTGCCCGGGGTGTCGACCGCCTCGGAGGTGGTCGCGCTGCTGGAGCGGGGGGTGCGGGAGATGAAGTTCTTCCCGGCGCAGGCGGCGGGCGGCACGGCCTATCTGCGGTCGCTCGCCGGGCCGTTGCCGCAGGCCCGGTTCTGTCCGACCGGCGGGATCGGGCCGCAGACCGCGCCGGAGTACCTGTCCCTGCCCAACGTCGGCTGCGTCGGCGGCAGTTGGATGGTCCCGGCGGAGGCGGTGGCCGCCCGGGACTGGGACCGGATCGAGGAGCTGGCGCGGGCGGCGGCCGGGCTCGGGGCCGCCGGCCGGCTCAGGGACGCAGGTGGGACGTGTCGTTGAAGAGCCGGACGCTCGCGTTGCCGTCCGCGTAGTACGCCACCGCCGACAGGGAGGCGGCCGAGAGCTCCATCCGGAACAACGACTCGGGCGGGGCGCCCAGGGCGAGGCGGACGAGGGTCTTGATCGGGGTGACGTGCGTGACCAGCAGGACCGTGCGGCCCGCGTACGCGGCGACCAGCTCGTCCCGCGTGGCGGCGATCCGGGTGGCCGTCTCGGCGAAGCTCTCGCCGCCGCCGGTGGGGCGGGCCTCGGGGTCGGCGAGCCAGGCGTTCAGGTCGTCCGGGTGGCGCTCCCGGACCTCGCCGAAGGTCAGGCCCTCCCAGGCGCCGAAGTCCGTCTCCCGCAGGCCGCCTTCGACGGTCACGTCCAGACCCAGACGGGCGGCGACGATCTCCGCGGTCTCGCGGGTGCGGGCGAGGGGGGAGGCCACGACCGCCTGGATCGTGCCGCGCCTGGCGAGCGCCTCGGCGACGCGGTGCGCCTGTTCGCGGCCGGCGGCGGAGAGGGCGGGGTCGCTGCCGCCGCTGCCGGAGAAGCGCTTCTGCGGGGTGAGCGGGGTCTCGCCGTGCCGCAGGAGGACGAGGGTGGCGGGGGCGCCGAGGTCGGGGGCGGCGCTCCAGCCGGGGCTGCTGGGCAGGTGCCGCCCGGCGGGAGGTGCCGCGGCGGCGGCCTCCGTCGCGCGTACCGCCTCCGCTTCGACGTCCTCCTCGGCCGGAGCCGCCACCGGCTTCTCCTGACCGGCGGTCCGGCCCTCCGCCAGCGCCGCGCGGGCCTTCGCCGCGCCCGCCGCCGCGTCCCCGGGCGGGCCCGACGGCGCGGGGGCGGCGGGCGGGGTGTCCAGGGCCGCCCTGGACTCGGACGGGGACCACTGCCGGCCCTGCGCGCCGGCGTCCATCGCCTCGTTGGCCAGGCGGTCGGCGTGCTTGTTCCGCTCCCGCGGGATCCACTCGTAGGCGACCCGGTCCGGGGGGAAGACGGTGCGGGCCTCGGTGGCCAGGGGCTTCATCGAGGGGTGCTTGATCTTCCAGCGGCCCGACATCTGCTCGATGACGAGTTTGGAGTCCATGCGGACGTGCACCGTCGCGCCGGCGTCGAGGGCGTGGGCGGCGCGCAGGCCGGCCACGAGGCCGCGGTACTCGGCGACGTTGTTCGTGGCGACGCCGATGTACCCGGCCGTCTCCGCCAGCGTCTCCCCCGTCGCCGCGTCACGGACCACGGCCCCGTAGCCCGCGGGCCCGGGGTTGCCCCGCGACCCGCCGTCGGCCTCGACGATGAACTCCCGCACGCCCAGCGCCCCCGACGCCCCTACAGGCCCGACTCGGCCGTGCGCACCAGGATGCGGCGGCAGTTCTCGCAGCGGACCACCGTGTCCGGCGCCGCGGCGCGGATCTCGTTCAGCTCGGTGATGGCCAGCTCCTGCCGGCAGCCCTGGCAGGTGCGGGCGTACAGCTTGGCCGCGCCGATCCCGCCCTGCTGCGAGCGCAGCTTGTCGTAGAGCTTCAGCAGCTCCGCGGGGACGGAGGCCGCCACGACCTCGCGCTCCTTGGTGACCGAGGCGACCTCGGTGTCGATCTGCTCGAACGCCGCGTCCCGCCGGCCGGTCGCGTCGTCGATCTTCGCCTGGACGGAGCCGACCCGCTCGGTCAGCTCGCTCACCCGCTCCTGCGCGGCCTCGCGGCGCTCCATGACCTCCAGGACGACGTCCTCCAGGTCACCCTGCCGCTTGGCGAGGGAGGCGATCTCGTGCTGGAGGTTGGACAGGTCCTTCGGCGAGGTGACCGCGCCGGAGTCCAGGCGCCGCTGGTCGCGGGCGGCGCGCTGGCGCACCTGGTCGACGTCCTGCTCGGCCTTGGTCTGCTCGCGGGCGCAGTCGCTCTCCTCGGTCTGCGCGGCCACGAGCAGGTCGCGCAGCTGCGTGAGGTCCTTCGTCAGCGACTCGATCTCGGCGTGCTCCGGCAGGGACCTGCGCTTGTGCGCGAGCTGCTGCAGGCGGACGTCGAGGTCCTGGACGTCGAGGAGTCGGATCTGGTCGGCGGGCGCGGCGTTCAGTTGGGGGCTCCTGTTTAGCTAGAGGTGGTGGACGCCGCGTGGGCGGTCCAGGGGTCGGTGACCGTCTTGGAGACGTGGACGCGGAGGTCCCAGCCGTGGCGGTCGGAGATCTCGTCGAGCTGGCCCGCGGCCAGCTCGCACCAGGGCCACTCGGTGGCCCAGTGCGCCGCGTCGAGCAGCGCGAGGGGGCTTTGGGCCACCGCCTCGGACGTGGGGTGGTGGCGCAGGTCGGCGGTGAGGAAGGCGTCGACGCCGGCGGCACGGACGTGCTCGAAGAGGCTGTCGCCGGAGCCGCCGCTGACGGCGACCGTGCGGACGACGGCCTCGGGGTCGCCGGCCACCCGGATGCCCTGCGCGGTGGCGGGCAGCCGCTCGGCCGCCCGGGCGGCCAGCTCGCGGACGGTGAGCGGGTGGTCGAGTGCGCAGACGCGGCCGAGGCCCCGGCGGCCGTGCGGGTCGGAGGGGTCCGGCACGAGGGGGCGTACGACCCTCAGGTCGAGGGCTCCGGCGAGGGCGTCGGAGACACCCGGGTCGGCGGTGTCGGCGTTGGTGTGGGCGACGTGCAGCGCGATGTCGTTCTTGATCAGCGAGTGCACGACCCGGCCCTTGAAGTGCGTGGCCGCCACGGTGGTCGTGCCGCGCAGATAGAGCGGGTGGTGGGTGACCAGCAGGTCGGCACCGAGCTTCACCGCCTCGTCGACGGTCTCCCGCACGGGGTCGACGGCGAACAGCACCCGGGTGACCTCCTGGTCGGGGTCGCCCACCACCGTGCCGACCGCGTCCCAGGACTCGGCCCGCTCGGCGGGCCACAGGTTCTCCAGCGCGGCGATGACTTCAGACAGACGGGGCACGGCCCAAGGCTACCTGGCTGTTCGGCGGGGCTGTACCGCATGCGTCCGGTCTGTCCCCGGTCAGCACACACGCCCCGGTTTCCTCAGGTGAATCGCTTCTGCACCACCCGTACGTGTGAAGCCGGGGAGGGCCGGTCCCCCGCCTGTGCGTGCGAAAACTAGCTTCGTCGCCGGAGGTGACGAAGCGATGACGGCCTGTGCGATCGAAGCTCCGTCCACGGAGGGAGCCGGCGGCGTGCCGGAGGCGCGTTGTGTGATCACGGCGGACGGCGCGTACGCCGCCCGGCTCGCGCGCGAGGGCGACTCCTGGTTCCCGGAGCGCTGGACCCTGGACGGCCCGGAGCCGTACGCCGTACCGCTGCCCGGCAACCAGCCGGAGGAGCCCGGCACCGAGGTGCAGCCGATGGGCGACGGGCGGGTGCTGATCCACCGGCCGGCGGCCGGACGTCACGCCTTCTCGCTGCTGTACCCGACCGGCCCCGGCACCGGGGAGCTGCCGCTGGGGGCGGTGGAGTCCCCGGAGCCCGGCACCCGGCTCACCCTGCTGCCGCCGGCGCCGGGGGGCGTACGGGCGTACGCGCTCGCGGCCGGGCCCCGCTCCGGTGTGGTGTGGCTGGTGGCGGGCGGGGCGTTCGGGCCCGAGCGGCTCGCCGAGGTGCCGGGGCGCTGCTCGGGCGGGGTCTGGCTGGACGGTGCCGGGCGGATGCTGGCGCTCGACCGGGAGCTCGGCGGGCGCACCAAGACGGTCGTGGTGGACCTGGAGCGCGGAGAGGTCTCGCCGCTGCTGCAGATCGCGGACGGCAGCGACGACCGGCTGCTGCTCGCCGACCCGGACAGCGGCCTGCTGCTGATCTCCTCCGACGCGCCTTCCCCGGGGGAGGCGCGGCTGGGCTGGGGGGTGCTCGGCAGCACCCTGCCGGTGCGGTTCCCGGAGTGCCTGCGGGTGCCGGAGTGCGCGGTGACCCCGTTCGCGATCCAGCCCGGGCAGGCGCTGATGCCGGAGAACTGCGCGGTGGGCCTCAGGATCGAGGGCGCGCTCGGCAGCTGGGTGGGGACCTGGCGGCCGGCCGAACGCCGGGTCCGCCATCTCGCGGCGCCCGAGGGCTGGCTCGCGGGGGCCGGGGTGTGGACCCGGGACGCGGTACTGCGGCTGCCGTACGCGACCCGGACGACGCCGTGCGGGGTGTCGGATGTGGCGGACGTGGACGTGGGGGACGAGACCGCGGGAATGACAGCGGTTGTGACGGCGGCCACGGAAGCGGATCCTCCGGGGGCGGGCCGGGAAGCGGCGGCCGACGCGCGTCCGACGGTCGCGGAAGCGGATGCTCCGGTGCCGGTCGTGGCCCGTCCCGTGCCGTTGCAACAGGCGCCTCTGGCACGGCTTGTAACGAACTAGTGGCGGTTGGCGTGTGCGCCTGGATTCGCACCGTGGTGTGCCGGTTACACTCGCCCGGCTGTACGAAAGATCATGTTGACGGGGTGAATACGTCCGATGAGCGACACCAGCACCACTGAGCAGCTGTCTGCCGACTCTTACGAGACCGCCGGCCACGGCCGGCACCGGGGCCCGGTAGCGGCCCAGGAGAGTGAGTCGACTCCGCACGGCCGGCACCGTAAGCCGGTCAAGGAGACGGCCGAGGCGGCTGCCTGACGGTAGTGAAGAAGAGGGGGCGTTCGCGCGGCGGACGCCCCCTTTGCCGTACCTCCGCCTTGCCGTACCCGGCCGTGCCTCAGCCCCGCCTGAGCCCCAGCACCTCCGCCGCCGCGAACGTCTCCCCCGCCGGCCGGCCGGCGTAGTGCGGGGTGAGCAGCGCGTCGAGTTCCTCGTGGCTGAAGGTCTCCTGCTTGCTGTCGAACTTGGCCGCCACACGCGGCCGTTCGAGTACGGCCACCATGCCGCCGTGGACGACGAGCAGTTGGCCGTTGATCCCGGCGGCGGCCGGCGAGGCCAGGTAGCCGACGAGCGGGGCGACGTGCGCCGGGTCCAGCGGGTCCCGTCCCCCGTCGGGTTTCCGCAGGCCCGCGAAGACGTCCTCGGTCATCCGGGTCCGGGCGCGCGGGCAGATGACGTTGGCCGTGACGCCGTACTTGGCGAGGGCGAGGGCGGTGGAGGTGGTCAGGCCGACGATCCCGCCCTTCGCCGCCGCGTAGTTGGGCTGGCCCGCGGAACCGGCCACGAAGGCCTCCGAGGAGGTGTTCACGATCCGCCCGTACACCGCCGCCCCGGCCGCCTTGGACCGCTCCCGCCAGTGCGCGGCGGCGAAGCGGGTGGTGTTGAAGTGACCTTTGAGGTGGACGCGGATCACGGAGTCCCACTCGTCCTCCGTCATGGAGAAGACCATGCGGTCACGCAGGATGCCGGCGTTGTTGACGAGGATGTCCAGCTTGCCGAACTCCCGGGCCGCCAGCCCGACCAGCTCGCCGGCCTGCCGGAAGTCCGCGACGTCCCCGGTGTGCGGTACGGCGGTGCCGCCGGCCCCACGGATCTCCTCGACGACCTGCTCGGCGGGGCCCGCCGACGCCGCGCCCGAGCCGTCCCGGCCGGGTCGCCCGTAGTCGTTGACGACGACGGCCGCGCCGAGCCGGGCGAGTTCCAGCGCCTCGGCCCGGCCCAGGCCGCGCCCGGCTCCGGTGACGATCGCGGAGAGTCCCTCGAGTGGCAGTGACATCGGCCGGCTTCCTCAGATCTCGATGCAGGTGCGCAGGGCGGTCCCGGTGCGCATCTGGTCCAGTGCCTCGTTGATCTCCGCGAGCGGCACCCGGTGGGTGATCAGGCCCGCCAGGTCGACGCGGCCCGCCCGCCACAGGGCGATCGTGCGCGCGTAGGAGCGCAGCACGTCGCCGCCGCCGTACAGGGACGGCAGGATGCGCTTCTCGTCGAAGAACAGCTCGAACATGTTGAGCCGGAGGAAGTCGTCCATGGCGCCGGCGCCGACCACGACGAGGGTGCCGCCGCGCCGGGTGTTCTCGTAGGCGGTGCGGGCGGTGGCGGACCTGCCGACGACCTCGAAGACGTAGTCGAATCCCTCGCCGCCGGTGACCCGCTGCCTGGCGTCGGCCAGCTCCTCCGGTGAGACGGCCCTGGTCGCACCGAACTTCAGGGCGGACTCGCGCCGGGAGGCGACCGGGTCGACGGCGACGATCTCGGCGGCGCCCTTCAGCCGCGCCCCCTGTACGGCGGAGATGCCCACGCCCCCGCACCCGATGACGGCGACCGACGAACCGGCCGCCACGTCGGCGGTGTTGAGCGCGGCACCGAGTCCGGTGGTCACTCCGCAGCCGATCAGGGCGGCGATGTCGAAGGGCACGTCCTCGGGGATCGGCACGGCGCAGCCGGCGTCGACGACGACCTCCTCGGCGAAGGTCCCGGTGCCCGCGAAGCCGAACAGGTCGCCGCCGGGGCGCCGGAAGTTGGGGGTGCCCGCGTTCATGAACCCGGCCAGGCAGAGCCGGGTCTGCCCGCGCCGGCACGACGGACAGGCGCCGCAGGCCGGCAGCCAGCACAGCACGACCCGGTCCCCCGGCTTCAGGTGCCGTACACCGTCCCCCACCTCCAGGATCTCCCCGGCGCCCTCGTGCCCGGGCACGAAGGGAGCCGGCTGGGGCAGCACCCCGTTCATCGCGGACAGGTCGGAGTGGCACAGCCCGGTGGCGCGCACCCGGACCCTGACCTTGCCGGGACCGGAGCCCACCGCCTCGACGTCGTCGAGGACCTCCAGCTTCTCCTGGCCGATCTCGTGCAGTACGGCTGCGCGCATGGTGCGGCTCCCCTCGCGGTCTCTCAGGAATGCTGGACGACGGTGTCGGCGAGGACGGGCGCGTCGTCGCGTTCGACGGCGCTCACGGCGATCCGCACGGAGCCTTCGAAGCCCCACATGCGGATCCGCAGGGTCTCCCCCGGGTACACGACCCCGGCGAACCGCGTGGTGTACGACCGCACCCGGCTCACATCGCCGCCGAGCAGGGTGTCCACGACCGCCTTGAGCGTGACCCCGTAGGTGCACAGGCCGTGCAGGATGGGGCGTTCAAAGCCGGCGGGCTTGGCGAACTCGGGGTCGGCGTGCAGGGGGTTCCAGTCGCCGGACAGGCGGTAGAGCAGCGCCTGGTCCTCGCGCAGGCGCCGCTCGACGACCCGGTCCGGCTCCCCGGCGGGCGGTTCCGGACGGGCGGACGGCCCCCGGTCGCCGCCCCAGCCGCCCTCTCCCCGTACGAAGATCTGCGCGTCGTCGGTCCACAACGGGCCGTCGGCGTCGGTGACGTCCGTGCGCAGGACGAGGATGGCGGCCTTGCCCTTGTCGTACACGGCGGCGACGCGGTGGGTCGCGGTGGCGGTGCCCTCGGCCGGGAGGGGGCGGTGCAGGGTGAGTGTCTGGCCGCCGTGCAGGACCTTGGCGAGATCGACGTCGACGCCCGGCATGGACAGTCCGCTGATCACCCCGGGCGAGCCGGCGCCCGCGACGGTGGCGAAGCTCGGCAGGACGTGCAGCCGGGACTCCAGGGTGTAGCGCAGTTCGTCGGGGTCGGTGGCGGGGACGCCCGCGCCGATGCCGAGGTGGTAGAGCAGGACGTCCTTGCGCGTCCAGGAGATCTCTCCCGACCGGGGCTCGGCGGCGAGTGCCTGGGCTGCGTCGATGGGCATGGGGCTCCTGACGGGTCTCAAGACCTCGGTGCGGACGTCCGCACCGTCGGCCGCACCGAGGTCGTCCACGAGCGGACCTAGAACGCGTTCCAGTCCGGCGCCCTCTGTATAGCCGAGCGCTCCACAGTTGTGAAGACTCCTGACACTCTGTCAGTTCGGGACGAATGTACTGCGGGACTCCCCACATGCGTCTCTGCCGGGGCCGGGCCCCGTTCCGTACCGTTCGATCCGTACGCTGTGCTGCCCCGCCGCGACCGGGCGGGGAGAGACGAAGGCTTCGAACGGGGGACACCGAGATGACGTGGTGGCGGAGACCGCGCTGCCGACTGGCGGCCTTGCAGGCGGAACGGCTGGAGTGGCGGGCGGAGATGCGGCGTGCCAAGGCGGCCCGGCGGAGCGGCACCACCGTGCACGATCCGGGCCCACCGCCCACCGGCTTCGCCCTGCTGCCCTGGCTGCTGATGGGCATGGGCTCCTTCTCCAACCTGCTCCAGGGCCGGACCCCGAACCCGTGGATCGGCGGCCTGGGCCTGCTGGCCTTCAACTCGCTCTACGTCTACGTCTCCTTCCGCGCCTTCGACCGGGCCAAGCGGGAGGCGGCGTCCACCCGGGTGGCGCTGGGCCTGATGGGCCTGCTGACCACGGGCCTGGCCCTCGGCTACGGCGGCAGCTGGCTGATGTTCTTCCCGCTGCTCGGCCTGGCCGCCGGCGCCGTCCTGCGCGGACCGTGGCTGGGCCGCACCGGCATCGTTCTCGCGGTGTACGCCGGTGCCGTCGCCGCCGTCCAGGACGGCTGGGAGGACGCGTCCAGCATCGGCTACGGCACCTTCATCTCCGCCATGGTGACCGCCGCGATCCTCAGTCTGTCCGAGGCGGTACGGGAGCTGCGGGCCGCCCGCGAGGAGCTGGCCCGGCGCGCGGTGGAGCAGGAGCGGCTGCGGTTCTCCCGGGATCTGCACGATCTGCTCGGGCACACGCTGTCGGTGGTCGTGGTGAAGTCGGAGGCGGCCCGCCGGCTGGCTCCCCGCGACATGGACGCGGCGCTGGCACAGATCTCGGACATCGAGTCGGTGGGGCGGCAGGCGCTCACCGAGATCCGGGAGGCGGTGACCGGCTACCGGGAGGGCAGCCTGGCCACCGAGCTGACCCGGGCCCGGTCGGCGCTGAACGCGGCGAGCGTGCGGGTGGTGGTCCGCCAGTCCGGGGCACCGCTCGACCCGCAGACCGAGGCGCTGCTCGGCTGGGTGGTGCGCGAGGCGGTCACCAACGTCGTCCGGCACAGCCGCGCGAGCCGCTGCGAGATCACCGTGACGGGGGCCGCCGAGCGGGTCCGGCTGACGGTCTCGGACGACGGCACGGGCACGGGTACCGGCACGGGCGCCTTCACCGGCGGGGGCGTGGGCGGTACCGGGCTGAAGGGGCTGGCCGAGCGCCTCGCGGCGGCGGGCGGCTCCCTGACCGCCGGCCCGGCGCCGCGCGGCGGCTTCACCGTCACTGCCGACCTCCCGGCCGGCGGTGACGGGCCGGTGCCGTCGGCGGCTACGGCGCCCAGGGCGCTGTGACCGCCCAGCTGACGTCGTCCGTCCAGGAGGCGGCGCTGTCGAAGGCGTTGCTTCCGCCGTCGCTCGCCATGTAGAGGGTGTGGTCGTAGTGACGCAGGTACCTCGTCGGGTAGTTGTACGACGCGAACGAGGCGCCGGTGCCGTTCCTGCCGGTCTGCGGGCAGAAGGTGGCGTCGGCCCGGAACTGCGCGGTGCCGTCCATGGGCTGCCGGCGGACCCGGTAGTCGTAGTGGCGCAGGAAGTCGCCGGGGTAGCTCCGGGACTCGAAGGAGACGCAGGAGCCGTCGGCGAGCCCGCGCCGGACGATCCAGGTGGCGTCGTTCTTGTCCAGGGACGAACTGCTCGACGTCACCGTGGAGATGACGGCCGCGTCGTTCTGGTGGCGGACGTAGTCGCCGGTGCAGCAGGACGTCGTGGCGCGCAGGGAGATCTCCGAGCCGGGGCCGAGCGTGCCGGTGCTGCCGGTCGGGCCGCCGTAGCCGACGGAGACGATGTTGGCCTGGACGGCGTCGTCGGCGGCGTCGGTGGGGATGCCGGCGGTCATCACGCCCTCGAAGAAGGAGCCGATGGAACCGTTGCTGTTGTCGCCGCCGGTACCGAGGACGATCGCGCCCTCCTGGTGCATCGGCGAGTAACCGCCCGCGGTGGGCTCACCCCCGGAATAGGTGGTCGTCAGCCCGCCCGACCGGGCGTTCGCGTATTTCAGCGCGAAATGGTTCCGGCCGTTGTTCTTGAGCAGCGCGGTGACGAAAGGAAGCGGCCCGGTCCCGGTATCGGCGGTGTTCCTGCTGTAGCCGGCGTCGGACTGGAACAGCCCGTTCTCCAGGTCGGCCTGGACCCACGGCCCCTGTCCGTAGCAGGGTGAGAACCAGCACTCGGTGCCGAAGTTGATGGCGTCCATGTGACCGTTGCCGGTGTCCATGTTGTTGGTCTCGGCGTTGCCGTAGTCGAAGCAGCAGCGGTTGTTGACGTGCGTGCCCGAGGTCACCATGTACATTCCCTCGGCCTGCCCGTTCACGGCCACGCCCGAGGTGGAGTTGTCCCGGTAGCCCATGCCGGCGGAGATCTCCAGGCCGTAGACCTGGTGGCCGCCGGCGGTCACCGGCAGGGCGTCCGCGGGCGCCCCCACATCGGCCGCCCCGGCCCCGCCGGCGCCCTCGATCGTGAGGTCGTTGTGGCGCGGTGACTGGTCGTAGATCTCGGTGACGACGCAGGTCGTGCCGGAGCAGAAGGAGTCCTGCGCGGCGGCGTTGGCGTACCCGCCGGCGGACAGCGGACCGATGTTCGTCCTCGCCCCGTCCTTGGCGCGCTGCACCTGGTACAGCGGCCCGTTGTACGACGTGTACAGCGCCCGGGCCAGGCTGTGCGCGGCGACACAGGGCGTGCCGGCGGCGGCGTAGAGGTCACAGGGCAGCGAGCCCGCGGCGGCTGCCGGGGGTGCGCCGGCGCCGAGGAACAGCGCGGCGAGGGTGACGCAGACGGCGAGGAGGGACAGGAGTGCGCGGGGGGTTCTCAACAGCACGGTGGGCACCTCGGGTTCGTCGTGGGGCGAGGTTCGTCGTCGGGGAGCGGGGCGTGTCGTCGGACCGGCGTGTCGTCGTGGGGCGTGTCGTCGTGGGGCGTGTCGTCGTGGGGCGTGTCGTCGTGGGGCGTGTCGTCGTGGGGCGTGTCGTCGTGGGTGGGCCTGTCGCCACGGGCAGGCGTTGTCCGATATCCCGAACATCGTTCGGCCGACATACCGAACTCATTCACCTGCGGAATGAGACGGGAATTGCGAGAAACGCAGGGGCGATTGTTTGGGCCTCGCCGAGTGCCGTCAACCCCCGCCGCGTCGGACCATGCCGAGTCTTTACAGGCAGCCCATCAGGCCGTCGAGCGGAGCGGGGACGCGGTCGGGGTCGAGCGCCTCGACGAGGACGCGGCCGTAGCGGATCTTCCGCCCCTTCCTCGTGCCGAGGAAGCGCCGCACCTGCTGCTCCGCGCCGCGGCCCTGCTGCGCGGGCTGGCGCAGAAAGGTGCGCAGGGCCCGCAGTTCCCCCTCCGCCCGGACCAGCTCCCGCACCCGGGGCACGCCGAGCGCGCGGATCAGCTCGTCCTCCAGGTCCGCCGCACAGACGAAGAACCCGTGCGGTGCCGCACCGGCCCGCTCCCAGCCTCGGGCGTAGTAGCCGCGCTCCCGCTCGTCGCACAGCCCCGTGAGGCGCAGCCCCAGCCCGGACGGTCCCAGGAGGCCCGCGAAGCGACCGACGTTCATCGCCCCGCCCATCGGCAGCACACAGACCCCTTCGGCCGCCAGGTCCCGGTCCCGGCTCGCGGCGAGCGCGTCCACCGCCGCCGCGTCGCTCAGCCCTTCGAGCAGCACGGCCGCGCGGACGGACAGCCGCCCCGCCAGCTCCCGCGCGGGCTCGCCGGAGCCACCGGCCGCCCACGCGGTGACCGCCTCCCGGAACGCCCCCATGTCGGCCATGGGACCGAGTCTCCGCTCTTCCCGGCCCCAACGGTAGGCAATTACCGCATGGCGCCCAGCGCCTGAGGAGGCCCGCTCCCGCGGCCCCGCCGTACGCTGGCCCCATGAACGAGATGCCCCGGGACCGCCGGCCCGCGAAGTGCATCCGGGTGCTGCTCGCCGAGGACCAGGGCATGATGCGCGGCGCTCTCGCCCTGCTGCTCGGCATGGAGGGGGACATCCAGGTCGTGGCCCAGCTGGGCGAGGGCAGCGGCATCGTGGACGCCGTGCTCGCCCACCGCCCGGACGTGGCCCTGCTGGACATCGAACTGCCGGGCATGAGCGGCCTCGACGCGGCGGCCGAGCTGCGGGACCAGGCGCCCGACTGCCGGGTGCTGATCCTCACCACCTTCGGCCGCCCCGGCTATCTGCGCCGCGCCATGGAGGCCGGAGCGGCCGGCTTCCTCGTCAAGGACGGGCCGGTGGAGGAGCTGGCCGCGGCGATCCGGCGGGTGCTCACCGGGGAGACCGTGGTCGATCCGGCGCTGGCCGCCGCCGCGCTCAGCGCCGGGCCCAGTCCGCTGACGGCCCGCGAGTGCGAGGTGCTGCAGGCCTCGGTGGACGGGGCGACCGTCGCGGACATCGCCGGCAGGCTGCACCTGTCCGAGTCGACCGTCCGCAACTACCTCTCCTCCGCGATCGGCAAGACCGGCACCCGCAACCGGGCCGAGGCGGTGCGGGAGGCCCGGCAGCAGGGCTGGCTGTGAGCGGCACCGCCCCGTCGGCGGGTCACCTGGTCACCTCGACGTCCTTGTAGGCCGTGCCCTCGGGGGCGACGCACACGAACCAGTTCCCTCCCGGATAGCCGGCCACCGGGCGGATCAGCGAGGTGCCGTCATGGCCGGCGGACGCGGGACCCTCCAGCCGGGCCACGGTGGATCCGCCGTCCTTCCAGCGGCAGGTGACCTCCCGGCTGCTCTTCCCCACACGCCCGACCACCAGCCGTTCGGGGGCCGTGGCGCTGACCTTCTCCAGGCTGACGGCGGCGGCCTGCAGGTCGGTGCCCGTCAGGCGGTCGATTCTCCGGTGCGTGTCGAACATGACCACCAGGGCACGGCCGTCGCCGTAGGACCGCATCGAGAAGTACGACGTCTTGCCGACCAGGTCGGCGGCCTTGTCCACCGCCGGTTGCACGCCCACCCGCTTCATGGCGTCGAACTGCCGGTACGCCTCCCGAGCGTCACGCGGCGCGCCCCACACCTCGACCCAGACCCGCCACTCCTTGCCGTGTTCGGTCCCCCGCGCCAGCTCCGTCCGCTGCGGGGCGTACACATGCCTCTCCTCGGCGGACGCCGGGCGGGACGCGACCGGCGTCCCGCGGTCGGCACGCTCTCCTGGCAGCCCGGCGAAGGCCAGCGTGGCCCCCGTCGAACCCGCCAGCACCAGGGACGTGGCCGCCGCCACCGCCCAGCGTCGCGCCTTGCGGCGCCGGCCGCCGCGGACGACGGCCTGGACGGGGGCTATACCGATCTCGACCCCGTCCGCCGCGTCCGCGAGCAGGAGGGCGATGTCCGTCTGTGTCATGTCGTGGTTCTCCCGGTCCGCGCTCATCACTTCCGCCCTCCGTGCGGCACCATGTCGGCCAGTCCCGGTATGGCGCGGAGTTTCGCGATCCCCTTGGCCGCGTTGCTCTTCACCGTGCCGACCGAGCAGCCCATCGCCTCCGCCACCTGTGTCTCCGTCAGGTCCTCCCAGTAGCGCAGCACGACCGCCTCCCGCTGCCGGGCGGGCAGTTGCGCGAGCGCCTTGAGCAGGGCACTTCGGTCGTCGGCCTGGGCGATCCGGTCGCCGGTGTCGGCCACCTCGCGCGCCAGGCCGGAGTCGTCCTTCGGCGCCAGGAACTCCCTGAGCCTCCGGCGGTGTCTCCGCGCGTGCGCGTTGATCATCACGCGCCGTACGTAGGCCTCCGGGTCGTCCGCGCCGCCGACCCGCCGCCAGGCCACATAGACCTGCTCGAGCGTCGACTGGACCAGGTCCTCGGCGGCGTGCTGCTCCCCCGTGAGGAGAAATGCCGTGCGCATCAACCGCGGCCAGCGGCCGACCACGAAGCTCTGGAACTCCTCGTTCCGAGTCTGCTTCCCGTCCCCCATGGGCACCTCCTAGATGTCTGAAGGAGTCCATGGACCGCCCGAACCGTTGCCCCGGTCCGCACGGAGATTTTTCCCGGCGGACCCGACCCTCGTGGACCCGCGGACCAGCCCCCCGCGGACCAGCACCCCCGGCCCCGGCCTCCGCGGACCAGCACCCCCCGGACCCGGCCTCCGCAGCCATGACGCCGAGTCAGTAACCCATGAAACGGTCAAGATTTCATTAGAGGCCCGAAGCAACGGAATAGTTGCCTGTGCATACGAGGTTTACCCGGCACTTATGACACGCGGAAGGCCTCACCCCATGCCAGACACGACGACCGACCAGCCCACCCGGAGAGCGGGCGGCGCCGTGGTCCCCGTGCTCGCGTTCGCGGGCATCGTGGTCGCGGTGATGCAGACGCTGCTCGTGCCGGTCATCAAGGACCTGCCGCAGCTTCTGGACACCGCCCCCAGCAACGCCACCTGGGTCCTCACCTCGACCCTGCTGTCCGGTGCCGTGGCCACCCCGATCATGGGCCGGCTCGGCGACCTCTACGGCAAGCGCCGCATGCTGGTCCTCAGCCTCGCCGTGATGGTGGTCGGCGCCCTGGTCAGCGCGGTCACCAGCCAGCTGATCCTCATGATCGTGGGCCGTACCCTGCAGGGCTTCGCCATGGGCGCGATCCCGCTCGGCATCGGCCTGATGCGCGACATGCTGCCCCGCGAGCGACTCGGCTCGGCCATGGCCCTGATGAGTTCCTCGATCGGCGTCGGCGGCGGCCTCGCCCTGCCCGCCGCCGCCCTCGTCGCGCAGCACGCCGACTGGCACGCCCTGTTCTACGGCGCCGCCGGCCTCGGCGCGCTCGCCATCGTCCTCACCCTCCTGGCCGTACCGGAGTCCCCGATGCGCGCCCAGGGCACCTTCGACCTGCTCGGCGCGCTGGGCCTGTCCACCGGCCTGGTGCTGCTCCTGCTGCCGATCACCAAGGGCAGCGACTGGGGCTGGTCGTCGGGCACGACGCTCGGCCTGTTCGCCGCGTCCCTCGCCGTCCTGCTGCTCTGGGGCGTCTACGAGCTGCGCATCCCGGCCCCCCTGGTCGACCTGCGCACCACCGCCCGCCGCGAGGTGCTGCTCACCAACCTCGCCTCGATCATGGTCGGCGTCAGCTTCTACGTCGTCTCCCTCGTCCTGCCCCAGCTGCTCCAGCTGCCCACCGCCACCGGCTACGGCCTCGGCCAGTCCATGGTGGTCGCCGGCCTGTGCGTGGCCCCGCTGGGCCTGACGATGATGTTCACCGCCCCGGTCTACGCCCGCCTGTCCGCCCGCTACGGCCCCAAGGTCACCCTGATCACCGGCCTGATGGTCATCGCGATCGGCTACGGCGGCGGACTCGGCCTGATGGACGCGGCCTGGCAGACGGTCGTCACCTCCGTGATCCTGGGCGCCGGCATCGGCCTCGCCTACTCCTCGCTCCCCGCGCTGATCGTCGGCGCCGTCCCCGCCTCGGAGACCGGCGCGGCCAACGGTCTGAACACCCTGATGCGGTCCATCGGTACGTCGGTGTCCAGCGCCGTCATCGGGATGGTGCTGGCCAACACCGCGAACGACGTGGGCGGCGTCGCGGTGCCGACCATGCACGGTTTCCGGGTCTCCTTCCTCATCGCCACCGCCGCGGTCGCCGTGGGCCTGCTCCTGGCGTTCTTCCTGCCGAAGGCCGCACGGCCGGTTCCGCAGCACACGCAGCTGCGGGCGAGCAGCGAGGAGGAGGCCAACCTGGAGCGGGCCGAGGAGGTGCTGCGGGGGTTCCGGGGACGGGTCCTCGACGCCGGCGGCGCGCCCGTCGCCCGGGCCAAGGTCACCCTGATCGACCGGCGGGGACGGCAGGCCGGTGCGACGGTCTCCGGCGAGGACGGCGGCTACGCGCTGGCCGTGCCGGCGCAGGGGGCGTACGTGCTGGCCGCACGGGCCGCCGGACACGGTCCGTCGGCCTCCTCGGCCAGCCACTCCGGTGAGGAGCAGGCCGTCGATCTGGACCTTTCACTGCCCGGGGAGTCCGTGACCGCCTGACGGGTCCCCTCGCCCTGTCCTCCGGCGGCTGCGGCACCGTCCTGGCCGAGCGCGCCCACACGGCGGACCCGCACGCCGGACACGGCCCCGGGCTCCTCCGGGGCGCCGCACGCACCCCCGGTCACGCGTGTGACCGGGGGTGCGGCAGCATGGGCGCCCTGATTGCCGTACGACCGAAAGGCGCCCCATGCCCGCCGCTCCCCAGCCCGAGATCCTGGCCGCGTTCGAGGCGGCGAAGGGGTTCATGCCCGTCGACGAGGGGCTGGCGCTCCACGACGCGGCCGTCGCCGCCGGGCGGCTCGGACTGCCGTTGCTGGAGGTCGGGACCTACTGCGGGCGCTCCACGATCCTGCTGGCCGACGCCGCCCGCACGGCCGGGGTCACCGCGCTGACCGTCGACCATCACCGGGGCAGCGAGGAGCAGCAGCCCGGCTGGGACTACCACGACCCGGAGACGGTCGACCCCGAGATCGGCCTGATGGACACGCTCCCCGCCTTCCGGCGCACGCTGTACAGGGCGGGCCTGGAGGAGCACGTGGTCGCTCTCGTCGGCCGCTCCCCGCAGATCGCGGCGGTGTGGAACTCCCCGCTCGGGTTCGTGTTCATCGACGGCGGCCACACCGACGAGCACGCCGGCGCCGACTACGAGGGCTGGGCGCCGCACGTGGCCGAGGGCGGGCTGCTCGTCATCCACGACGTCTTCCCCCATCCGGAGGACGAGTTCACGGGCCAGGCGCCGTACCGGGTGTACCTGCGGGCCCTTGCTTCCGGGGCGTTCACGGAGGTCTCGGCGACCGGCTCGCTGCGTGTCCTGCGGCGAACGGGAGCGGGGATCTGAGGCCCCGGTTAGAGTCGCAGACGTGTCGTACACAGGACCGGACTTCGATCCCCCGCAGCAGCGCCGGAGCCGCCGTGGCCCGCTGACCGTGGCGCTCGCCGCGCTGGTGCCCGGCGCGCTGCTCGGCTGGCTGGTGTACGAGGAGGTGGGCGGCGGCGGTTCCGGCGCCGAGGTCCGTACGGCCTCCCCCGCGCCGGCCTCCAGCGGCTCCCCGCTGTCCCCCGCGCCCGGAACCGCCTCCTCGACCCGCTCCCCGGCCGCCTCTCCCGGTGACGACGGCAAGGTGTCCGGCACCCCCTCGCCCCGGCCGGACGGCACCGGCCCGCTCAAGGGCAAGGTCGTCGTGATCGACCCGGGACACAACCCGGGCAACTTCCGCCACACGGCCGAGATCAACCGCCAGGTGGACATCGGAACGAACCACAAGGAGTGCGACACCACCGGGACGTCCACCGACGACGGCTACACCGAGGCGCGGTTCAGCCTCGACGTCGCCCACCGGCTGCGCGCGCTCCTGGAACGGCAGGGCGCGACGGTGAAGCTGACCCGTGACGGGGACAGCCCGGCCTGGGGGCCGTGCGTGGACGAGCGGGCCCGGATCGGCAACACCGCGCGCGCGGACGCGGCCGTCTCGATCCACGCCGACGGCTCCGCCCCCGGAAACCGCGGCTTCCACGTCATCCTGCCGGGATCCGTGCACGCGGGTGCCGCCGACACCCGTCCCGTCGTCGGCCCGTCCCACGACCTCGGGGTGCGCATCGCGGGCACATTCCTCCGCGAGACCGGCGAACCGCCCTCCAACTACCTGGGCGAAGGTACCGGTCTCGTCACGCGCACGGACTTGGGCGGTCTCAATCTGTCAACGGTTCCCAAGGTGTTCATCGAGTGCGGCAACATGCGCGATAGCAAGGACGCGGCACTGCTGACCAGCGGAGCCTGGCGGCAGAAGGCCGCGCAGGGGATCTCTGGGGGAATCGTGAGTTTCCTGCGTCGGTCCTGACCGCCGGGCGGAACCGGCCGGACAGCCGGATCTTGCGGACGGTAGTGTCTACCGACGACGAGACGACTCACGAAGGACCTGAAGTGAATATCCGCTCCCTCACTAGAGGCGACGGCGTGGTGATCGGAGCAGCGGTGGTGCTGTTCATCGCGTCGTTCCTCGACTTCACCAGCCTGTCCTCCGGCTACGGCGAGTACAGCCAGAACGCGTGGGACTCCCTCGGCGTCGGCCTGGGCATCTACATGGGTGCGGTGATCGGTGCCGTCCTCATCGTCGTCAACCGCTCCCTGCCGCAGCCGCGGAAGGTCGCCGGACTCGACCTCGGCGCAGTCGGTACCGCGTTCGCCGTCATGGCCGCCTGGTTCCTGCTGTGGACGATGATCGACCTCGACCACGTCGACGCCGGCGCCGGTCTCGTCCTCGGGTTCATCGCCGCTCTCGTGCTGTCCGGCGCCGCCGTCGCCACCCCCCTGGTGCCCGCCCTCCAGGCCCCCCTGGTCCCCGCCCCCAAGCCGGTCGCCCCGCAGCCCTACGGCGCCCAGCCGCCCGGTGGGTACGGCTACCCGGGTGCCCAGCCGCAGCAGCCGTACGGTGCGCAGCCGCAGCCGGGCCAGCCGTTCGGCCAGCAGCCGGCGGCCGCCCAGGCGCCCGCTCCGGGTGCCCCGGCGGCACAGGCCCCGGTCGCGGACTTCTCGCCGTACTGGTTCGCCGTGCCGGTGCCCCGTCCGCTGTTCCCGGAGGACGGCTCCCAGACGCCGATCGCCGAACTGGCCCCGGGTACCTGGTACCTGGCGGTCGAGCAGCGCGGTACCGCCCTGGTCGCGCAGACCCAGGACGGCCGTCGTGGGGTGCTCCAGGACACCTCCGGCATCCAGCGCGGCTGAGCCCGGCGCCGAGCACCGGCGGCCCCTCGCCCTTCCGGGCGGGGGGCCGTTGTCGTACAGTCGCCTGCACCGCTGGTGTCTGACGATGCGTCAGGAGGCAGGTGCAGCATGCGGCTCGGTCTCGCACTCGGGTACTGGGGGCGCGGTCCCGACGCCCGTCACGTGCCGCTCGCCCGGGAGGCGGAGCGACTCGGGTACGACTCGGTGTGGACGGCGGAGTCCTGGGGCTCGGACGCCTTCACGCCGCTGACCTGGATCGCCGCGCGGACCTCGACGATCCGTCTGGGTACGGCTGTTGCGCAGATGGCCGCCCGCTCACCGGCCGCCACCGCGATGCACGCGCTCACCCTGGACCACCTCTCCGGCGGGCGGGTGCTGCTCGGGCTCGGACTCTCCGGCCCGCAGGTGGTGGAGGGCTGGTACGGCCGCCCGTTCCCGGGGTCGCCGCTGACCGCGACCCGGGAGTACGTGGACACCGTGCGGCAGGTGCTGCGGCGGGAGGCGCCGGTGGAGGTGGACGGGCGGTTCCACCCCCTCCCCTACCGGGGCCCGGACGGCACCGGGCTCGGCAAGCCGCTCAAGCCGATCACGCATCCCCTGCGCGGCGACCTCCCCGTCCTGCTGGGTGCCGAGGGCCCCCGGATGGTCGCCCAGACGGCCCGGATCGCCGACGGCTGGCTCCCGCTGTACTGGGCGCCGAGCCGGCCGGAGGTGTACGGCGACGCGGTGCGGACGTTGCCGGAGGGGTTCATGGTGGCGCCGATGGCCCGGGTGAAGGTGTGTGACGACGTGGCCGAGGGGCTGCTGCCCGTGAAGGCCATGCTCGGCTTCTACATCGGCGGGATGGGGCACGCGGCCCGCAACTTCCACGCCGACCTGATGGCCCGCATGGGGTACGCGGCCGAGGCCCGGCGGATCCAGGAGCTGTTCCTCGCCGGGCGGCGGGAGGAGGCCGTGCTGGCCGTGCCGGACGCCTTCGCCGACGAGATCTCCCTCGTCGGCCCCCGTGAACGCATCGCCGAGCGACTGGAGTTGTGGCGCGCGGGCCCGGTGACGGACCTGCTGGCCCTGTCACCGGACCCGCACAGCCTGCGGGTGCTGGCCGAACTGAACTCCTAGCCCTTGGTCAGCTGGGAGGTGGACGGCACCTTGTCCTTGACCGGGGCGCCGGCGCTCTTCCCCGCGTCCTTGACCTGGCCGATGACGTCGTTGAAGGAACTCGCCGCGTTCTCGTCGCCCTTGCGGAGCTTGGACGGCAGGTTCTTCAGGGCCTCGATGCCACTGGTGAGGGGCGCGAGTGCCTTGGAGAGGGTCGGATCGGCCTTGGCGTTCTTCTGGGCCGCCTTGAGCCGGTTGTAGGCGAAGGCGCCGGCCAGGGCGGCCTTGACCAGGGCCACCTTGCGGCCCTTGGCGCCCTTCTTGAACTTGCCGGCCTTCCACGGCTTCACGATCCACTGGTAGGTCGCGCCGGCGGCGAGGCCCGCGTCCACCACGAAGCGCGTCTTGGCGAACTTGCGCTTCTCCGCGGACGTGGTCGGGCTGGGGGTGTCGGCGGCGGGCTCGGCCCGCGCCTCCCCGGCCTGCTGCGCACTGCTCTTCGTGCTGGTCTTGGTGCTGCTCGCCTGCTCACCGCCGCACGCCGTGGCACCGGCCACCAGGGAACAGCACAGGGTGAGCGCCACGATGAGGCGCCGTATCGGTACGGGCACGAGGTCCTCCGAACGTGTCCTCCCCGAGCGGTCTGCTTCCTCCGGCAGCTTCACCCGGACCGGCCGGGTACGCCACCCGGGGGACGCCGTCCGGGTGGCGTCCGGGACGCGTCCGGGTCCTGCCCTGGTTTCACCGGCCCCGGCCCGGCAATCCGAAAGGTATGTCCCCTCGATATCGCAACGGCGCGAATCAGGCCGGTACGGTGATCGCGGTCGTCGCCGACATCATGGCGCTGATCCTCGGCCTGTGGATCCTGATGTACCTGTTGGACGCCAACCGGGCCAACAGCCTGATCCAGTTCGTCCATGACGCGGCCTCCTGGCTGGCCGGCTGGTCCCACGACCTCTTCACGTTCGACGAGGCCTGGGCCCGGGTCGTCGCCGGCTACGGCCTCGCCGCCGTCGTCTACCTCTTCGTCGGCCACGCCATAGCCAACCGGATGCACCGGCACTGAGCGGCGCGGATCAGCCGCAGCAGTCCGGGTCCAGGCCCGCCGGCAGGTGTTCGCCGCCGAAGACCGCGCACGTGGCCTCGTGGCCGCCCAGTGCGGCCACGGCCAGGAGGAGGGAACCCGCCGTCCAGGTGGTCAGCTCGCGGGGCCAGACGGCGTCGTCGTCGAAGACGTAGCCCGTCCAGTACAGGCCGCTGTCCGGGTCCCGCAGGTGCTGGATGGACTGGAGGATCTCCAGGGCCCGGTCGGACTCGCCCACCGCCCACAGGGCGAGCGCGAGTTCGGCGGACTCGCCGCCGGTCACCCACGGGTTGGGCACCACGCAGCGGACGCCGAGGCCGGGGACGACGAAGCGGTCCCAGGACTCCTCGATGCGGGCCTTGGCCTCCGCGCCCGTCAGCGCCCCGCCGAGGACCGGGTAGTACCAGTCCATCGAGTAGCGGTTCTTGTCCAGGAAGCGCTCGGGGTGGCGGCGGATCGCGTGCCGCAGCGCCCCGGCCGCCAACTCCCAGTCCGGCTGCGGTTCCTCCCGCTGCTCGGCGATGGCGAGCGCGCAGCGCAGGGCGTGGTGGATGGAGGAGCTGCCGGTGAGCAGGGCGTCCGCCGTCGGCGTGCCGTCGTCCTCGCGGCGCCAGCCGATCTGCCCGCCGGGCCGCTGGAGCCGCAGCACCCACTCGACGGCCGCGTAGACGGTCGGCCACATCCGGTCCAGGAACGTGTCGTCGCCCGTGGACAGGTAGTGGTGCCAGACACCGACGGCTATGTAGGCGACGAAGTTGGACTCGCGGGCCCGGTCGGTGACGTCGTCGTGGGCGCCGTCGGCGTAGGCGGCGTACCAGGAGCCGTCCTCGTTCTGGTGCCGGGCGAGCCAGCTGTACGCCCGCTCGGCGGCCTCGTGCTCACCGGCCGCGTCCAGGGCCATGGCGGCCTCGGTGTGGTCCCACGGGTCGAGGTGGTGCCCGCGGAACCACGGGATCGCCCCGTCCTCCCGCTGCACGGCGAGGATGCCGGCGACGGTCGCGGCGGCCTGCTCGGCGGTGAGGACCCCGGGCAGGACCAGGTGTTCTGTCCGGGGAGTGGTCACCGGCCGGCCGCCTCGGAGGTCTCGGTCCCGGCTCCGGTGCCGACCCCGGTCTCGGTGTCGTCGAGACGCGGCAGGTGCGGCTTGGTCGCGTACACCACGAAGCTCTTGCCGATCAGCGGGTTCAGCGCCTGCTCGGCGACCCGGGTGGCGAGCGGCTTCTTCATGATGTCCCAGACCAGCAGCTTGTGGTACGCCCGCACCGGCAGCGCCTTGTCGTTGTCGACGCCGAACGCGCACTTCAGCCACCAGTACGGCGAGTGCAGCGCGTGCGCGTGGTGGGTGCCGTACGGCTTC
The DNA here is from genome assembly GCF_055639035.1 of Streptomyces sp. NPDC107654. Classification (NCBI taxonomy): domain Bacteria; kingdom Bacillati; phylum Actinomycetota; class Actinomycetes; order Kitasatosporales; family Streptomycetaceae; genus Streptomyces; species Streptomyces sp. NPDC107654. The sequence continues at coordinate 478,422 of NZ_JBVKBI010000001.1, forward strand.
AGGCCCGCCTCGCGGACCTTCGCGACCAACTCGTCCGCCTTGTAGATGCGGATGTGGCCGCCCTCGACCTCGTGGTAGGCGTCGGACAGCGTCCAGCAGACCTTCTCGGGGCCGTAGCGCGGCACGGTGATCGCGATGCGCCCGCCGGGCCTGAGCACGCGCACCATCTCGGCGAGCACGCCCTTGTCGTCGGGGATGTGCTCCATCACCTCGGAGATGATGACGACGTCGAAGGAGTCGTCGGGGAAGGGCAGGGCGAGGGCGTCGCCCTCCATCGCCGTGGCGGTGGCGCCCTCCGGTGCCTCGCCGGCCTCCTTCATCGCCGCGAACCACTTGGCGACCTCGCGGATCTCCTCGCCGTTCTGGTCCAGGGCCACGACCTGGGCGCCGCGCCGGTAGCACTCGAAGGCGTGCCGGCCGGCTCCGCAGCCGAGGTCCAGGACGCGGTCGCCGGGGGCGAGCGGGAACCGGGAGAAGTCGACGGTCAGCACGTGGCCCTGCTTTCGGAGGAGACGCCTGCAACACTTGCCGGAGCCGCGGAACGGCCGGGGGTCGGGGCCGCGGAGCGGCTGTCGCCCGCCACGGGGCGGGCGGCGCGGCCGGGGCCCGCGGAGCGGGCGACGGCCTCGCGGTAGTGGGCCACGGTGCCCTCGGCGGCGCGGGCCCAGGTGAACTTCTCCAGCACCCGCTCCCGGCCCGCCGCCCCGAGCCGCGCCCGCAGCTCGCGGTCGCCCAGCAGCCGGGCGAGCCCGGCGGCCAGCGCACCCGCGTCACCGGGCGGTACGGCCAGGCAGGTCTCGCCGTCGCGTCCGGCGACCTCCGGGATCGCGCCGCCGGTGGTGGCGACCAGCGGGGTGCCGGTGGCCATGGCCTCGGCCGCGGGCAGCGAGAAGCCCTCGTACAGCGAGGGCACGCAGGCCACCTGGGCGGAGCGGATCAGGTCGACCAGTTCGGCGTCGGAGATGCCCTTGACGAACTCGACGGCGTCCTCGAGGCCGTACCGCTCGACGGCCTGCGCGACCGGGCCCTCCTGCGGGCGCTTGCCGACGACGACGAGGTGCGCGGCCGGGTGCTCGGTGCGCACCTTGGCGAGCGCCTCCACGAGGAACACCAGCCCCTTCAGCGGCACGTCGGCGCTGGAGGTGGTGACGATCCGGCCCGGCACCTCCGGCACGGCCGGATCCGGCGCGAACAGGTCGGTGTCGGCGCCGATGTGGACGACGTGGACGCGGTCGCCGCGGACACCGAGGTGGTCCACGATCTCCTGGCGTGAGCTGCCGGAGACGGTGAGGACCGAGGGCAGCCGGCGGGCGACGCGCTTCTGCATGCGGGTGAAGGCGTACCAGCGGCGCACCGAGTAGCGGCGCTGCCAGGTGTCGGCGGCGTCCAGCTCCAGCTGCCGGTCCACGGTGATCGGGTGGTGGATCGTGGTGACCAGGGGCGCGCCGATGTCGCCGAGCAGGCCGTAGCCGAGGGTCTGGTTGTCGTGGACGACGTCGAACTCGCCGCGCCGGGCGCGCAGATGCCGGCGGGCGCGCAGCGAGAAGGTCAGCGGTTCGGGGAAACCGCCGGTCCACATGGTGGCCACTTCGAGGGCGTCGACCCAGTCCCGGTACTCCTCCCGCTTCGGGGTGCGGAAGGGGTCGGGCTGGCGGTAGAGGTCGAGGCTGGGCAGCTCGGTGAGGGTGAGGCGCGGGCAGCCCTCGTCGAGGACGGGGTACGGCTGCGAGCCGATCACCTCGACGCGGTGGCCGAGGCGGGCCAGTTCGCGCGAGAGGTGCCGTACGTAGACGCCCTGGCCCCCGCAGAACGGGTTCCCCTTGTAGGTGAGGAGCGCGATGTCGAGCGGTCGCTCGCCGTCGGCAGCGGGTTCCTGGCCGGCACCCGCTTCCCGGGCCTCAGCGGTCACTCCGTGCCCCCTTCTGCCTGCACTGTCCCGCGAGACTACGACGGGACGCTAATCTAGAACAAGTTACAGACTTGATCGTTCAAGAGGCTCTGAATCTACCGGCAGGTAGGGGCGCTGTGAGCAGTGGATCAGGTGATTCGCGCCACGGCGGGCAGCCCGTCGCGCCGGCCGATCACGAGCCCTGCCGACACCCTCACCGACTGTCACGGAACGGAACCCATGCCTGCGGAAGCCAGCACCTCGCGTCCGGCCTCTCCACCTCTCACCGAGCGGCAGGAGGCCCGGCGGCGCAGGATCCTGCACGCCAGCGCCCAGCTGGCCAGCCGGGGCGGGTTCGACGCGGTGCAGATGCGCGAGGTCGCCGAGTCCTCCCAGGTGGCACTGGGCACGCTGTACCGCTACTTCCCGTCCAAGGTGCATCTGCTGGTCGCCACGATGCAGGACCAGTTGGAGCACATGCACGGCACCCTGCGCAAGAAGCCGCCCACGGGCGACACGGCGGCCGAGCGCGTCGCCGAGACCCTGATGCGCGCCTTCCGCGCCCTGCAGCGCGAGCCGCACCTGGCCGACGCGATGGTCCGCGCGCTCACCTTCGCCGACCGCAGCGTCTCGCCGGAGGTCGACCAGGTCTCCCGCCAGACCACCGCGATCATCCTGGACGCGATGGGCCTGGCGGACCCGACCGCCGAGCAGCTCTCCGCGGTCCGGGTCATCGAGCACACCTGGCACTCGGCCCTGGTCACCTGGCTGTCGGGCCGGGCCTCGATCGCGCAGGTGAGGATAGACATCGAGACGGTGTGCCGCCTGATCGACCTCACGGAGCCGGAGCGGGGCACCCACCGCTGACCGCCCGGGGCGAAGAGGGCGAGAAGAAGACCCTGAAGAGGGCAACGGGAAGACGACCCTGAAGAGGGCAAGAAGAGACCTACGAGACGGGTTCCCTGCGCCGGCATGGTCCGGATCAGGTGATGGGGGTCGCCGTCCGGCCTGACTGCTGCCTTCCGGCCTCTCAGCCCTACCGTCGCTGTCGGCCCGGGCGGATGCGTGTGCGTCTCGCCCAAGTCGGCTACTCCGGTGGGACTCCCTCACTCGCCTCGTAGGCTGCTACCAGCATAGAACGGATGACGCCTGACGGAACCGTTCAATTCACACCATTTGCCAACAAGCCGACAGCCTAGTCGACGGGCTCCAGCCCGCTCCAGCTCCGCCCGCCCGCGCTGCCGCCGGCCCACTCCTCCAGCAGGCGGCGGGCTTCCGCCTCGGGTGCCGCAGGCAGGACCCGCCGGGTGCCCGCGTGCGTGCCGTGCTCCCGCTCCACCGTGCCCTCGCTGCAGCAGGCGCACAGCGGCTCGAAGCTGCTCGCCGGCTCGGCGCCGTAGCCGTGCCCGCCGGGGCCGGGCCCGGCGAAAGAGGCCGGTCAGCGCCTCGACGTCGGCGGCCCGGGCCGCGTGCACCGTCACCGTGGACGTCGGCAGGCCGGAGGACTCGAAGAGCAGCAGCTCGACGAAGACCGGGTACTCGCGGCCGCCGACGCCCCGGCGGCCCTTCGGTTCGCCGTCGTGCACCACGACCTCGCCGAAGCGGCGCCCGGCGCTCCCCGGCACGTTCCCGGGTGGGGCAGAGCCGGCCGATCCAGACGACCTCCCGCTCCCCGCCCGTGTCCAGCCGTACGCAGGCGGCGCCGAAACGCCCGTCGATCTCGCCGTCCCCGTCCGGCACCGGGATGCCGAAGCGCTCCCAGGCCCGCCGCGCGGTGGCCCGGTCCCGCTGGATCGTGGCCGCGCTGCCCAGGTTCCCGTACGCCGGGTCGCCCTCCCCGCGCGGGGCCCGGGCGGCGGCCTCGCGGCCCAGCTCGTACGCCTTCGCCCGGTTGCGCAGGAACTTGTGGGCGAGCGCGTCGTACCACCGCACCGGGCTCTTCGGCGCGTCCGGGTGGTGGGCGAGCACCCGTTCCAGGAGCCCGGCCGCGACCGGCCGGTCCTGGGCGTCCCAGGCCGCGTAGGCCTCCTCGATCAGCCGTACGGCCTCGGACCCGCGCGCCGCTCCCCACCCGCTCTCTCCTCGGACCGCAGGAGCGGACCCCCCCGGTCAGGCGCCGACCGCCTTGCGGGTGCCGTACTTCGTGCCGACGTAGACGACCTTCTTGAACAGCACGGCGGTGCGTCCCTTGATGTGCCGGTCGCGGAGGGTGTCGTCGCGCTCGGTGAACTGGGCCACCGCGTCCTTGCCGCCGAGGCTGACGCACCGGGCCACATAGTGCAGCGCGTACGGCTCCGGGGCGCGGCCCTCGGACAGCCGGGCCAGGGCCTCGACCGCGGCACCGGCCTGCGGGGCGGCGGTCTGGCAGCCGAACCGGGCGCCGGGCACAGCCGCGCAGTCGCCGATGGCGAAGATCCGCGGATCGCTGACGCTGCGCAGGAACTCGTCCACGACGACCCGGCCTCCCTCGTCGACCTGGAGGCCGCTGCGCTCCGCGAGCGGGGGCACGCCCGCCACGATGGCCCACAGGGTCAGGTCGGACCCGATCTCCCGGCCCGACCGCAGCCGCAGCAGACCGCCGAACCCCCCGTCCTGCGCGGCCACTTCCTCCACCCCGTCGTCCACGACGTCCACGCCCAGCCGGTGCAGTGCGGCGAGGGCCCGCTGCCGTGCCCGGCCCGACAGGCAGTCGGCGACCGCCGTCGCGACGAGCCGCACCCGCAGGTCGGGCCTGGCCTCGGCCACCTCGGTCGCCGTCTCGATGCCGGTGGCCCCGCCGCCGACGACGGTGACGGTGTTCCCCGCCGGAAGCGCGGCGAGCGCGGTCCGCGCCTGCTCCGCGCCCTCCCAGGTGCCCACCGGAACGGTGCCCGGCAGCGGTCGCACCGTGCTGCCCACGGCGAGGAAGAGGTGGTCGAACCCGATGCTCTCCCCGTCGGCGAGGGTGACGAGTCCGTCGCCGATCTTCTCCACGGTCCCGATCCGCGACGTGATCCCGGCCCGCAGCACCGACGTGAGCGGCGTGGCCGCCTCCGCGGTCCCGGCGACCTGCTGGTGCAACCGGATCCGCTCCACGAACTCGGGCCGCTCGTTGACCACGGTGACCTCGGCACCCTTCACCCGCTTGGCCACCCGGTTCGCCGCGAACGCCCCCGCGTAACCGGCACCCACCACCACGACCTTCATCTCAGCCTCCCGTCGAAGCAACCTTTCGCACCCGAGACGAGAAAGGCCCCGCGGGCCGTGACACGAGGCGTGTGTGGCCCCCGTCACACAACGGCGGGCCGCTGTGCGGCATCCGCCCGCTCCTACTCCTCCGGCGGAAACACCGTCTCCCCGCTCCCCACGAGGGTGATCAGGATGGCCTCCACCGGGCAGCTCTCGGCCGCCTCCAGGATCTGCTCGCTCGCGTCGGTGTCCGGCGCGACGGGGTGGGACTGACGGGCGGTGTCGAGGCGGAAGCCGGTCGGGGCGTGGTGGAGGCACTGGGCGGAGCCGATGCACACCGACCGGTCGACCTCGACGTGCCAGCGGTCGCCCATGGGCTACGCCCCCGCCGGGAGGTGGATCATCTTGTGCTCCAGGTACTCCCCGTACCCCTCCGGGCCGAACTCCCGGCCCAGACCGGAGTTCTTGTAGCCGCCGAACGGGCCGAGCATGTCCAGGCTGAAGGTGTTGACGGAGTAGGTGCCGGTGCGGACCTGCCGGGCGATGTCGACGCCGTGCCCGGTGTCGGCCGTCCACACGCTGCCGGAGAGCCCGTAGTCGGAGTCGTTGGCGATCTTCACGGCCTCGGACTCGTCGCCGTACGGGATGAGGCAGATGACCGGGCCGAAGATCTCCTCGCGGGCGATGCGCATCGTGTTGTCGACGTCGCCGAAGAGGGTGGGTTCGACGTACCAGCCGCGGTCCAGCCCGGCCGGACGGCCGCCGCCGGTGAGGATCTTGGCGCCCTCCTCCTGGCCGATGCGGATGTAGTCCAGGTTGCGCTGCTGCTGGCGGCGGGCGACCAGCGGGCCGACCTGGGTCGAGGGGTCCAGCGGGTCACCGACCTTCAGGGCGCTCGCCGCCGCCGCGAAGGCGTCCGCGAACTCGTCGTAGCGGGCGCGCGGCAGCAGGATGCGGGTCTGGGCGACGCAGGCCTGCCCGTTGTTCATCCAGGCCGCCGGCACGATGCCCGCGACCGCCGCCTGGACGTCCGCGTCCGGCAGCACCAGCGCCGCCGACTTGCCGCCGAGTTCCAGGGTGACCCGGGTGAGGTTGCGGGCGGCGACCTCCATCACGCGCCTGCCGGCCGCGACCGAGCCGGTGAAGGAGACCTTGTCGACACCGGGGTGGCCGACCAGGTACTCGCCGACCTCGCGGTCGGCGGGGAGGACGGACAGCACGCCCTCGGGCAGACCGGCCTCGCGGGCGATCTCGCCCAGCAGGTACGCGTCCAGCGGGGACTCCGGGGACGGCTTGAGGACGACCGTGCAGCCGGTCAGCAGCGCGGGCGCCAGCTTCGCGGCGGCGACGAACTGCGGGACGTTCCAGGGGACGACCGCGGCGACCACGCCCACCGGCTCGCGCCGGACCAGGAGCGGGCCGAGCACACCGTCCCTGCGCTCCTCGTACGTGAAGTCGCGGGCGACCCGGATCGCCGCGTCCCACACCATCATCGCGCCGAGCGCCTGGGCGAGGACGCTCCAGGAGTACGGCGAGCCGTTCTCGGACGAGATCACCCGGGCGATCTCCTCGTGCCGGGCGGCGATGCCGTCCTTGATGCGGGTGACGACCTCGATCCGCTCTTCCGGGGTGGCGCGCGGCCAGGACCCTTCGTCGAAGGCGCGGCGCGCGACGGCCACGGCCCGGTCGACGTCCGCCCGGGAGGCGTGCGGCACGCGGCCGATGACCTCCTCGGTGTGCGGCGAGATCACCTCGATGACGTCCCGGCCCAGCGGGTCGGTCAACTCCCCGCCGATGAACAGCTGTCCGTGTTCCACGAGCTCGGTCATGACCGGCTGCCTCCCGCCGCACCGCACCGCGCCCACCGCCAACAGTGGCTCGAACGCGCATTTCTGACGCTGTTTCAGAACTGATACCAGTTCTGGTTCAAGTAGTCCACGGACGGGACGGGAATGCCTCTGACCGGCGGTTTCGTGGTGGTCAGGGGCGGGGCCCGGCACATCACGCGGCTCCCCCGCGCCGAGGAGTGCGCAGGTCTGTCCCGCCGCTGAGACGAGGTCCTATCCTGAACCGGCTGCGAGCGGGCGACGGATGAGCGGAGTGGCGTGTGATCGGGGGCCTCGTTGCGCCGGCCGTGTCCGTGGCGCTGGCCGTCCGGTACGTCGTGGCGGCTGCCCGGCTCTGGGGACATCCTGAGCGCGCTTCCGCTGCCGCACGGTCGTTCAGTGTGAGAGGGGCGCCGGGATGGGCCCTCACGCGTGGTGTCGTGATCGTTGCGGCGAACTTCGTCCTGATGTCCGTCATGGTGAGCACGCTGGCGGTGGGAGTCGCGGCCTCGCGGACACGGCGACCGGCCGAGCCCTGGTCGGGGATCGCGGCGGCGTCCCTCGGCGGCATGGTGCTCTGCTGGCTGCTGATCATCCTGATCGGGCTCTTCAACAGGCCGCGCTTCCTGGTACTCCCCTATCTCAGGGACAAGCGGCGGCTGTGACGTGGACGCCTACGGAAACGGGTTCTAGTTTTGGTGGGCCATGGGGGCGGAGGGTGGAGGGGCGGGGATCCGGATGGCGACGACGTTCGATCACGGTGGGGGCGTGCGGTCGGTCCGGGTGCCCATCCCCGACAACCCCCTCGGTCACACGCTGGTGTACGTGGTGGACACCGACCGGGGCCCGGTGCTCGTCGACACCGGCTGGGACGACCCGGGTTCCTGGGACACGCTGGTGGCGGGCCTCGCGGACTGCGGTACGGCGGTCGGGGAGGTCCACGGGGTCGTCATCACCCATCACCACCCCGATCACCACGGCCTCTCGGCGCGGGTGCGTGAGGCGTCCGGTGCCTGGGTGGCGCTGCACGCGGCCGACGCGGCGATCGTGCGCCGGGCGCGGGAGACCCGGCCGGAGCGCTGGTTCTCGTACATGGCGGCCAAACTGACCGCGGCGGGGGCGCCGGAGGAGCACGTGGCGCCGTTGCGGACACCCCGCGCCCGGACCCTGCCCGGCCTCTCCCCCGCCCTGCCGGACCGGGAGATCGTTCCGGGCGAGCTCCTCGACCTGCCCGGCCGCCGGCTGCGCGCCGTCTGGACACCGGGACACACGCCGGGCCATGTCTGCCTGCACCTGGAGGAGGAGCACCCGGCGCGACTCCCCGGGCGTGGACGCCTGTTCAGCGGCGACCACCTGCTGCCCGGGATCACCCCGCACATCGGGCTGTACGAGGACCCCGACGACGCGACCGTCACGGACCCCCTCGGCGACTACCTCGGCTCCCTGGAGCGGGTCGCCCGGCTCACCCCCGCCGAGATCCTCCCGGCCCACCAACACCCCTTCACCGACGCACCGGCGCGGGTGCGGGCGCTGCTCGACCACCACGAGGGCCGGCTGTCCGGCCTCCTCGCCCTCCTCGCCGAACCCCTCACCCCCTGGCAGCTCGCCGAGCGCATGGAGTGGAACCGCCCCTGGTCCGACATCCCCCACGGCTCCCGCAGCATCGCGGTCTCGGAGGCCGAGTCCCACCTGCGCCGCCTGGTGAAGCAGGGCCGCGCGGAGCCGGTGCCGGGGAGCGAGCCGGTGGTGTACGCGGCGGTGTGAGGAGCCCGCTTCCGCTCGCCGCCACCCCCCGGACGTGCGCGGCGGGCGGACCGTTCAGGCGCAGCGACTGTTCAGGCGCAGCGACTGTTCAGGCGCTGCCACCGTTCAGGCGCCGCCGGCACCCTCCGCCCGCTCCGAGGCGATGATCATCTCGGCCAGATCGGCCAGGGTGGCGAGCTGGCGGGCGTTCATCTGCGGAGCCCGGGCGGCCAGGCGTATCAGCCCGCTCTCACGCAGCCGCAACAACGGGTCCGCCTCCGCCTCCAGGCTCTGCAGCACCGGTTGCAGCGCCTCGTGCAGCGCCTCCGACTCGTCCGCCGTGAAGAAACCCGCGGGCAGGCCGAAGAAGCGGCGCAGCCGGTCGGCGTGTTCCAGGCTCGGCATGCCGCTCTTGCGCCACTCGCTCAGCCACTGCCGGCTGGTGCCGGCGATCCTGGCCAGCTCGTCCAGCGAGTACCGCTTGCCGTCCGGGCGGCGCCGGCTCTCCCGGATGAAGTCCAGGCGCTGACGCACGCGTTGGGCCAGGCAGGCCTCGGGGGCACGGCCACCGGAGAGGAGTTCCACGACGACGCCGACGGGGATGCCGGTGCGGTAGGAGAGGCCCGCCACGTCGAGGGCCTCCGGCAACCGGCCGGGACGGCCGGTCAACTCGCCCAGCCGGTCGAGGACTTCGGCCAGAGGGGCGTAGGCGTCACTCACCGAGGTCCCCCCTGGGCGTGTCGTCCGTTCGACGGCTTGGCTGACCGCGAGGCTACCCGTTCGCCCCTTCGGCTACCAGATGCGGCAAGGGTCCCTGCCTGATTGCGCAGCTATCGTTGACAGTTGAGGCCGCTGTGGGTGAGGATCGCTGCACGGAGAGCAAGATCCGACCCACCCCGGGTGCCGCCGATGGGGGAGCGGCACCCGGGGTGTTTCTTGTCCGCCCTCTCCCGAGGAAGGTCCAGGCACCCATGGCGCAGCCCGTCGTGCTCCTCGGGGCCGGCCGCCGGGACTCCTGCGACGAGTTCCCGCTGGCACGGATCGCCGCGGCCCGCCCGGTGGTCCTGGTCGACCCGGATCCGCCCGCCTGGACCCGCCCGTACCTGGCCGGGCACCTGACGGCCGACCCGGCGCGGGAGTCGGCCGCGACCGAGGCGGTGCTCGCGTACGCGGCCGGGCACCCGGTGGCCGGCGTCCTGACCTGGTCCGCAGCGCATCTGACGACCGCCGCGCGGATCACCGCCCGGCTGGGGTTGCCGGGCCTGCCGTACGAGACGGCCGCGGCCTGCGCCGACCCCGTCACGTTACGGGCCCTGCTGCACCGCAACCGACTGCCGACGACGGGCCCCCGGGGCAGGGGAAGCAGGGGAGACGGGGCGGGCACACCGAACGCACGGAACACAGCGGACGCACGGAACACAGCGGATGCCCGGGACGGCGAAGGCCCCCTGGTGTCCGCCGAGGCGGTCGTCCTGGACGACGAGGTCCGCATCGTCGCGCTCACCCGTACGACGCCGGGTCCGCCGCCCGCCCGCAGCCCGCTGCGGCACCACGTCCACGCCCACGACGGGCTCCTGCACAACCGTTTCCTGCGCACCTGCGTGGAACGGACGGTACGGGCCCTGGCCCTCACCCACACGGTCGCGCACATCACGCTACGGCTGACCGCCCGCGGTCCCCGCGTCCTGACCGTCGCCCCGCACCTGCCCGGCGACCTGATCCCGCTCCTGGTCGAACGGGCCACCGGCGTCGACCTCGCCACGGCCGCGGTGGCCCTGGCCACCGGCGACCACCCGGACCTCACCCCCACCCGACAGCGCGCCGCCGCCGTCCAGTTCGCCTACCCGACCGTGACCGGCCGCCTGACCCACCTGCACCTGGACCCCGCCGCCGAACACGACCCGTCCACCGACCACGTCCTCCTCACCCGCCACCCCGGCGACCCGGTGACAGCGGCCCCCCACGCACACGTCACCGACCGCCTGGCCCACTGGGTGACGACCGGTGAGGACCCGACGGCCTGTGAGGAGGCCCTGCGCCGCCTGGCCCGCCACCTGACGGTGACGGTGTCCCCGACCCCGGACGTCCACGCGGCCTAGGGAGGAAGTCCGGCAGCCGGGCGGGGCGCGAGAGGGGCCGTTGCCGTCGCCGTGCCCGTCACCGGAAGAGGAGGCGATCGCGCACGGAGTAGTGCGGTGCCACCTGGATCTCCAGCACGCCGGCGCATTCGCCCGTGTGGAAGTCGACCGTGGCGTGCGTCGCCGACGGGCCGGACGTGAAGGACAGCCGTGTCGCACCCTCACGGAAGACGTCCAGCAGCACCGCACCGCCACGCGACCAGCACACCCTGACCGACCTGGCGAGGACGTCGTAGGAAAGGACGAGCGCCTCCCCGTCGGTCCCGTGCCAGGCGAGGACGCGCGCACCGTTCTCGTCGGTGGCCGGCCACTCGCCGATCGCTTCGAGGACTTCCCGGTCGCCGGGGGCGAGGAACTTCCGGTACATGTCCTGCGTCCTGCCCCGCCCCTCAGACCGTGACCCCCCTCACCCTGCCCCTGTGCCCACAGCCACCCCTCAGCCCCTCCGGGACGGCCGGTAAAGTGGCGGGGGTCGTCATCACACCCGTACGGGGGGAAGCCGGTGTAAATCCGGCGTCGGTCCTTCTCCAGGTTCTCGGCTTGGCTCGAACAGGGGGTACCCCGATCCGTGTACCGCCGCGCAGGCGGTGAGCCGGACCGCCCCGGGCGGGACGTGACCGGCTCGCGTGCGTCGGCGGCCCGCCGCGCACGGCACCGTCGAGGTCTACGGAGCCGAGCCGCCCGGGTTGTCACCCGTGCGCTGCCCGGCTCCCCGCAGGAGAGGCAGTCGCCGACCATGAACGTCCGCCGCAGTGCCGCGGCTCTCGCCGCCGTAGGCGTGCTGGCCGCCGCCGCGCCCGCCACGGCCGCCGACCCGTCCCCGACCCCCAAGGCGACGGTCCCGGCCGGGCTGTACGGCAAGAGTGACCCGACGTACGACGGCGTGTGGCGGCAGTCGCTCACGCTGGTCGCGCAGCGGACGCTCGGCTACCGGCCCGCCACCGCCGCCGTCGACTGGCTCACCGGACAGCAGTGCGCGAACGGCTCCTTCGCCGCCTTCCGCGCCGCTCCCGGAGGACCCTGCGACGACAAGGTCAAGGCCGACACCAACAGCACGGCCGCCGCCGTCCAGGCCCTGGCCGCGACCGGCGGACACGGCGGTGCCGTGGAGAAGGCCGTGAACTGGCTGAAGTCCGTGCAGAACAAGGACGGCGGCTGGAGCTACTACCCGGGCGGCCCCAGCGACACCAACTCCACCTCCGTCGTCATCGGCGCGCTCGCCGCGACCGGCACCGACCCCGCGGACGTCCGCAAATCCGGCAAGTCCCCCTACGACGCACTGCCCGCCTGGTCCATCCCCTGCGACCAGGACGGCGGCGGCGCCCTCGCCTACCAGCCGGACAAGAAGGGCAAGCTGCTCGCCAACGCGGACGCGACGGCGGCCGGTCTGCTCGGCGCGCTCGGCAAGGGCTTCGTGGCGGAGGCCGGCAAGGCCCCGGCCCAGGACGCCTGCGCCGAGGCCGGCCACCTCACCCGCGCCCAGGTCGCCGACAACGCCGGCGCCTACCTGGGCACGGCCGTCGCGAAGACCGGCCACCTCCTCTCCGCCCTGCCCGGCGCCAAGGACCAGCCCGACTACGGCAACACCGCCGACGCCGTCGTCGCGCTCGCCGCGGACGGCCGGACCGAGCCCGCGAAGAAGGCGTACGCCTGGCTGGAGAAGAACGCCGGCCCCTGGGCCACCCAGAGCGGGCCGGCCGCCTACGCCCAGCTGATCCTCGCCGCCCACGCGATCGGCGAGCAGCCGGGCGACTTCAACGGCACCAGCCTGGTCAGCTCCCTCAACGCGCTCGGCCCGGCCCCGCGGATGGACTCCGCCGCGCACAAGCCGGCCGCGCAGGAGGAGGACTCCAAGAGGGGTGTCTGGTGGATCGTCGGCGTCGGTCTCGTCGCCGGCATCGGCATCGGCTTCCTGCTCAGCGGCCGGAAGAAGCGCCGGCCGTGACCGTCGTCCGCCGTACCGCGCCCGAGCACGGGCCCGCGCTCGTCGTGCTCGTCGCACTCGTCGCCGGCCTGCTGGTCCTCGCCTCCGCCGGGCCGGCGGGTGCCGCCGGGTACCGCTACTGGTCCTTCTGGGAGCGCACCGGCGGCCACTGGACGTACGCCACCCAGGGGCCGGCGACCGTACGCCCCGACGACGGCGCGGTCCAGGGTTTCCGGTTCGCGGTGAGCGCGGACTCCGCGGACGCGAGCCGGCCGCGCGGTACGGCGGACTTCGGCACCATCTGCGCGGACACGCCCGCCGCGTCCGGCAGCAAACGCGTCGCCCTCGTCCTCGACTTCGGCACGCGCGCGGACGCCCCGTCCGGTGAGACCCCGCCCGGCCGCCGCACGGCCTGCGCGCGGGTGCCGGCCGACGCGAGCAGCGCCGACGCGCTGGCCGCCGTGGCCAAGCCGCTCCGCTACGACACCAACGCCCTGCTGTGCGCGATCGCCGGGTATCCGCGCCAGGGCTGCGGGGAGCAGGTCTCCGCCGGGGACGCGGCCAAGAAGAGCAGTGCGGCCGACGGGAAGAGCGCGGCGGGGGAGAAGGGCGCGGACGACGGCGGTCCCTCGCTGGGGCTGCCGGTCGGCGCGGCGGTGGTCGCCCTCCTCGCGGCGGCGGCGGTGTGGCAGGCACGGCGGCGGCGCGATGCGTCAGGGTGACCTTCGCGTCCGTGCGGGGTGGTCCGGCCGGACCACCCTGCACCCCGGCGCCTGGTGGCTGTGGGCGGTGTCGCTCGGCACCGCCGCCACCCGCACCACCAACCCCCTCCTCCTCGGCCTCCTCATAGCCGCCTCCGGCTACGTCGTGGCCACGCACCGCTCCCCCGCTCCCTGGGCCCGCTCCTACACGGCCTTCGTGAAACTCGCCCTCGCCGTCCTCCTCGTCCGCGTCGTCTTCGCGGTGGCGCTCGGCTCCCCCATCCCGGGCACCCACACCCTCCTCACCCTCCCCGAGGTCCCGCTCCCGCACTGGGCGCAGGGCATCCGGCTGGGCGGCCGGGTCACCGCCGAGGCGGTCGTCTTCGCCGCCTACGACGGTCTCAAGCTCGCCACCCTCCTCGTCTGCGTCGGCGCGGCGAACGCCCTGGCCAGCCCCACCCGGCTGCTCAAGTCCCTGCCGGGCGCGCTGTACGAGACCGGTGTCGCCGTGGTCGTCGCCCTCACCTTCGCGCCCCACCTGATCGCCGACGTGCAGCGGCTGCGCGCCGCCCGCCGGCTGCGGGGCCGCCCGGACCGGGGCGTACGGGGCCTGCTCCAGGTCGGACTGCCCGTGCTGGAGGGCGCGTTGGAGCGCTCGGTCGCGCTCGCCGCCGCGATGGAGTCCCGCGGCTACGGCCGTACCGCCGAGGTCCCCGCCCGGGTCCGCCGTACGACGGCCGCGCTCACCCTGGGCGGCCTGCTCGGCGTCTGCGCGGGAACGTACGGGCTGCTGACGGCGGAAGGGGGGTCGTACGGGCTGCCCGTCCTGCTCGCCGGGGTCGCCGCCGCGCTCGCCGGACTGCGGCTGGGCGGCCGGCGTTCGCTGCGGACCCGGTACCGCCCGGACCCGTGGGGGCCGCGCGCCTGGCTGGTCACCGGCTCCGGTGCCGCGGTGGCCGCGCTGCTCACGCTCGCCTCCGTCCGCGATCCGCAGGCGCTGCACCCCGGGGTCGTGCCCCTCGTCGCGCCCGCCCTCCCGCTCTGGCCGGCCGCCGCCGTCCTGCTCGCCCTGCTGCCCGCCCTCGTCCCCAGGGAGCACCCGTGATCCGCTTCGAGGATGTCAGTGTGACGTACGAGGGTGTCGCCGAACCCACCGTCGCCGGTGTGGACTTCGAGGTGCCGGAGGGCGAACTCGTGCTGCTCGCCGGTCCGTCCGGGGCCGGCAAGTCGACCGTGCTGGGCGCGGTCAGCGGGCTGGTCCCGCACTTCACCGGCGGCACCCTGCGTGGTCGCGTCACGGTGGCCGGCCGGGACACCCGGACCCACCAGCCGCGGCACCTCGCCGACGTGGTCGGCACGGTGGGCCAGGATCCGCTCGCGCACTTCGTGACCGACACCGTGGAGGACGAACTCGCCTACGGCATGGAGTCGTTGGGCCTCGCCCCGGAGGTGATGCGGCGTCGCGTGGAGGAGACCCTCGACCTGCTGGGCCTGGCCGGGCTGCGGGACCGTCCGATCGCCGCGCTCTCCGGCGGCCAGCGGCAGCGGGTCGCGATCGGCTCGGTCCTCACCCCGCACCCTCAGGTCCTGGTCCTGGACGAGCCGACCTCGGCGCTGGACCCGGCCGCCGCCGAGGAGGTGCTGGCCGTGCTGCAGCGTCTGGTGCACGACCTGGGGACGACGGTCCTCATGGCCGAGCACCGGCTGGAGCGGGTGATCCAGTACGCCGACCGGGTCGTCCTGCTGCCCGGCCCCGGAGAGCCTCCGGTCGTCGGCACCCCGGCCGAGGTGATGGCCGTCTCCCCCGTCTTCCCCCCGGTGGTGGACCTGGGACGGCTGGCGGGCTGGTCCCCGCTCCCCCTGACGGTACGGGACGCCCGCCGCAGGGCCGCCGCCCTGAGGGAACGGCTGTCCGCCCGCTCGGAGACCGGTGCCGCGGCGACGGCGAGTGCGGCCGGTCCGGTCACCGCGGCCGCGGGCGGTCGAGCAGCCGTGGCCGCGGGCAGCCGTGTGTCCGCGGCACAGGCGGGCGCCGGGAGTGCCTCCTCCGGCGGAAGCACCCCACCGGCCCCGGCAAGCGCCCCCGTTCCCACCGCCGCCCCCACGCCCGCCTGGCCCCGGCGCCGGTCACCCGGCACCCCCTCCCCGCGCCGCTCCCTCTTCCGGCGCCGCGCCGCTGACGCCCCGGCACCCCGGCGGCCCCACATCGCCGACGTCCGCTCCCTCTCCCTGCACCGCGACCGTGTCCGGGCCCTGCGGCACGTGAGCCTCACCGTGACCCCCGGCGAGACCATCGCCCTCATGGGCCGCAACGGGGCCGGCAAGTCCACCCTGCTCGGCTCCCTCGTCGGCCTGCTCGCGCCCACCACCGGAAGCGTCACCGTCGGCGGGCTCATCCCCCACCGCACCCCGCCCCAGGCCCTCGTACGCCGGGTCGGTCTCGTCCCGCAGGACCCTCGTGACCTGCTGTACGCGGACACGGTCGCCGAGGAGTGCGCGGCGGCCGACCGGGACGCGGGCGCCGCGCCCGGCACCTGCCGGTCCCTGGTGTCCCGCCTGCTGCCGGGCATCGCGGACGACACGCATCCCCGGGACCTGTCCGAGGGCCAGTGCCTGGCGCTGGCGCTGGCCGTGGTGCTGACCGCGCGCCCTCCCCTGCTCCTGCTGGACGAGCCGACCCGCGGCCTGGACTACGCGGCGAAGGCCCGCCTGGTCGCCGTACTGCGCGGGCTGGCGGCCGAGGGGCACGCGATCGTGCTGGCCACGCACGATGTGGAGCTGGCGGCCGAGCTGGCCCATCGGGTGGTGCTGCTCGCCGAGGGCGAGGTGATCGCCGACGGTCCGACGGCCGAGATCGTGGTGTCCTCCCCGTCCTTCGCACCGCAGGTGACGAAGATCCTGGCCCCGCAGCGCTGGCTGACGGTGGCCGAGGTGCGGAAGGCCCTGGCATGAACCGCCCGCGAACCCGCATCCGTACCCGCGTGCACGCCGTCCGCCTGGGCCCCCGCGCGCTCGCCGCGCTGGCGCTGACCAGCGCGGTCGGTGTGGCCGCCCTGTGCTGGCCCTTCCTCACCCCGCCCGCCTCGCAGGTGAGCGCGCACGCGCAGGACGCGCCGTGGCTCTTCGCGGGACTGCTCATCCTGCTGGTCGCGGTGGTGGCGGCGACGATCTCGGAGTCGGACCTCGGGCCGAAGGCCGTGGCCATGCTGGGGGTGCTGGCCGCGACGGGCGCGGCGCTGCGGCCGATCGGCGCGGGTACGGCGGGGATCGAGCCGATGTTCTTCCTGATGGTGCTGAGCGGGCGGGTGCTCGGCCCCGGCTTCGGGTTCGCGCTGGGCTCGGTGACGATGTTCGCGTCCGCGCTGCTCACGGGCGGGGTCGGGCCGTGGCTGCCGTTCCAGATGCTGTCGATGGGGTGGTTCACCATGGGCGCGGGCCTGCTGCCGGGGGCGGTACGGCTGCGCGGTCGCGGTGAGCTGCTGATGCTCGCCGCATACGGCTTCCTCGCGGCCTTCGCGTACGGCACCGTCATGAACCTGGCCGGCTGGACCTTCATGGACGGCGCCGCGTCGAACATCTCCTTCGTCGCCGGTGCCCCGGTCGCCGTGAACCTGGCCCGGTTCGCCGCGTACTGCGTCGCGACCTCGCTCGGCTGGGACCTGGGCCGGGCGCTCTGCACGGTCGTGCTGACCCTCGTCCTGGGCCCGGCGCTGCTGCGGGCCCTGCGCCGGGCCACCCGGCGGGCCGCTTTCGAGACGGCGGTCACCTTCGACGGTCCCGCTGCGTGAGGGCTCGTGCCATCGCGGTGAGCACGGCGGTGAAGCACCCCACATGACGCAGGTCACCTACGAGGCCCGACCGTAGCCCCCTTTGCCCGTTATGCACCTTCCTGCACCCCTTCCGACCTGCGCATTGCGGCGTGGGTCACAGAGGGGACGTTTCCCTCCCATCCGGCCACAACTAGTAAAAGGGGTCATTGCGGACGGCTTCCGGGCCTGCTTGTCTTGAGGACGTCGCCAGGCGCCACGAGCCCACCCGGGCCGCGGCGCCGACGCGGACGGCCACGACGTGTGGTCCTTCCCCGCGGGCGATCCCCTGTCCCCGACGCAAGAGGTTCTCCGTGTCCGTCTCCTTCATCCGCCGCATCGCTTCCCCGAAGAAGGCCCTCACCGCCGCCGCCGTGGCCGCCGCCACCGCCGGTATGGCTCTGACCGCGGCGCCCGCCCAGGCCGCCACCACCTCGGCCTCCTCCGCCCAGGCGATCGCGCACCGGATGATCCCGGACGCCGCGCAGTTCAACGCCTTCAGCAAGATCGTCTCGCATGAGAGCGGCTGGAACCCCACCGCCACCAACAGCTCCTCCGGCGCCTACGGCCTGGTCCAGGCGCTGCCGGGCTCGAAGATGTCCTCGGCCGGTTCCGACTGGAAGACCAACCCGGCCACCCAGATCAAGTGGGGTCTGGACTACATGAACTCCCGCTACGGCAGCCCCGTGAAGGCCTGGAGCTTCTGGCAGGCCAACGGCTGGTACTGAGCCACCCTGCGCTGAAGCCCCCGCATCCGCACCCTCGCCTCCGCTCGGCGAGGGTGCGCGCGTCTGTACGCCGAGCGGGCTGCTTTCCCCTCCCTTTCCCCGCGGGCGCGCGTGTCCTGCCCCACGCCCCCGGCGTGACGGACGCAGGCTGCGCCGGAAACGCCCCGCGGAGGAACGATGACGACGCCGACGCCACCGGTGGAGCAGGACCCGGAGACCCGCGGGCTGCGGCTGGTGGCCGTGCTGCTGGGACTCACCATGGTCAGCGGCCTGATCGACGCCGTCTCCTATCTGAGCCTGGGGCGGGTCTTCACGGCCAACATGACCGGCAACGTGGTCGTCCTCGGCTTCGCCGCGGCCGGCGCCCCCGGCTTCTCCGTCTCCCACACGGCCACCTCCCTGGGCTGCTTCCTGCTCGGCGCGGCGACGGCCGGCCGGGCGGTCCCCGCCTCGGCGCCGGCTCCCGCCGCCGCCGGGTCCGGCTCGCCCTGACGGTGGAGGCGGTGCTGGTCGGCGCCTCGGCGGCCGTGGCCTTCGCCCGGCCGGACACGGGCGGCACCCGGTACGCCCTGATCGCCGTCACGGCCTACGCCCTGGGCCTGCGCAACGCCACGGTCCGCACGCTGCGCGTGGCCGACCTGCCCACCACCGTCCTGACGACGACCGTGACCGCCCTGGCCGCGGAGTTCCGCCTCGGTGACGCGACGGGCCACCGCTCCCCCCGCCGCTCGGCCTCCGTCCTGTCCATGGCCGGCGGCGCCTGCCTGGGCGGGTGGCTGGTCCTCCGGCACGGACCGGCCCTCCCCCTCCTGCTCGCGGCACTCGTGTCCGGGGTTCTGGCGGTGCTGGCGTCCGGCCGGGAGTGACGCGCCGGCCGGAGCGGCAGGAGAGACACCCCCGGGCCGGCCGCCGGTCGGGCACCCGCGACGTCGGACCCGGCACCCGCGACGTCGGACCGGCGACGGCCGGCCGCGAGCAGCGGCACGCGGAGTCCGCCGGTGAGCGGCGTGGCACGCCGGCCCCGACGGGTGAGCGGCGGGAACGCGGAGGCCGTCCGTGGCCCCGGCCCGGCGGCTCAGCCGGCCGTCACCCGGAGTTCCTTCACCCCGTTGATCCACGCCGAGCGCAGCCGGCGGGGGGCGTCGCCGGTCAGGCGCAGGCCGGGCATCGTGTCGGCGAGGGCGTTGAAGATGAGGTCGATCTCCAGGACCGCGAGGGACTTGCCGAGGCAGTAGTGGGGACCGCCTCCGCCGAAGCCCAGGTGGGGGTTGGGGTCGCGGGTGATGTCGAAGGTGTCGGGGTCGGTGAAGGTTTCCGGGTCGTGGTTGGCGGAGGCGTAGAAGAGCCCGATCCGGTCGCCCTTCCTCACGAGTACGCCGCCGAGTTCGGTGTCCTGGGTCGCCGTCCGCTGGAAGGCGTTGACCGGGGTCGCCCAGCGGACGATCTCCTCGGCCGTGGTGGACGGGCGCTCACGGCGGAAGAGGTCCCACTGGCCGGGGTGGGTGAGGAAGGCGTGCATGCCGTGGGTGATGGCGTTGCGGGTCGTCTCGTTGCCGGCGACCGCCAGCATCAGCACGAAGAAGCCGAACTCGTCGGAGTTCAGGTTGCCCTCGTCCTCCGCCGCCACCAGGGTCGTCACGATGTCCCGGGCCGGGCACCGCTTGCGCTCGGCGGCCATGTTCATGGCGTACGCGATGATCTCGGCGGCCGACCGGGCGCCGACCTCCTCGGTGATCGCGTACTCGGGGTCGTCGTAGGCGATCATCTTGTTGGACCAGTCGAAGATCTTCGACCGGTCGTCCTGCGGCACGCCGATCAGCTCGGCGATGGCCTGGAGCGGCAGCTCGCAGGCGACCTCGGTGACGAAGTCGAACGGTCCGCGGCGGGCGCGGGCGGCGGCGACGACGGCCTCGGCGCGGGCCCGCAGCCGGTCCTCCAGCGCGCGGATGGAGCGTGGCGTGAACCCGCGCTGCACTATCTGGCGCACCCGCGTATGTTCCGGTGGATCCATGTTGAGCAGGATCAGCCGCTGCGCGTCGATCGCCTCCCGCCGGATGTGCTCGTTGAAGCGGATGACCGCGGTGTTGAGGGAGGAGGAGAAGAGTTCCGGGTGCGTGGAGACGTACCGGACGTCGGCGTGTCGGGTCACGGCCCAGTACCCGGTGTCGGCGAAGCCCGCGACGCCGTGCGGCTGCGGGATCCAGCGGACCGGTTCGGTACGGCGCAGCTCGGCGAACTCCGGGAGGGGCACACGGTGGTGCAGCAGGTCGGGGTCGGTGAGGTCGAACCCGTCGGGCAGCGCTGGACAGGACATCGGCGACTCCAGCCATCTGACGGTCCATCAGCGGGTGCGGTGACGGTAGTAACGGGTTCTACAAGTCGCAAGGGGTACGGCTCCGCCAATCCGCGCGGAACGCGACGGATCGCTCCGCCGGCACCTGCAAGACCCTTGCGGTGACGGACGTCACGTCAGCAGACTGCTGGGCAGAACTAGAACGCGTACTAGTTCTGGAGGAGAGCCCTCTCGGAGAGGACCCGCACCCATGGCCGCCGAACCCGTGATCGTCGAAGCCGTACGCACCCCGATCGGCAAGCGCGGCGGCGCGCTCGCCAACCTGCACCCCGCCTACCTCCTGGGCGAGACCTACCGTGAACTCCTCGGCCGTACCGGCATTCCCGCCGACGCCGTCGAGCAGATCGTCGGCGGCACGGTGACCCACGCCGGCGAGCAGTCGATGAACCCCGCGCGCACGGCCTGGCTGACCATGGGGCTGCCGTACGAGACGGCCGCGACGACGGTCGACTGCCAGTGCGGCTCCTCCCAGCAGGCCTCGCACATGGTGGCCAACATGGTCGCGGCGGGCGTGATCGACGTCGGCATCAGCTGCGGTGTCGAGGCGATGTCCCGCGTGCCGCTCGGTTCCGGCTCCAAGCACGGACCCGGGAAGCCGTTCCCCGACGAGTGGAACGTCGACCTCCCCAACCAGTTCGAGGCGGCCGAACGCATAGCGCGGCACCGGGGTCTGACCCGCGAGGACGTCGACGCGCTCGGGCTGCTGTCGCAGGAGCGGGCGGCCCACGCCTGGGCGGAGGAACGTTTCAAGCGGGAGACCTTCGCCGTGCAGGTGCCGACGACGGAGGAGGAGCAGTACGCCGGACAGGGCATGTGGCGCCTGGTCGACAGGGACGAGGGGCCGCGGGACACCTCTCCGGAGGCGTTGGCGGGCCTGAAGCCGGTCATGCCGACGGCGGTCCACACGGCCGGCAACTCCTCCCAGATCTCCGACGGCGCGGCCGCCCTGATGTGGGCGTCGAAGCGGATGGCCCGCGCCCTGAAGCTGAAGCCGAGGGCGAGGATCGTCGCCCAGGCCCTGGTGGGCGCCGACCCGCACTTCCACCTGGACGGCCCGATCGACGCGACCCGCGCGGTCCTGGGCAAGGCGGGCATGTCCCTGAAGGACATCGACCTGGTGGAGATCAACGAGGCCTTCGCCTCCGTCGTGCTGAGCTGGGCCCGCGTCTTCGAGCAGAGCCTGGAGAAGGTCAACGTGAACGGCGGCGCCATCGCCCTCGGCCACCCGGTCGGCGCGACGGGTGCCCGTCTGATCACCACCGCCCTGCACGAGCTGGAACGGACGGACAGGGAGTTCGCCCTCGTCACCATGTGCGCGGGCGGCGGCCTGGCCACCGGAACGATCATCCAGCGGCTGTAATCCCCTCCCCTGGCCCCCGGCGGACGCGACAAGGATCACACCGAACGGCACGCATGGCCGCGGGTGAGCGGGCAGACGTACCTGCGTATCCGCGTTTTAGCTGCACTCTGCAGCTAAATGCATACACCACGTAAGGGGCAGAAGTCCCCGTATGGTCGTTTTTCGGCCCGTCGTACGTCATCGTCGCCGTCCGGGTCCCGTCCCTGTCCCCGTCGAAAGGTAGGCGAGCCCCGTTTTGGCGACCGCCACAGCCGTCATCCCGCACCAGAAGACCCGCCGGGCCGCCCAGACCCGCGACGTCACCGTCACCGACCCCGCGCTGGTCAAGCGTGCCGTGAAGGCGGCGGCGCTCGGCAACGCCATGGAGTGGTTCGACTTCGGCGTCTACAGCTACATCGCGGTCACCCTGGGCAAGGTCTTCTTCCCGTCCGGCAACCCGACCGCGCAGCTGCTGTCCACGTTCGGCGCCTTCGCCGCGGCCTTCCTGGTCCGCCCGCTCGGCGGCCTCGTCTTCGGCCCGCTCGGCGACCGGGTGGGCCGGCAGAAGGTCCTCGCCCTCACCATGATCATGATGGCGGCGGGCACGTTCGCGATCGGCCTGATCCCGTCGTACGGCACGATCGGCGTCGGCGCGCCGCTCCTGCTGCTGGCCGCCCGGCTGGTGCAGGGCTTCTCCACCGGTGGTGAGTACGCGGGCGCGACCACGTTCATCGCCGAGTACGCGCCGGACAAGAAGCGCGGCTTCCTCGGCAGCTGGCTGGAGTTCGGCACGCTCGCCGGCTACATCGGCGGCGCGGGTCTGGTCACCCTGATGACGGCCCTGCTCTCGTCGGACGACCTCACCTCCTGGGGCTGGCGGATCCCGTTCCTGATCGCCGGTCCGATGGGCATCATCGGCCTGTACCTGCGGATGAGGCTGGAGGAGACCCCGGCGTTCGCCGCCGAGGTCGAGAAGGCCGAGGCCGCCCGGCCGAAGGTGCCGCTGCGCGAGATGGTCGCGGGCCAGTGGAAGTCCCTGCTGCTGTGCATGGGCCTGGTGCTGGTCTTCAACGTCACCGACTACATGCTGCTGTCGTACATGCCGAGCTACCTCACCAGTGAGCTGAAGTACGACGAGACGCACGGACTGCTGGTCGTGCTCGCCGTGATGGTGCTGATGATGATCGTGCAGCCGTTCGCGGGCGCCCTGACCGACCGGATCGGGCGGCGGCCGGTGATCGCGGCGGGCTGCGCGGGCTTCCTGCTCCTGTCCGTCCCGGCGCTGCTGCTGATCCGCGAGGGCAGCCTGCTGGCCGTCGGACTGGGCATGGGCGCCCTGGGCCTGCTCCTGGTCTGCTTCACCGCGGCCATGCCGGCCGCGCTGCCCGCGCTGTTCCCGACACGGGTCCGCTACGGCTCCCTGTCCATCGGCTTCAACATCTCGGTGTCCCTGTTCGGCGGTACGACCCCGCTGGTCGTGACGGCGCTGATCGGGGCGACGGGCAACATGATGATGCCCGCGTACTACATGATGGCCGCCGCTGTCGTGGGCGGTTTCGCGGTCTGGCGGATGTCGGAGTCGGCGGGCAAGCCGCTGCCGGGTTCCGCGCCGGCGGTGGAGGGCAGCTAGGCGCCTTCGGGGGGTGCGGGCCGGCTCCCGGGTGCGGTTGCGTGGGGGGCGGGAGCCGCGGTGCCGCGGGCCGGCGCCCCGCGAGCCCCGGCGTGCGACCCCACCCCCGCCCGGTCCCCGTTCCGGAACCATGGACACGCGGGCACCGTCTGTAGCCCCGTGAAGCGCGCCCGGATACTCGCCGTCGTCCTCGCACTGCTCGGCATCCAGCTCGGCTGGCTGATGGCCCCCGCCTACGCCTGCGGCTGCGGTGCCATGGTCCCCGGGCCGGCGACCCGCATCGCCGTCTCCGACGAGCAGTCGGTGCTGCGCTGGGACGGCCGGCACGAGCAGATCGTGATGCGGCTGACGGTGAACGGCGACGCCGAGCACGTCGCGTGGATCATGCCGGTCCCGCACCGGGCGACCGTCCGCCTCGGCGACCCGGCCCTCTTCGACCAGCTGGCCGAGACCGTCGCCCCGGTCCACCGCACCCGGTACCACTTCTGGCCCCGCACCGGCGACTGGCCCTTCGACGGCGGCCGCCCGGTCGGCGACGGCGCCCCGCCCCCGGCCGCGGGCGGCACCCGCGTCGGCGTCGTCGGCCGCCAGCGGCTCGGCCCCTTCGACGTGGCCCGGCTGACCGCCACCGACCCGGCCGCCCTGCAGGACTGGCTCCGCGACCACGGCTTCACCCTGCCGGGCCGGCTGAGGACCGCCCTCCAGCCGTACGTCGACCGGCACTGGGAGTACGTCGCCGTCCGCCTCGCCCCGGACACCCGCGGCACCCCGCTGCACGGCGCCCTCGACCCGCTCCACCTCACCTTCGCCGCCGACCGCCCGGTCTACCCGATGCGCCTGTCCCGGCTGGCGGGCACCCCGCAGCGGCTCGCCCTGTACGTCCTCGCCGCGCACCGCATGGAGACGCGATCGGCGATCGGCGGTACCCGGCCCCACGTGCTGTTCGCCGGACGGGTCGGCACCCGGCGGGGCGCCCTGGGCGAGCTCGCCGCCGGCACCCCCTACCTCACCGCGCTCACCCAGGTCTTCCCGGAGCCCGCCCGCATCTCCGGCGACCACGAGCTGCGCCGGGCCGCCGCGGACACACCGGTCCAGCCGGTGGTCCACGAGGACGAGCTGCGCCGGGTCGCCGGGATACCCGCCTGGTCGCTGACGGTCGGCGGCACGCCGGCGGTACTCGTCGCGGCGGCCGCCCTGGTCGTCGTACGCCGCTCACGCCGGCCGGTGACTCCGCCGCCGCCGGTCTCCCCGCCCGCGCCGCTCGGCTGAGATCATCGAGACAGGACACTCGGGAAAGGCGGCAGACGCTATGAGCGGGCAGCAGCACTGGGACGACGTCGACGACTACTTCATCAGCACCCTCTCACCGGACGACGACGCGCTGCGCGCGGCCCTGCGGGACAGCGATGCCGCCGGGCTGCCCGCCATCGCCGTCACCGCGGCGCAGGGCAAGTTCCTCCAGCTGCTCGCCCAGCTGCAGGGTGCCCGGAACATCCTGGAGATCGGCACGCTCGGCGGGTACAGCACGATCTGGCTGGCCCGTGCCCTGCCCGGGGACGGCAGGCTGATCTCGCTGGAGTACAGCGCCAAGCACGCCGAGGTGGCCGTGCGGAACATCGCCCGCGCGGGTCTGGACCGGATCGCGGAGGTGCGGGTGGGACCGGCCCTGGAGTCGCTGCCCAAGCTCGCCGACGAGAACCCGGCCCCCTTCGACCTGGTCTTCATCGACGCGGACAAGGTCAACAACCCGCACTACGTGGAGTGGGCGCTCCGGCTCACCCGGGCGGGCAGCGTGATCGTCCTGGACAACGTGGTGCGCGGCGGCCGGGTGGCCGACGCGGGCAACACCGAGCCGGACGTGGTCGGCACCCGTGCCGCGCTGGAACTGATCGCCACCCACCCGCGGTTGACCGGTACGGCGCTCCAGACGGTCGGCGGCAAGGGCTACGACGGCTTCGCGCTGGCCCGGGTGCTCGGCTGAGGCCCCGTCGGCGGGGACCGGCTCAGAGGTCGTGGTAGAAGCCGACGTTGACGCTGCGCGGTGCGGTGCGGTCCTGGATGACGATCTCGCCGGACCCGCCGTGCGGCAGCGCGACGGTGGCGCCGTAGTCGACGGGCCGCACGTGCGGTCCGAGGGCGAGCCGGACCTCGGACGCCGGGTCGGGCTGGGAGCCGCGCAGCCAGGTCAGCTGCCAGGTGCCGTCCGGGCCGCACACGAACTCCAGGTGGACGCGGGAGACGAACAGCCAGTCGTCGGGGGTGACCAGCCGGCACAGCCCCCCGTCGCGGCCGACCCGCAGGACGGCGCCGGGCTCGCTGGGCGCCTCGGCCATCGTCATGCCGGCGGTGGCGCCCGTGTCGGCCCCGGAGACGGTGGCCATGGTGAGTTCGAGCACGAGCGTTCCCCCTGAAACGTCCTGGTGCGGCGGGTGATTGCGGCGGGCGGGGTGCCGTACCGACGCCGCATGATAAAACGCCCGGCGGGGCCGCGTCCGGCACAATGGGCTCATGACCGAGCGAAAGCCACCGGGTGTGCCGTTCGAGTCCTGGGTGGACAAGCAGATCCGGGACGCGCAGGGGCGCGGGGAGTTCGACCGGCTACCGGGAGCGGGTGCGCCGCTGCCGGCGGACGTGGAGTCGGCGTACGACGAACTGTGGTGGGTCAAGCGGAAGTTGGCGCGCGAGGGGCTGTCCGTGCTGCCGCCCGCGCTGGCGCTGCGCAAGGAGGCGGAGGACGCGCTGGAGGCGGCGTACGCGGCGCCCTCGGAGCGGATCGCCCGGAAGATCATCGAAGATGTCAACGTCCGCATCAAGGACATGATGTTCAAGCCGCCGCCCGGTCCGCCGCTGGGCAGGAAGCCGTACGACGTCGAGCAGGTCGTACGGGAATGGCGGCAGCGCAGGGCTGCCGCCAGGGGTGACGGGGGCGCGGCGGGGTCAGCCGTGTAGCAGGCGCCCGGCCAGCTCCCGGTAGTCCCGCAGGGCGAGCCGCAGCTGTTCGGTGTCGGCCCCGGCGGCCGTACCGCCCGCCTCGGCGTCCTCCCAGGACATCCGCAGCGTGCGGCGGCGGCGCGTGACGGCCTCGGTGAACCGCCTGGCGATCTCCTCCAGGGCCCGGTCGGCCTGCTCGACGGCATCCCTGGGGTGCTCGACGAACCCGACGGTCACCTCCCGCAGCCGCTGTTCCCACCGGTCCGTCTCCTCGTGCGGCAGCAGCGGGGCGCCGACGCCGGAGGGGGCGGTCGTGGTCTCCCCGGCGGTGCCGGCCGCGCCGCCCGGCGCGGCCGGCCAGGCGTCCGCCGCCCGTCCCTCGGTCGTACGGGACTCACGTCCGCTCACCCCGCCGACGGCCGGGGCCCCGAGCCCGTCGTCCGGCATCGCGCCTTCCTCCTCCCCGGCCCTCTCGGGGCCGCCGGCGTCCCTGCCGACGGTGCGGGCGTCCCGCCCGCCGTACGTCTCCGCGCCCGGCCCCTGCGTGCCGGGTGTCCCGGGTCCCAGTTCCTCCGTGCCGGGCCGCAGCCCCTCGGAGCCGTGGGGCCCTGCGGAGTCGGGGCCCCCGGCCGGACCGCCGCGGGACCAGGAGTCGTCGGCCGCGTCGGAGGCGGGGCTCTCCACCGGCCCCGGGGCGGACCCGGTGGCCCCGGACGCCCCGGACCGGGGTGCGCCCGCCGGGCCCGGAGGGGGCTGCGGCGTGTCCTCCGGAGTGCGGTCGTCGCCGGTCAGCCCTTCCCGGCGGGTACCGGCCGCGCCGGGGAGGTGTCCGCTCCCCGGCTCGTCCGCGGTCCGGCCGGCCGTGTCCGCGTCCCGGACCCAGCCGTCCGCTCCCTCACCCGACAGCCGGTCGCCTCCGGCCGGGCCCGCGCCCGGCTCCCGGCCGGCTCCGCTCCCGCGTGCTCCCGGTTCGCCCGGCAGGCGTTCCTCCGGCCGGGGCTTCCTCGGCACCCGGCGGCCCGGGGCCGCGTCGCCCGGGGCCCATTCGTCTCTCTCCACGGAATTCTGCTCCGGCGTCCACTCGTCACCTCGGGCGAGGCGCTCCGGGTGGCGGCGGTCGCCGCCGGGGCCGCTGGTCCTGTCCGTCATGATGGTCAGCTCTCCTTCGGCCGGCTGCGGTGCGGGGCCCACGGCGCCTGGGTGCGGGCGTGGGAGTGGCCGGCGGCGGGCGGTGCCGTGCGCTCCGTGCCGACGGGGGCCCGGTGCCGGCCGGACTCGGTGCCGGTCAGGTCGTCGAAGAGGGCGCGGGCTCCGAGCAGCGCCGACCGCAGCTCCTCGGTCCCCGTACCGGTCTCGCTCGTGCCGCCGGCGCCCGCGCGGGCCATCCGGTGCACGTGCCGATAGGCGTCGACGTGGTCCGGGTGGTGCACGGACAGCGCGGCGAGCTGCTCCTCGTACCGCCCGCCGTCGGGGTAGCCCCGCTCGGCGGCGAGTTCCGCGAGCAGCCGGTCGGCCTCGGCCACCGCCTCCCGGGGCGATTCGACGAAGTGTTCCTGCACGGCCGTCCAGCGGTCCGCGTACCGCTGCCGCTCGGTGGCGTCGAGCGGCCGCTCCCGCAGGTCACCGTGGCGTTCGAGACGCTGGGCGAGTTCCCGTTCGGCGGCCTTGGTGTCCCCGTCGTGCAGGGCCACGGTCCGCTCGTACTCGGGCCCGAAGCGCCGCTTCAGGCCGGCCCCGCCCCGCCCCCCGCGCCCGCGCACGACGAGAGCGGCTCCGCCGAGGACCACGACCGCCGCGAGCACGATCAAAATGATCAGGCCTGTGGACATGCTTCCCCTCCGGTCCGACCGGCCCCGCTGGCCGGCTCACCGTCCGGGTGACCCGGAACCCCGTCCACAAACGACGCCCCGTCCCGCGGCAGGCCCGCGGAATGCGGTTGCGGAGGGTGCCGGGCCGCTCCCGACAATGGCCGGCATGACATGGACGATCGCTCCGGAACCGTACGACTCCCCGGCCGCCGCCGCCCTGTGGCGGGCGTACTACACGGAGGTCAGCGACCGCTGGTACCTGCTGCACGAGGGGCACCCCACCGACCCGGAGGAGCTGGAGCGGGAGATCGCCGCGCGCCCGGGCGGCGACCTCGTGCCGCCGGGCGGGCGGCTGCTGATCGGCCGGTACGACGGCACACCGGCCGGTTCGGCCGGCGTACGGCTGCTGGACGCGGACACCGCCGAGCTGACCCGGGTGTTCGTGCTGCCGGGGATGCGCGGCCGGGGCGGGGCGGCGCTGCTGGTGGCCGCCGCCGAGGAGGCCGCGCGGGCGCTGGGTGCCCGGCGGATCGTCCTCGACACCCGCGGTGACCTGGTCGAGGCCCGCGCCCTGTACACCCGCCTCGGCTACACGGAGACCGGACCGCACAACGCCGACCCGTACGCCGAACACTGGTTCCGCAAGGAGCTGCCGTCGGCGGAGGCCGTCAACCGGCCCGGGTGACCGTGCCGTTGTGCGGGCGTTCGCGTTCGGCTCCGCAGAGTTCGCCGGTGAGGTCCCGGACCAGGTGGGTGAGGTCGGTGGAGCGGCCGGGCTGCCACCAGTCGCCGAGCAGTTCGGCCAGGGACTCCTCGCGGGCCGTGGCGAGCCGTTCGGCGGCCTCGCGGCCGGTGGCGGTCAGGACGAGGTCCAGGCCCCGGCGTTCGGCGAGCCGGCGTTCCTCGACCTGGCGGGCGGCGGCCATGACCGCCTGGAGCGGGACGGGGCTGCGCTCGGCCAGCACGGCCGGTTCGACGGAGCCGTAGCGGCGCATGCGCAGCAGCATCCAGCTGGCGGCGGGCAGCAGGTCGTAGCCGGCCCGTTCGGTGATCTCCCGGTAGACCTCGCGGCGGCCCTCGCGGGTGCCGAGGACGGACAGGGCGCGGCACACCTCGTCGTAGGAGGAGCGCTCCACGGGGTTGGGCGGGATGGTCTCGGAGACGTCCGGAGCGGTGACCGAGCCGCGCAGCCGGTCCTCCTTCAGGAACCAGGCCAGCAGGAAGCCGACGAGGGCGACGGGGGCGGCGTAGAGGAAGACGTCGGTGATGGCGGACGCGTAGGCGTGCAGGGCCGCCGGGCGCAGGGCGGGCGGCAGGGCGGCGATGCCCCGGGGGTCGGCCTTCAGCGCGCCGGCGCTCGTGCCGGGCGGCAGGCGTACGCCCCGGAAGGCGTCGGTGAGCTTGTCGCCGAGGCGGCTCGCGAAGACCGTGCCGAAGACGGCCACGCCGAAGGAGGCGCCGATGGAGCGGAAGAAGGTGGCACCGGAGGTGGCGACGCCCAGGTCCTCGTAGGAGACGGCGTTCTGCACGATCAGCACCAGGACCTGCATGACCAGGCCGAGGCCGAGGCCGAAGACGAAGAAGTAGACGCTCATCTCGGCGGTCGGGCTGTGTTCGTCGAGCCGGTGCAGGAGCAGCAGGCCGAGGGTGGTGACGGCGGTTCCGGCGACGGGGAAGACCTTCCAGCGGCCGGTGCGGCTGACGATCTGCCCGGAGAGGGTCGAGGACAGCAGCAGTCCGGCCACCATGGGCAGCATGTGCACGCCGGACAGGGTCGGGGAGATGCCGTGCACGACCTGGAGGAAGGTCGGCAGGTAGGTCATCGCGCCGAACATGGCGAAGCCGACGACGAAGCTGATGACGGCGGCGAGGCTGAAGGTGCGGATGCCGAAGAGTTTCAGGGGCAGCACGGGTTCGGCGGCGCGCCGCTCGACGGCGACGAACGCCACGGCCAGCAGCACGCCCAGCACGGCGAGCCCGATGATCTGCGCCGAGTCCCACGCCCAGGTCGTACCGCCGAGCGAGGCGACCAGCACCAGGCAGGTGGCTACGGCGGCGATCAGGAACGTGCCGAGGTAGTCGATGACGTGGTGGGCGGTGCGGCGCGGGATGCGCAGGGCGGCGGCGATCACGGCGAGCGCGACGACGCCGACGGGCAGGTTGACGTAGAACACCCAGCGCCAGCTCAGGTGCTCGGTGAACAGCCCGCCGAGCAGCGGTCCGAGCACGCTGGTCGCGCCGAACACGGCGCCGAACAGGCCCTGGTAGCGCCCGCGTTCGCGGGGCGGCACGAGGTCGCCGACGATCGCCATGGACAGCACCATCAGCCCGCCGCCGCCCAGCCCCTGCAGCGCCCGGAAGGCGATGAGCTGCGGCATGTCCTGCGCCATGCCGCACAGCGCCGAGCCGATCAGGAAGATCACGATGGCGGTCTGGAACAGCCGCTTGCGGCCGTACTGGTCGCCGAGTTTGCCCCACAGCGGAGTCGCGGCGGTCGAGGCCAGCAGATAGGCGGTGACGACCCAGGAGAGGTGCTCCAGGCCGCCCAGGTCGCTGACGATCGTCGGCAGCGCGGTCGCGACGATGGTCTGGTCGAGGGCGGCGAGCAGGAGTCCGAGCAGCAGCGCGCCGATCGGCACCAGCACACTGCCCGGGACGTGTTCGCCGCTGCCCACGTCCTTCGCCGTGCCGTGCGTGTCCAGGGCCATGGAGACCTCCCGGGGCTCGGGTGCACCTCTTCCATCGTGGTGGGTGTCAGCACTTGTGGCCTGTCGAGTCCTGCGGACGTGAAGGGGATCCGCATAATCTCTGAAGTTCCCAAGGGGAGGGGAAACAGGCGTGACGGAGGAGCGGGGCACCACGTGCCCGGAGTGCGGTGCGCCGAGGGGGCCGGACAACACCCCGTCCTGCGACTGCACCGAGCGGGCCTCGGCGGCGCTGCGGGAGGCGCGCACGGCCGAGGCGGCAGCGGCGGAGGACTTCGACCCGCTGCGGATACGGCCGTATGTGGAGGTCTCCGGCGCGGACGGGGTGCCGGAGCCCGAGGCGTCCGGGCCGCTCCCGGCCGCACGGGCGCCCGCACCTCCGGCACCGCCCGCCGCGACGACCCGGCCCACCCCGGTCCGGGCCGCCCCCGAGCCCGCCCCCGCGTCCGGGGCCGAGCGGCCCCGCTCCCGCCGTACCGCGCTGCTGGCCGTGACGGGCACGGCGCTGGCCGTCGCGGCGGCGACGGGTGCCGCCCTGTTCTCGTACCAGGCGCCGGCGCGGGACCACGTGGCCCGGGAGGTCAGGCAGGGCATCCCGGAAGCGTCGACACGGGCCCCTGCCTCACCGAGGGCGCCGATCCCCCCGGCCACCCCCCGCCCGCCGGCTCCCGCGACACCGGCCGCCCCGGCCTCGCCCTCCCCGTCACGGTCCCCGAGCCCGACCGCCACCGACTCCGGCAGCCCCTCCCCCACGGATTCCCCGAGCCCCTCCGCGACGGCCACCGCCACACCGGGCACCACCCCCGCCGTGGCCCCGGTACTGCGACGCGGCGACACCGGCCCGGAGGTCACCGAGCTCCAGCAGCGGCTGCGCCGGCTGAACCTCTACGGCGACCGGATCGACGGCGTCTTCACCCGCCCGGTCGAGGACGCGGTACGCAACTACCAGCTGGCACGGGGCGTCACGGGCGACGCCCTCGGCACCTACGGCCCGGCGACGCGGAGCGCCCTGGAGGCGGAGACGACGGAGCCGTGAGACACGGGCACCTGCACCGGCACCGGCACCGGCACCGGAAAACCGGCGGATCCCACCCGCCCGTCAGCCGATGTGCAACCGGATCGTGCCGTCGGCCGCCGCCTCGACCCGGACCCGGGTGAGGTCCCGCACCGCCACGTCCGGATCGTGGAGGACGGCACGCGGGCCGACGCCCACCACGGTCGCCCCGGCGGAGCGCCCCGCCGCGATGCCCGCCCCGGAGTCCTCGAAGACCACGCAGTCGGCCGGGTCGACGCCCA
Source organism: Streptomyces sp. NPDC107654 (assembly GCF_055639035.1). Taxonomy (NCBI): domain Bacteria; kingdom Bacillati; phylum Actinomycetota; class Actinomycetes; order Kitasatosporales; family Streptomycetaceae; genus Streptomyces; species Streptomyces sp. NPDC107654. The sequence continues at coordinate 510,406 of NZ_JBVKBI010000001.1, forward strand.
GCTCGGCGGCGCCCTTGAGGAACCCCTCGGGATCCGGCTTGCTCGCGCCCACCGACTCGGCGGTGACGCGGACGGCCGGCAGGGGCAGCCCGGCGGCGTTCATACGGGCGGTGGCCAGGGCGACGTCGGCGGAGGTCACCAGGGCGTGCGGGAGCCCGGCCAGCGCGGCGAGGAACGCGCGCGCACCGGGGATCTCCACGACACCGTCGGTGTCGGCGGTCTCCTCGGCGAGCATGCGGGCGTTGTCGGCGAGGTTCTGCTCGACGGGCCGGCCGGGCAGCAGGACGGCCATGGAGGCGTGGCCCTGCCTGCCGTGCACGACCTTCATCACCTCGTCGCCGTCCAGCCCGTGCCGCTCGGCCCAGCGCCGCCAGATGCGCTCTACCACGGCGTCGGAGTTGACGAGGGTGCCGTCCATGTCGAGCAGGAGGGCACGGGCGGTGAGGACGGTGGGCGTGGCGGTGGCCGGCATCGGCAGCTCCAGGAAGGAAAGAGGTCCCGTGTCGGGTGGGACGTCGGGAGGGACAAGGCGGCCCCGCCCGCCGGTCAGGGAAAACGGGCGGGAGCCACTTTGTTTCTCTACGGTACAAAACCCGGCCGTGATCCCGCCACCACCCCCGGCGAGCATTCACCCGCCGTTCGCTCAGCCGCTCACGGCCTCCCACAGGCTCCACACGCCGAGGCCCAGCATGAGCAGCGCGGCGATCTGCGTGATCAGCCGCAGCGGTACGCGCTTCATCAGGGCCTTTCCGCCGACGATGCCGAGTCCGGCGACGGCCCACAGGCCGAGCACCGCGCCCAGGCCGACGGAGAGCGGGTCGTCGTAGCGGGCGGCCAGGTTGGCGGTCATGATCTGGGTGAGATCGCCGAACTCGGCGACCAGGATGAGCATGAAGCCGGTCCCCGCGACCTTCCAGAAGGACTGGTCGGCGGGCTTCCTGATCTCCTCCTCGTCCTCGCCCTTCTGCAGCAGCAGCATCGCGGCACCGCCGAGGAAGAGGACGCCGGTGAGGGCGTGCACGATCTGCTGCGGGAGCAGGGTGAGCACGCTGCCGGCCGCCACGGCGAGCACGACGTGCAGCAGGAAGGCGGCGGCGACGCCCGCGAAGACGTACGAGGCGCGGTAGCGGGTGCCGAGGACGAGGCCGGCGAGCGCGGTCTTGTCCGGCAGTTCGGCGAGGAAGACGATGCCGAAGACGAGCGCCGTCACGGTGATGCTGATCAAGGATCCTCAATCGGTCGGGGCTGCCCCGCCGAGAGTGCGGTACGTCACGCGATGACACCTCGGCACGGCAGCGCACTCGGCGCCCGCGCCGGGGGGCACGGGCGTGCACTGCTTGCCGAAGGTCTCGCTGACGGACGTCGATGGAACACGACGGTCCGCCTCCGGGCGCCGGCTCAGGCTCGCTGAGCAGTATGTCGACGGTCCGGCGAAGAGCTACTCCCCTTCTGCGCTCCCCATCGTACGGGATGTGAAAGTTCCGTCGTCAACCTTGTCGTGACATGCGCACGTCACTAGCTTCTTACCGAGCGCTCACTCCCCGGCCACACCGCACCGCGAGCATTCCCTCGCTCGCGCACCAACACCCCGACCCCACAAGGGAGTTCACGCATGTCCAGGTTCTACGCGCGTCGACGGACGAGCATACTCGCGGCGCTCACCGGCCTGATCGCCTCCGTCGCCCTGTTCAACTCGCCCAGCGCCTCCGCCGCCCTCCCCACCCCGGTCAGCGCCGCCACCGCCCGCACCTACCTCTCCCAGCTCACCGTGGCCACCGAGAATCGCACCGGCTACGACCGTGATCTCTTCCCGCACTGGATCACCATCAGCGGCGCCTGCAACACCCGGGAGACGGTCCTCAAGCGGGACGGCACGAACGTCGTCACCGACTCCTCCTGCGCCGCCACCGGCGGAAGCTGGTACTCCCCGTACGACGGCGCCACCTGGACCGCCGCGTCCGACCTCGACATCGACCACCTCGTCCCGCTGGCCGAGGCCTGGGACTCCGGCGCGGGCAAGTGGACCACCGCGCAGAGGCAGGCCTTCGCCAACGACCTGACCCGGCCGCAGCTGATCGCCGTGACCGACAACGTCAACCAGGCCAAGGGCGACCAGGACCCGGCGACGTGGGTGCCGTCGCGGTCGGCGTACGTGTGCACGTACGTGCGGGCGTGGGTGCAGGTGAAGTACTACTACAACCTGTCGGTCGACTCGGCGGAGAAGAGCGCGCTGACGAACTACCTGGCCGGCTGCTGAGTCCTGCGGACAGCCGCTCAGGAGGCCGGGCGGCGGCGCACCAGGAAGCCCGCCGCCGCGCCGGCGCCGAACAGCGCGGCCACCGAGACCCCGGTCGCCAGCCAGGAGGCGCCCAGCCACTGGGCGCCGTAGTAGCCGAGGGCCACGCTGTAGGCGGCCCAGGACAGGCCGGCCAGGGCGGACCAGGGCAGGAAGTCGCGGGCGCGGCGGTGGGCCGCGCCCGCGCAGAAGGAGACGACCGAGCGGCCGGCCGGGGCGAAGCGGGCGAGGACGACCAGCGCGCCGCCGCCCCGGGCGAGGGCCTCGCCGAGACGTTCCTGCGCGACGGTCAGCCGCCGGGAGCGGGCTATCGCCCGGTCCAGCCGCTCCCCGCCCCGCCAGGCCAGGCGGTAGGCCACGAGGTCACCGAGGACGGAGGCGGTCGCGGCGGACAGGATCAGCGCCAGGATGTCCGGCACGTCGTGCGGCACCCCGCCCGCCGCCGCACCGGTACCGGCCGCGGCCGCGGTGCCGGCGGTGATGACGAGCACCCCGCTCGGCAGGACCGGCAGGAACACGTCGAGCAGCACCGACAGGGCCACCACGGCATAGATCCAGGGTCCGGCCGCCAGCGACCCCACGCTCTCCAACACGACGACTCCCGCCACTCCCCCATTGACAGCCATACAGCGTACGCGGGGGGTGTGACAGGAGGTTCGCCGGGGTTCTGGTGGGTTGCCGGGTCTGGTGGGCCGGCCGGGTCCGGTGGGCTGGCCGGGTCCGGTGGGCTGGCCGGGTCGGACGGGTTGCCGGGGCCGGTGGATTGCGGGCCCGGTGGATTGCCGGGTCCGGTGCATTGCCGGGCCCGGCGGATTGCCCGGGTGCGGCGGATTGCCGGGGCCGGTGGGTTCGGTGCCCGGATCGGGTCCGGTCAGGCCGCCAGCGGCTGCCGCTCCGCCGCGGGCTCCGCCGCGGTGCGCCGGGCGAAGAGCCGGTCCAGGCCGAAGGCGCCGGAACCGGTGAAGACCAGCAGGAGGAAGCCCCAGCAGAACAGGACCGGCAGCTCACCGCCGTTCTGTATGGGCCACAGCGCGGCCTGCTGGTGGACGTCGAAGTAGGCGTACGCCATCGAGCCGGAGGCGACCAGCGCGGCGCCGCGGGTGCCGAGGCCGAGCAGCACCAGGCCGCCGGCGACCAGCTGGATCACGGCCGCGTACCAGCCGGGCCAGGTGCCGGCCGCGATCGTGCCGCCGTCGGTGCCGGCGGCGCCGCCGAGGACGCCGAACAGGGAGGCGGTGCCGTGCACCGCGAAGAGCAGGCCGAGGACGGCGCGGAAGAGCCCGATGGCATAGGGCTGAGCGGAGTTGAGGCGTGCGGACATGAGGGGATCTCTCCTCTTCGGTGTCGGTCGGGCCGGCCGGGGACTGAGCAGGCCGGTCGTGGGGGCGGCGGTACCGAACGGGAGGCCAGGTTAGGCGAACCTAATCAATGCTTGCAAGTTCAACATCCAAGGTCCGGCGCATGCCCCGGACGCCCGGCGCGCCCGCGCTGGGGCGCACCGGACGGGAGAGTCTCCTCGTGAGGGCTGCCGACTGTGGGTCAGGTGAGGAAGCGGTGCGCCGGGCGCTACCCGGCGGGCCTCACCGAGCGCCCCCGCACCTCCAGGTCCCCGAGCAGTTCCGCCGTCGCCTGCGCCACCGCGGCCACCGCCCGGTCGAAGGCCTCGCGGTTGTGGGCGGCGGGCGCGCGGAAGCCCGAGATCTTGCGGACGTACTGCAGCGCGGCCGCGTGGATGTCCTCGTCCGTGGCCTCACCGGGCAGCACGGGCGGACGCAGGGTCTTGATACTCCGGCACATGAGACAAGTCTGGCGCGGGAGAGCCGCGCGCTGCCATGATCGTCGCGAAGGCGGCCACCGACTCCCGGGGCCGACCGTCGAAAGGACAACTCCATGACGCATCCGCTCACCGTGGCCGTCCTCGGCCCCGGCGGCACCGGCGGCCTGCTCGCCGCCCTGCTGTCGCGCTCCGGCCACCGCGTGGTCTGCCTGGCCGGGGAGGCCACGGCCGACGCCCTGCGCCGTTGCGGCATCACGGTCCGCAGCCGGCAGTTCGGCGACTTCACGGCCGCCGTCGACGCGGACACCGAGCTGCGCGCACCGGTGGACGCCTGCCTGGTCACCGTGAAGCACACCGCACTCGACGCCGCGCTCACCCGGGTGCCGCCCGCCGCCCTCGGCGACGCCCTGCTCGTGCCGCTGCTGAACGGCGTCGAACACCCCGCCGCCCTGCGCGCCCGCTACCGCCCCGAGCTCGTGGCCCCGGCCGTGATCCGGGTGGAGTCCACGCGGACCGCCCCGGGCGTGATCGAGCACGGCAGCCCGTTCACGGAGGTCGACCTCGCCGGGGACGCCGTGCCCCGCGCCCGCCTCGACGCGCTGGCCGGTCACCTCTCGGCCTCGGGTGCGACGGCCCGGGTGGCCGGGGACGAGACGGCGGCCCTGTGGGCGAAGATGGCGTTCCTCGCCCCGTTCGCCCTGCTCACCACCCGCTACGGCGTACCGCTCGGCACGGTCCGCACCCGGCACCGGGACGAGCTGGAGGCCATGGTCGCCGAGACGGCCGCCGTCAGCCACGCCTCGGGCGCCCCCGCCGACCCGGCCCGGGCCCTGGCCCGGTACGACGCCTTCCCGAGCGCTGCCAGGTCGTCCATGCAGCGGGACGCCGAGGCGGGCCGCCCGCTCGAACTCGACGCCATCGGCGGGGCGTTGCTGCGCGCGGCCGAGCGGCATGCCGTTCCGGTGCCGGTGACGGAACGGCTGGTGCGGGAGCTGCGGGCCGCCGGCCACTGAGCCCCGGCCACCCGTTCGGCTGAACCTCGCCCGGATCCCCCCTTCGGCCTCGCACCAGAAAATCGAACAGGCGTAGCATTGCGCCGTGGCTACGACCTATGAATTCCCCAGTGACCTCCTCGCCGGCCAGGAGGAGCTGCATCAGGTCCGGGCCGAGCTGTCGGCCCTGCTCAAGCGGCTGCCCTGGTCGGTCGAGCCGATGGACGGCTTCAGCGACGACACCGGCTGGCGCAAGGTGGAGCGGCCCGCGTCCCCGGGCTGGACGGAGGACGAGCAGGCCGAGGTGGAGAAGCTGCGGCGACGCGAGCACGAACTCGCGGTGTTCGTCAGCACCCACCGCTTCTGGGCCGAGGTGGCGGCGGCGGACCGCATGGAGGCCCGCTCCCGGCTGAAGCACGCCCACGAGCGGACGGCCGAGGAGGAGTAGGAACGGGAACGGCCCCTCGGAGGACTCTCCGAGGGGCCGGACCGGTGGGCGCGGACGGTTTCGAACCGCCGACATCCTGCTTGTAAGGCAGGCGCTCTACCCCTGAGCTACGCACCCGGGACAGGTCGACAGCCTACATCGCCGGGGCGGCTGCGCCGCAATCCGCGGTCGGGGTCCCGTGCCCTCGCCGATCCGCCGGCGCCGGTGAACTGACCGCCCCCCGTCGTCGTCCTACCCAGGTGGGACAATGACACCACCCAGCGCGAAGCACGGCACGGGAGAGGGATGTGACGGCGACACCGGGCACACCAGTGAGAGAGCCGTACCCGCCGTCGTCCGCCGTACGGGCCCGGCGTGGGACCTCGTCGCTGTGGGACCTCGTGGTGCTGGCGGGGCTGCCCGTGGTGGCCGTGCTCGCGGTGCCGGCCGCTTTCGCCGGCGGGGGGACCCGGCGGTGGTTCGGCGGGCGGGCGGAGAGCCAGCGGGCCGACGCACAGGCCGCGAAGGACGCGGCGGCCACGGCGTTCTACGAACTCGACACCGCGCAGCGGGACCTGCGCATCTCCATCGAGACGATCTCGGCGGTGGACGACTCCCCCGCGGCCCGGCGTGCCGTCGCGGACTTCGCGGCGCTCGGGCAGCGGATCGACGAGGTCAGCCGGCGGTACATCGAGGCGGTCGACGCGCACGACCTGGACCGGCACGACCTGGAGGCCGGTGTGGCGGCCCGGGCGCGGGCGGAACTGACGGCGGCCAAGGACGAGCTGGTGCGGGCCCGGCAGGAGCTGGACCGGTTCGGCGGCTCGCTCGGACCCCTGCTCGGCAAGGCGGAGACGCAGCTGGCGCGGCTGGCGCCGGCCGTGGAGCGGGCCCGCCAGTCGCTGCTGGCGGCGAGCAACGCGCTGGACGCCGTACGCGAGAGGGGCCTGCGGGCGGAGGAGCTCGCGGCGCGGCTGGCGTCCCTGGCGCCGGAGCTGACCAGGCTGAACCAGGGTGCGGGGCAGCACGGGGTGCAGGCGACGCTGGAGCGGGCCGAGTGGGTGCAGCGCGAGGCCGGGGCGATCCGGGCGGAGGCCGAGCGGCTTCCGGAGCGGGCGGCGGAGATCGATCACCGGCTGGTGAGTCTGCGGACCCGGGCAGAGGCGCTGACCACGCGGGCGGATCAGGTGGAACCGGTGCTGAGCGAGCTGCGGCGCCGGTTCGCGGCGGCCTGCTGGCAGGACCTGCAGCAGGTGCCGGCGCTGGCGGCGGAGAACGTGCGTCAGGCGGAGCTGAGGCTGCGGGAGGCGCGGGCGGCGCGGGACGAGCAGCGCTGGCCGGACGCCACCTCGCTGCTGTCGACGGTGCGGGCGCTGCTGAACGCGACGGACGACGCGGTGTCGGCGGCCGGTGACCGGCTGGGCCGGCTGAACGCGGTGCAGAAGGATCCGCAGGCGGAGATCGAGCGGACCCGGTTCGCGATCCGGGACGCCCAGCGGCTGGCGATGACGGGGCGTACGACTCCCGATCCGCGGCATGCCGGGCCGCTGGACGAGGCGGTGGCGCGGCTGGAGCGGGCGGTCGGCACGTTGGAGGGGCGGCATCCGGACTACTGGCACTTCCTGTCCGAGACGGAGGGGGTGCGGCAGTCGGTGGCGCGGGTGGTGGCGCGGATCCGTGAGGAGCGGGGTGCCGGGCACTGAGCCGTGACGTGTTGCCGGGGGTGCGGGGCAAGCGGATATTGAAGGGGACGGATGGCCTCCGCTAGCGCCCGAGGGAGGCGGACATGGCCACACACGCAGTGCATTCGAGGAACGCCGAGGAACGGCGGCGTCCGCGGCTGGACGACCACCTGCCCGTCGACCACCGGCTCAACACCGTCTACCGCGTCGGCGCGGGTCTGATCGGGGCGTTCCTGGTCGTCTTCGGCATCCTCGGCCTGGTGGACCACATCGGTTTCTTCAACACCGGCGGGAACGCGGTCGCCGGGCTGAACACCAACGGCGCGCTGAGTGTGCTGTCGGTCTGCATCGGCGCGGTTCTGCTCGTCGGCATGGTGATCGGCGGGAACCTCGCGTCGACGCTGAACATGGTCCTCGGGGTGCTGTTCCTGCTGAACGGCTTCCTGTTCCTCGGCCTGCTGGACACGACCGGCAATTTCCTGGCGTTCAGGATCCAGAACGTCTTCTTCAGCTTCATCGTGGGCCTGTTGCTGATGACGTTCGGCATGTACGGCCGGGTCGGCCACAATCTGCCGCACGACAACCCGTACTGGCGGGCCCGCCACCCGGAGACCTCCCCGCCGGAGCAGCGGATGCGGCCGGAGCGGCGGGAGGTTCAGGGGCGGCAGGGCCCGCGTCAGCCGGGACGGGGTCAGGTCCTGTAGGCGTAGAACGCCGCGTTCGGGTACGAGGCGACGAGGCTGGCCACCGACCTGTTGTAGGTGTTGGTGGAGTGGTAGCTCACGTACGGCACGCCCCGGCGGTCCCGGTAGGTGACGATCATCGAGTGGTCCTTGGACCCGTCGCGGTTGAAGTCCATCTGCAGCACGTCGCCGAGGTCCAGCTGGTAGACGTTGGCGAGGCTGGTGGCCCGCTTGGAGGACAGGGCGAACCAGGAGAACTCGTTGACGCCGACGAAGGAGTCGGACTGGATGTCGGAGTTCCCGAACCACTTGTGGAAGTCGTACGTGTAGCCGGGTACGTGCTTCCAGCCGCCGGCCTTCAGGGCCTGGCTGACGAAGTTGGTGCAGTCGCCGCCGGCGCCCTGCCCGTTGAAGTCGGGGTAGGCGGTGTTGTAGTTGTTCCAGTACTTCTGGGCGTAGGCCACCATGGCCTTGTAGTCGTAGCCGGTCGCGGAGAAGTTCTTCGCGTTGGCGGGCGCGGGCCAGGTGGTGGCGGAGCGGGTCGCGGAGGGCGGCCCGTCGTCGTCGCCGGCGGTCTTGACCTTGGCGACGGCGGGCTTGGCGACCTGGTTGACGGCGAGGTAGCCGTCGTCGGTGTCGCGGATGCCGGTGAGCTGCCAGGTGCCGTGCTGGTCGGCCCGGAAGGTCAGCTCGTGGTGGGCCTGGAACCCGGTGGTCTTGGGGCTCTTGCCGGTGACCTTGTCGTAGGTCAGCGAAGTGGTCTCCGTGACGGCGACCTTGGCGTGGCGGCCCTTGACCTGGGTGGCGTCCAGCGTGACCTTGGTGCTGCCGGCACGGTAGGTCTCGCCGAGGCGGGCGAGGCGGCTGCGGCGGTCGCGCAGGGCGTCGAGTGCGGACTTCTCCTGGCGGGTCTGTCCGCCGGACAGGCGCACGGAGCCGGAGAAGCCGGACGTGTGCCGGGTCTGCTGCTTGCCGGCGCCGTCCACGAGGGCCTGGGTGCGGTCGGTGAAGACCGCGTCGGCCAGTTTCTGGAAGGTCGCCTTGGTGGCCGCGTCCACCGTCGGGTCGTCGGTGACGGCCGCGCCCGCGCTCCAGTTGGGCACCAGGGCCACGCCCGCCACCACCGAGGCGGCCGCGGCGGTCACTATGGCCGTACGGCGCCGCCCACGGCTCAGTCTTCTAGATTTCAATGATGATCCCCTCTACGCCGGTACACCTACCGGGCGAGGGGCATCTTGCCACGCCGGGTGCGGCGGTTGTGAAGGGGGTTGCACAAGTGGAATCACTTGCGCGTACTTGTCACTTGACGACCGCCGACCAGTCGGGCGCCTGGGCGGGGTCCAGGCTGCGCAGGGCGGCCAGGGTCTGCGGCTTCTGGACGTCGAGCCAGTCGGACAGTTCCTTGAAGGACACGCACTTGACGCCCTTCCTGGTGCAGACGTCCTTGACCACCTGGTCGATGGACTTCATGTAGATGCCGCCGTTCCAGTCCTCGAAGTGGTTGCCGATGAACAGCGGGGCCCGGCTGCCGTAGTAGACGCGGTTGAAGCCCTTCATGTACGAGTCGACGGTCATCTGCTCCCACTCGGAGAACTTGGCCGGGTCGCCCTGGGTCTCGCCGTCGGACTGGTTGTAGAGGAAGTTGAAGTCCATGGACAGGGCCTGGACGTCGTTCGTGTACGGCAGCAGCTGGAGCGGGAAGTCCCAGATGCCGTTCTTCTTGGCGGGCCATATCTGGAAGTCGCCCGGGGAGCTGGCGTCGTAGCGCCAGCCGTAGCTCTTGATGGCCTTCAGCAGGTTGGGCTGGCCCTCCAGGCAGGGCGCGCGGCCGCCGGCGACCTCCTTCTTGAAGTCGAAGGGCAGCGGGGGGACGTCCTTCCAGCCGGTGTTGGTCTTCCAGTGCTCCACGAAGGAGTAGAACTGGTCGATCTCGCTCTTCCACTCCTGCACGCTCCAGTCGCCGCCGCCCTTGGCGCCGCAGAAGTGGCCGTTGAAGTGGGTGCCGATCTCGTTGCCGTCCTGGTAGGCCTTGCCCAGCTGCTCCAGTGTGGTGCGGATGTGGTCGTCGGTGGCGTAGTCGATCGCGGCGTCGCCCGGGGAGTGCATCGGGCCGTGGTACTGGGCCTTCTTGCTCTTGGGCAGCAGGTAGATGCCGGTGAGGAAGAAGGTCATGTGGGCGTTGTACTCCTTGGCCAGCTCCCGGTAGTGCGAGAACAGGTGGTCGCCGCCCTCCAGGGCGCCGTCCCAGGAGAAGACCACGAACTGCGGTGGTTTCTCACCGGGCTTGAGGGGCACCGGTTTCAACTGCCCCTTCTGCGGGCCGGTGTAGGAGGTGGAGCCGTCGCCGAGGATCTTCGTCCTGCCGTCCCACTCCGGGGTCGGTGAGGCCTTCGGCGCGGACGTGGGCTTCTTGCCGGCCGCGGCGGCGGGCGTGCCGTCGCCGTCCGTGCCCGACAGTGCCAGGAATCCGGCGACCAGCGAGGCGACGACGAGGAGGGCGGCCAGTGTCAGGACCTGTGGTCGGGTGGCGCGGGGCGCACTGCGGCGGCGGGGGGCTCGACGACGGCCTGACGACGACATCTTGCGGGGCATGCGCGGCTCATTCTGCGGAAGGGGAGGGTGCACGGGACCCCGGCTCAGCCGAGGCCCGTCGCTGCCGACCAGAGGGCATACGGGACGCTGTTGGCGGACGTTCCGGCCAGGCCCTTGAGCGGCAGTGGCTCCAGGGATCTGGCCAGGTCGATCCGGTAGACGACGATCGCGGTGGACACGGAGTCGGCCGTGCCGACGTACCAGGCGGCGGTGTCCTTCTCGGTGGTGCCGGCCTTCCCGGACACCCCGGTGCGGCCGGCGGCCGCCTCGGGGTGGGCGGTGCGGAAGGAGTCGCCTAGCGCCTCGGTGACCTCCTCGGCCACCTTGGCGCCGACCGCGCGCTCGGGGTGCGGGGTGGCGAGCGGGACCGGGGAGCCGTTGCGGGTGATCCGGCGCACCGAGTACGGCTCGGTGTGGGTGCCGCCGGCGGCGAAGGTGGCGTAGCCGCTGGCCATCCGGATCGCGCTGGGCGTGGAGTTGCCCAGCGACAGGGCGGGGACCTGGGGTCCCATGCTGGAGGACAGCAGCCCGGAGCCGACGGCGGTCCGGCGGACGGTGTCCAGGCCGGCGTCCATGCCGAGCTGCATGAACGGGGTGTTCACCGACTTCGCCATCGCCTCGCGCAGGGTGATCTTCCCGTAGGACCTGCCGCCGTCGTTGTGCGCGGCGACCTTCTTGCCGCTGCGGTCCCAGTACGGTCCCTCGGGGGTGGTGACGGGGACGCCGTCGTCGCCGTCGTAGACGCTGTCCGGGGTGACCGGGGTGGCGGGCCCGTCGCGGGTGGTGTGCACCCCGTGTTCCAGTCCGGCGGCGTAGACGAACGGGGTGAAGGCGGTGCCGGCCGGGACGGTGGTCGCGTTGGACTCGTTGTAGCCCTGTGTGCGGTGGTCCGGGCCGCCGTAGACGGCGAGGATCCGGCCGTCCGCGGTCACCGAGGCGGCGCCGTAGTGGCCGTTCTTCGCCACCGCCGGGTCGTCCTGCCGGGCCTTCTTGCGGGCCTGGGTGACGGCGTCGGTGAGGGCCTTCTCCCGCTTGCGGTCGAAGGTCGTGTAGATCTGGTAGCCGCCGAGGTCGAACTGCTTGTCCGTGAGGTGGGCGGCCTTCTTGGCGTACTGCGAGGCCAGCTCCACCAGGTAGTCGCTCTGCGCACCGGTGTTGTACAGCGGGTTGCTCTTCAGCGGCTCCGGGTACTTCGTGTACGTGGCCCGTTCCTGCGGCGACAGCTTGCCGATCTTGACCATGCGGTCGAGGATCCAGGACCAGCGTTCGACGGCCCGCGCGTGGTTGGCCTTGTTGAGGGTGGGGTCGTAGAGGCCGGCGCCCTTGAGCAGGGAGGCGAGCATGGCCGCCTCGGAGGCGTTGAGCTTGCCGACGTCCTTGCCGTAGTAGGCCTGGGCGGCGCGCTGGATGCCGTAGCTGCCGCGGCCGAACCAGCTGGTGTTGAGATAGCCCTCCAGGATCTCGTCCTTGCTCATCTTGTTGTCGAGCTTGAGGGCGATCATCGCCTCGGTGAATTTGCGGCTGACCGTCTGGTTCTGCGTCAGGTAGACGTTCTTGACGTACTGCTGGGTGATGGTCGATCCACCCTCGGTGTCTCCCTGTCCCAGAGTGCGGAACACCGCGCGGGTGATGCCCTTGGCGGATATGCCCGGGTCCGAGTAGAAACTCTCGTTCTCCGCCGCGAGCACCGCCCAGCGGACGTCCGGGGGGATGTCCTTCAGCGGCATCGCCTGCCGCTGCACCCAGCCCGTGCGGGCCATGGGCGTGCCGTCGGACCAGAAGTAGACGTTGTCCTGTTGTGTGGCGTACGAGTTGAGGTTGTCCGGTATGTCGGTCATCGCGTACGCGGTGACGAGGAACGCGCCGAGCAGACCGAACGAGGTCAGGGTGGCGCCGAGCCACTGGCGCCAGGAGGGTATCCAGCGCCGCCAGCCGGCGCGGCCGGGGCGCGGATAGACCGGCTTGAACCGGCGCGCGTACGGAGCCATGCGGCGCGCGTACGGGGCCAGGGGCGCGAACAGGCGGCCGAGCGGCGCGAGCGCGCGCCCGAGCGGGTCCAGCAGGCGGCCGAGCGGCGCGAGCGCGGCCGTGACGGCGCCGCCCGTCGTCGCGGTGCGCTCCCGTCCGGCGGAGCGCGCGCCACGGCGGCGCTCCGCACGGCCGCCACCCGGAGCGGGCGGCTCCGGCGGCGGAGGGACGCGCAACTGCATGGTCTCGTCCGCCCTGAGGGCGTCCACCCTCAGATGCAGGGTCTCGTCGGCGCCCTTCGGCTTCTCGCCACGGCCACCCCCCATGGGGCCGCCCTCCCCCTGCGACGCATCGGTCACGCCTGCGTCTCCCTCCGCACTCGGTCTTGCTCGCGCGGGTGAGCTGAGCATCCTCGCAACGGCGTTCACAAATTATCAGTAACGTTTTCGAATGCCCTGCACATATGCCGGATGGAAAGCAACACTCAGGAAACATTGAGACGCCCCCGGCCGGGCCTTGACGGCTAACCTGAGCGTATGCCTCGCTACGAGTACCGCTGCCGGACCTGCGGCGACACGTTCGAACTGAACCGACCGATGGCCGAGTCGGCCGCTCCCGCGTCGTGCCCCGCCGGGCACGACGACACGGTGAAGCTTTTGTCGACCGTTTCCGTGGGCGGCGTGTCGTCCGCCACACCCGCGCCCGCGCCCAGGGCCGGCGGGGGCGGGTGCTGCGGCGGCGGGTGCTGCGGGTAGCCGCCCACGGGGCGCCCCCTACACGGGCCGCCCGGCCGCGCTCAGGAACTCCCGCAGGATCCGCTCCCCCGCCAGTACGCCCCGCTCCGGCAGGGCACTGACCGCCGGAGCCGTCCAGCCCGTGTCCGCCAGTTCGCCGTGGCCCGGGCGCCAGCCCCTGTCGGCGGCCAGGAGCAGATCGGCGTCGAGCAGGGAGTCACCGGCGGCCAGGGTCGGCTCCGCGCCGGTGCGCCGGGCGACCTCGCGGACGGCCGCGCTCTTGGTGAGCGGCTTCGGGACGGCGTAGATCTTGCGGCCCTGGAGGGAGACCGTCCAGCCGCGGTTCTCCGCCCACACCGCCAGCTCCTTCACCCAGTCCTCGGGCAGCAGCTCGCGCTCCACCACCAGATAGGCGAACAGGTCCTCCGCGACCCGGTGCTTGCGCACCCACACCGGGTCCGCGGAGCGCAGCAGGTGCTCGCGCACCTCCTCCAGCGGCGCGCACTCGTCCGCGAGCCGCGCCAGCACGCTCGCGTGCCAGTCGGCGTCCGTGACCCCGTCCACCAGCAGATGGCCGCCGTTGGCGCAGATCGCGTACGCGGGCGGCGGACCCGGAAGGCTGATGCGCTGGTACTGCTTGCGCGTCCGGGTCGTCGTCGGCACGAACACGGCCGCGTCCCCGAGGTCGGTGAGCAGACCGGCCGCCGTCTCCGTCATATAGGAGAGGGGTCTCGATTCGTGGACCTCCACGCACAGCAGCCGGGGCGCCCGTGCGTCCGGCATGGTCAGCGCGAGGGCCGCGGAGGAGTAGATGAGCGTACGGTCGAGGTCGCTCGCCACCAGCACCGGCATCAGACGGTCACCGCCTTGCCGTCGGCGCCCGTCGCGCCCCGCGTGTACCGGGGGTGGATCAGGCCGACGCAGGTGTACGGCAGGTCGCCGACCTCCTCGACCGGCACCCCGCGCTGCTCGGCGAGCAGCCGCACGTGGTCCAGGTCGGCGCCCGCCCCCGCCCGCGCGAGGACCTTCCACGGCACCCGGCGCAGCAGCACCCGGGTGGTCTCGCCGACGCCCGGCTTGACCAGGTTGACGTCGTGGATGCCGTACTCCTCGCTGATCCGCTCGACCGCCCGCCAGCCCGCCCAGGTCGGGGTGCGGTCGGCTGCCAGCAGCTCCTTGACCGCGCCGTCGACGGCGTCGGCGACCTCCGGGAAGCGGGCGGAGACGGCGTCGAGGAAGGCCACGGAGACGTCCGCGCCGGCCAGTTCGCGGTAGAACTTGGCGCCGTGGAAGTCGTGCGGGCCGACCAGGTCGGCGCGCAGCACCGTACGGGAGACCAGGCCGGAGACGGTCGAGTTGAGGCAGGCGGAGGGGATGAGGAAGTCCTCGCGGGTGCCGTAGGTGCGCACGCAGGAGCCGGGGTCGGCGAGGACGGCGATCTCCGGGTCGAACCCGGTGACCCCTTCGGCGGCCTCGAACTCCTCGACGGCCCGGGCGAGTTCCCGGGTGATCGCGCCCTTGCCGGTCCAGCCGTCGACGAAGACGACGTCCCGGGGGTCGTGGCGGTCGGCGAGCCAGCGCAGCGCGTTGGCGTCGATGCCCCGGCCGCGCACGATCGACACGGCGTAGTGCGGAAGCTCCAGGCCGTGCCGGAACTGCGCCCAGCGGCGCATCAGGATCCCGATCGGGGTGCCCGCGCGGGCCAGGGAGACCAGCACCGGCCGCGGCGACCGCTCGGCGACGACGGTCTCGGTCACCACCCCGACGGCCCGCGCGATCCGGGCGGCCGACTCCTCCAGCGCCGCGTGGAACAGCTCCTGGTACTGCGCGCTGGGCTGGTACTCCACCGGCAGTGACTCGGCGTAGTGCGCACCGCCGCTCTGGACGGCCTCCTCCCGCTCCTCCGTCGGCGCCTCCAGGGGCACGGCGGACAGGTCCTGCAGCAGCCAGCCGACCTCCTCCGGCGCGTACGAGGAGAACGCGGGGCCGCGCAGGGGCTCGGGCAGCATGACCGGCCTTTCGGGAGGGTGCGGGACGTACGAGGGTACGACCGCGAGCAGGACGTGCGGGACGTGCGCGGCGAGGGCGGCGGGCAGGCCGTCGGGCGCGTGCAGGGCGGGGGTGTCGGCGACGGAGTCGACCACCGCGACGACGGCGTCGAAGCCGGCACCGGCCACGTTGTAGGCGTACCGTTCGCCGGGCCCGTCGGCCGGGTCGTCGTGGGCCGGGAAGACCAGCCGGGTACGGATGGCGTACCCCGGGTCGTCCACCGCGAGGACGGGCGACCGGGTGGTGGTGGAGAACCGCACCTCGGCGTCCATGCTCCGCTCCAGCTCGCGGGCGAGCCGCAGCGGTGCGTACATCAGCTCCTCGAAGCCGAGGACGAGGATCCGGCGGGCGCCGGCGGGCAGGGCGTCGCGCACGCGGGCGGCCATGGCGGGCAGGGCGGCTTCGAGACGGGCCCGGTGGGCGGGGGTGAAGCCGTGCCGCCCGCCGTCGGGGAGCCCGGGAGGCCAGTGCAGGTCGACCTGGGTGACCCGGCCGGGCCGGTGCGCCCCCTCGGGGACGCGGGACGGGACGGTGTGCGGCTCCGCCGCCCGGGCGGGGGCGACCCCCTCGGTCCCGCTCCCGGCGGCCTCGCATTCCGCGACCAGCCGCTGCCCCTTCTCCAGCACCCCCTCCGGCAGCCGTACGGTCCCGGACGCGGCGGCGACGAGATCCACCCGCGCCCCGATCTCCGCGGCGAACCGTTCCAGCCGGCCGGAGTCCTCGGCGGACCGCATGTCGACCAGGGCGACCACCACGTACCTCCGCCGCGGATACCGCGCGTGCAGATCACGGATGGTGTTGAGCACGGTGTTGCCGGTGGAGAACTCGTCGTCCACCAGCACCAGCGGCCCGTCCCCGGCCAGCAGACCGGGGTCCTCCGGCAGCAGGAGGTGCGACGTGGCGTGGGAGTGCGACTCCTCGAACCCGCCCGCCGGGACCACCCCGGGCACCTCCCGCCGCGTGGAGTGCAGATACGGCGCGGAACCGAGCCCGTCGGCGACGGCGTGCCCCAGGCCGGTCGCGGTCTCCGCGTAGCCGAGGACGACGGCACCGGCCCCCTGCCCGTCCTCGCCGAGCAGCGCGGCCACCCGCCGGCCCAGCCGGAAACCGTGCTCGTACACCACGGCCGGCGACTGCGGCACGTGCTTGCCGAGGACGTGGGAGACCAGCAGGTGGGCCCGCTTGGGGTTGCGCCGCAGCGCGAGCCCCAGCAGCGCCGGGAGCGCGTCGTCGCCCACGAGCGCGACCCCGAGCCGCTCGGCGACCCAGCTGCCGGACCAGACCCCGTCGTTCACTGCGTTGTTCATGCGTTCCTTGGAGAGGGGGAGAAGGGTTCAGCCGGGTATGCCGGCGGCGAGCAGTTCCACGAAGCCGACGTCCTCGCCCGCGACGCCGAACACCTCGGCGCGCAGCAGGGTCCGCTCGGCCCAGGCACGGTGCGGTTTCACTTCGTTCATCTTGTTCGTGTAGGCCGACCGGAGTACACCCCCGCCGCCGCGTTCCGGCCGCAGGATGTCCTGGGCGTCACTGAACTCCTCGTGGCTGACCACGGAGAGCGCGTGGACGGGCAGGACGTGCGAGGGATGGATGCAGGTCTTGCCGAGCAGGCCGTTGGCCTGGTCGAGGGAGATCTCCCGGAGCAGTCCGTCCATGGCGTGTTCGATCAGCTTCGCGCGCAGCTCGGCGGCCTGCACCTCCAGGAAGGGGCTCTGCCTCAGCTGCGGCTTGAACATGCGTTCGGACACGCGGAAGTACTCCCAGACCGGGCCGGTGACGGTGAAGCCGGTGCCGTCGGCGCGGCCGAGCATGTTCACGACGTCGGCGATCACCGAGGCGACGATCTGGACGTCGTAGGCGGTCATGTCGGGGGCGCGGCGCAGGCCGTAGGAGGAGCAGAAATCGGTCACGCCGAGGCGGAGGGCCAGCACCCGGTCGCGGTACTTGTCGACCGCGCGGAAGATCCCCTCCAGGGTCTCCACGCGGGACTCGCGGTAGAGCAGCTGGGGGGACTCCAGGACGGGCATGGCGAAGAGGCGCCGGCCGCAGGCCCGCTCGGCCGTGGTGAGGGCCTCCAGGAAGGGGATGCCGCGTTCCTCGGTGAACTTGGGCAGCACGAACCCGGACAGCAGGCGCACGGCCGGGCCGAGACGGCGGACCAGGTCCGGTATCTGCCCGGGGGCGCGGACCCGGATGAACAGCAGGGGCGGCTCCACACCGGGCCGGGCGGCCAGCTCGGCGAACTGCCGGACCAGGTTCTCCTCCCCGGGCCCGACGTCCGCGTCGTCGATCGAGTCCTCCAGGCACAGCACCATCGAGACCACGCCGTTGCCGGCCTGTTTGACGATGTCGTCGGCGAGCCGGGGCCGGGTGGCCGGGCTGTACAGCGTGGCGCCCAGGGCCGCGGAGAGCAGCCGGGCCGGGGAGTCGGCAGTGAACGCGCACGGCTCCTGATGGAAGAGGCGCTGTCGCACCTCGGGGGCGATGTGCCCGAAATGACGCATAGGACTCCCTCGGGGCGTGAGCCGAGCCTCTGTGTTCGGTAAAGGGTGGCCGGTAATAGTACGTACGGATCCATGTCGGGGGTTCCCGGCGGGCATGAATTTCCGGTGACCCGCCCATGTCGGCACCGTCACCCCCCGCATTGTCGTGACCAGGACCGAGAGGGCAGGATGACCGCATGACGCACGCGATGCTGAAGGGGTCGAACGTCCCGCTGGAGGCCACCACGGTGCGCGCCGTGCTGCGCTGGACGCCCGGACAGGACGTACCGGACGTGGACGTGTCGGCGCTGCTGCTGGGCCCCGACGGCCGTGTGCGCTCCGACGAGGACTTCGTCTTCTACAACCAGCCCCGGCATCCCTCCGGGACAGTGTGGCGGCTCGGCAAGAAGCGGATCACCGAGGGGCTCACCGACACGATCCAGACAGACCTCTCCGGTGTGGAGCCGGCCGTCGGCCGGATCCTGCTGGTGGCCTCCGCGGACGGGGTCGCCTTCGA
Source organism: Streptomyces sp. NPDC107654 (assembly GCF_055639035.1). Classification (NCBI taxonomy): domain Bacteria; kingdom Bacillati; phylum Actinomycetota; class Actinomycetes; order Kitasatosporales; family Streptomycetaceae; genus Streptomyces; species Streptomyces sp. NPDC107654. The sequence goes on from NZ_JBVKBI010000001.1 coordinate 528,603, forward strand.
CCGGGTGCCGGCGCTGTGCATCCTGCTGTACGACGCCTCGGTCGCCGAGGGAGAGCCGCTGGCCCGGTTCGAGATCAAGCCGGAGACCGGCGCGGAGACGGCGCTGATCTGCGGTGAGCTGTACCGGCGCGGGGAGGGCTGGAAGTTCCGGGCGCTGGGCGAGGGCTACTCGAACGGGCTGAAGGGGCTCGCGACGGACTTCGGCATCTCGGTGGACGAGTCCGAGATGGAGGAGGAGCCGATCGCGGCGCCGCCGTCACTGCCGTCCCCGCCGTTGCCCGCGGAGCAGCCGACGTCCGCGGTTCCGGCACAGCCGCCCGCGTACGGCTATCCGCAGCCGATGACGGCGCCGGCGGCCGTGGCGGGGGACGGTTACTTCCGGCTGCCCCCGCAGGGGCCGCAGTTCATCGGGCGGTAGGGCGCCCGAGCCGCGCCTACCTGTCCACCTTCGTCTTGTACCCCCGGCCCCACTGCAGCCCCCACCCGTACAGGCGGTCCAGTTCGCCCTGGAAGCCGTAGACGAACTTGACCTCGCGGCGGACCATCAGCTCACCCTTGATGTTCTCGATCATGACCACGGCGCAGGAGCGAGCCTGGGGGTGGCGTTCGTCGAGGCCTATCTCGATGCGGGGGCCGTTGCTGGGGTAGAGGGTGACGACGGCGTGGGTACGGTCGAAGGCGGGCGTCTGGTCGTAGATGTACACGAAGACCAGCAGGCGTTTGATGGCGTCCCGGTGGTCGAGGTTGACGTACATGGTCTCGCCGGACGCCGAGCCGAACCGGTCGTCGCCGCTGAGCTTGATGTACGGCGGCGCGTTGACGTCGCCGAGGTAACCGCCGAGCGGCTGTACGACCCCCTTGGTGCCGTCGGCCAGCTCGTAGAGGCAGCCGAGGTCGAGGTCGACGTTGACCATGCTCTGACCGTGGCCCAGGACCTCCGGCGGCTTCAGCGCCTTGAGGGGGTGCCGGAACAGGCTGGGCCGCTGCATCCCGTCGAAGTCGGAGGTGCGCATCCGCCAGGAGAGGTTGACGCGCAGGTTGCCGGTGGCCGCCTGCTGCTTGGTGAGGGACACCGTCTGGTGCCGCCTGGTCAGTTCGATGGCGTTGCTCGAGGCGTTGCCCGAGTCGAAGTCGGCGGCGCGCCCGCCCAGCAGCCCGTCGAAGAAACCCATTCCCGCCCCCAGGTACCCGTTGTGACGCCGACGGGGCGGCCGGCCGTGCCGGCCGCCCCGCTCAGAGCGTTCCTCACCCGCCGGGCTGTCACACCCCGGAGGAGACCTCGGCCTTCTCGTCGCTGCCCTCGCCTGCCGCGGCCAGGGCACGGTTGCGGCGGACGGAGGAGAAGAACGACCAGGCGATCAGGACGACGCCGACCAGGCCGGTGATGACCTCGTGGATCTCGTACTGGATGGTGATCATGAGGATCACGGCGAGGGCGCCGATGGCGTAGTGGGCGCCGTGCTCCAGGTAGACGTAGTCGTCGAGGGTGCCCTGGCGGACCAGGTAGACCGTGAGCGACCGGACGTACATCGCGCCGATGCCGAGGCCGAGGGCCATCAGGACGATGTCGTTGGTGACGGCGAAGGCGCCGATCACACCGTCGAAGGAGAAGGAGGCGTCCAGGACCTCCAGGTAGAGGAACATGAAGAACGCGGCCTGGCCGGCCAGGACGATCGCGGGCTTCTGCTTGCCGCTGCGGGCGGCCTCTTCCTCCTCCTCGTGCTCGCGCTCCTCCTCTTCCTCCAGCTTGTCCTCGAAGTACCCGGACAGGCCGCCGACGACCATGTAGGTGATCAGGCCGGCGATGCCGGAGATCAGGACGGTCTGCGCCTTGTCGACGTGGATGCCGCCGTGCTGGTGGGCGTGGGTGGCGAAGGTGAAGGACGTGACCAGCAGGACGATCAGGGCGATGCAGACCGACAGCATGTCGACCTTGCCGAGCTTGGCCAGGGGCCGCTCGATCCAGCGCAGCCACTGGATGTCCCGGTCCTCGAAGATGAAGTCGAGGAAGATCATCAGCAGGAACATGCCACCGAACGCGGCGATCGCCGGGTGGGCGTCGGTGACCAGCTGCTGGTAGCGGTCCTTGTTGTTGAGCGCGAGGTCGACCGCCTCGATCGGACCCATCTTGGCGCTGATCGCGACGATGACGACGGGGAAGACCAGCCGCATGCCGAAGACGGCGATCAGGACGCCCACCGTGAGGAAGATCTTCTGCCAGAAGGCGTTCATCTTCTTCAGGATTCCGGCGTTGACCACCGCGTTGTCGAAGGACAGCGAGATCTCCAGGATGGCCAGGATCGCCACGAGGCCGAAAGCGGTCCACCCCCCGTAGAACACCGCCGCGACCAGACCGAGCGCGGTGACCGCGAACGACCAGCCGAAGGTTTTCAAAAGCACGGGCTACCCCATCGTGTGGTGGGGGCACCTCCCAGACGAAGTCTGGGGGAGGGTCTCCCCCGAGTCGTACCGAGTTTTACGAAACGTTGACTCCGAAGTCTAGAGCGATGCCCCGCAGACCCGACGCGTACCCCTGACCCACCGCGCGGAACTTCCACTCGCCCTGGTAGCGGTACAGCTCGCCGAAGATCATCGCCGTCTCGGTGGAGGCGTCCTCACTGAGGTCGTAGCGGGCCAGTTCCTGGCCGTCGGCCTGGTTGACCACGCGGATGAAGGCGTTGGAGACCTGGCCGAAGGTCTGGCCGCGCTCGTCCGCCATGTGGATGGAGACCGGGAAGATGATCTTCTCGCACTGGGGCGGCACCTTGGCGAGGTCCACCAGGACGGACTCGTCGTCACCCTCTCCCTCGCCGGTGAGGTTGTCACCGGTGTGCTCCACGGAGCCGTCGGGGCTCTTGAGCTGGTTGTAGAAGACGAACCACTCGTCACCCAGCACCCGGTTGCCGGCCCCGCACAGCAGCGCGCTGGCGTCCAGGTCGAAGGGGGCGCCGGTGGTGGACCGCGCGTCCCAGCCGAGCCCGATCATGATGTTGGTGAGGTTCGGTGCGGCCTTGGAGAGGGAGACGTTGCCCCCCTTGGCGAGTGTGACGCCCATGATGCTGGTCCTCCCCTGGTGGTGCTTCCCTGGTTGTCCTGCGCGTCCGGCGCCGCCCCTAAACGGAGCGGCGCCGGTCTCACGGGCTCTCGGTCGTCACACGTCTGCCGTCAGACGTTGACGCCGAAGTCCTGTGCGATGCCGCGGAGACCCGAGGCGTAGCCCTGGCCGATGGCACGGAACTTCCACTCCGTGCCGTTCCGGTACAGCTCACCGAAGACCATGGCGGTCTCGGTGGAGGCGTCCTCGCTCAGGTCGTAGCGGGCGATCTCCTGGCCGCCGGCCTGGTTCACGACGCGGATGAAGGCGTTGCGGACCTGGCCGAAGGACTGCTGGCGGTTCTCGGCGTCGTAGATCGACACCGGGAACACGATCTTGTCGACGTCGGCCGGGACACCGGCCAGGTCGACCTTGATCTGCTCGTCGTCGCCCTCGCCCTCACCGGTGATGTTGTCACCGGTGTGCTCGACCGAGCCGTCGGGGCTCTTGAGGTTGTTGAAGAAGACGAAGTGCTGGTCGCTCGCGACCTTGCCGGAGCTGTTCAGCAGCAACGCGCTGGCGTCGAGGTCGAAGTCCGTGCCGGTCGTGGTGCGCACGTCCCACCCCAGGCCGACGATGACGGCGGTCAGGCCCGGGGCCTCCTTCGTCAGCGATACGTTGCCGCCCTTGCTGAGGCTGACTCCCACGGGTCCTCCATGTGGTCTCCAGGGGCGGGGAGCCCCGTCGTGCTTCGGATATGGGATCAACGTGCCGATCGTAGTGACGGGTTCCCGCCCCCGCGGGCCCTGGAGCCGAACCGTCACGGATGTCGGCCCGGACGGCTCACAGAGTGTCGAGCGCCTTCACGTACTCGTCGAGGTCACGGGCGTCCGGCAGGCCGTTGACCACGGTCCACCGCACGACGCCCTCCTTGTCGATGATGAAGGTGCCCCGGACGGCGCAGCCCTTGTCCTCGTCGAAGACGCCGTACGCGCGCGAGACGTTGCCGTGCGGCCAGAAGTCGCTCAGCAGGGGGTATTCGAGGCCCTCCTGCTCGGCGAAGACGCGCAGGGTGTGGATGGAGTCGTTGGAGACGGCGAGCAGCTGGGTGTCGCGGTCCGCGAACTTCGGCAGGTTGTCGCGCAGCTCGCACAGCTCGCCGGTGCACACGCCGGTGAAGGCGAAGGGGTAGAAGAGCAGGACCACGTTCTTCTCGCCGCGGAAGTCCGAGAGCTTCACGCTCCGGCCGTGGTTGTCCTTCAGTTCGAAGTCGGGCGCCTTGTCGCCGACCTGGATCGCCATCGTCGTGCATCCCTTCGGTGGGCTGATCGGGTGAGAGCACAGCAAACGCTGTACCCCACCCTACGCAGGGATCACCGGGACGCCGCGGACGGGCCGAGCCTGGCCGGCCCGTCCGGGGGCGGACTCAGGTCACTTCTTGGGCTTGCTCGCCTTGGGCGTCGCCAGGCGCGAGCCGCTCCAGTCCTTGCCCACGCTGACGCTCTTGGCGGCCGTCAGACCGGCCGTCTTGGCGGCGTCCTGGATGTCGCTCGGCTCCACGTACCCGGAACGTCCGGTCTTCGGCGTGAGCAGCAGGATCGAGCCGCCCTCCTCGATGTACGTGGTGGCATCGACCAGCGCATCCGTCAGGTCGCCGTCGTCGTCACGGAACCACAGCACAACGGCGTCGGCCACGTCGTCGTAGTCCTCATCCATCAAGTCGCCTTCGACGGCTTCCTCGATGGCCTCGCGGAGCTCCTGATCGACGTCGTCGTCGTAGCCGATCTCCTGGACCACCTGCCCGGGCTGGAACCCCAGCCTGGCGGCAGGGTTCGTCCGCTCCTCCGCGTGGTCCGCGGTCGCGCTCACGGGTTGCCTCCTGATCATGTCTTGGTAAGTATCTCAGCCACGCGCGTGCGCGAAGCATTGGCCGTAGTCCACACGGGCGGGACGGATCGCGCAAGTACCCGGCCGTCGGGACCGTCGAAACGGTGACGATCCCGGCCGTGTCGCCGCAACTCCTGGCAGCGTATCCCGGTTCCACGCCCGCCACATCACACCGTTGTGCCCGGTTTGCACGGTTCGGAATCATCCGGGCTTACGCCACTCGAACATTTTTGCCAAGCGCGTCACACCCCGGGCGTATCGTTGCGTTTTGACCGGTACAGATGACGTACGCCGTCCCGAGGTACACGATGGGGAACGGTGTAGGCAGGTGCAAAGACTGGCCTCTGACAGGTAAGGAACAGCGTGGCTTCCGGATCCGATCGCAATCCGATCATCATTGGCGGCCTTCCGAGTCAGGTTCCTGACTTCGATCCCGAGGAAACCCAGGAGTGGCTCGACTCCCTGGACGCCGCCGTCGACGAGCGCGGCCGCGAGAGGGCCCGCTATCTCATGCTGCGCCTCATCGAGCGGGCCCGCGAGAAGCGCGTGGCCGTGCCCGAGATGCGCAGTACGGACTACGTCAACACCATCCCCACCAAGAGCGAGCCGTTCTTCCCGGGCAACGAGGAGATCGAGCGCCGGATCCTGAACGCGACCCGCTGGAACGCGGCCGTGATGGTCTCCCGCGCCCAGCGCCCGGGCATCGGCGTCGGCGGCCACATCGCCACCTTCGCCTCCTCCGCCTCGCTCTACGACGTCGGCTTCAACCACTTCTTCCGCGGCAAGGACGAGGGCGACGGCGGCGACCAGGTCTTCTTCCAGGGCCACGCCTCCCCCGGCATCTACGCGCGCGCCTACCTGCTCGACCGGCTCACCGAGCAGCAGCTCGACGGCTTCCGCCAGGAGAAGTCGGCGTACCCGAACGGTCTGTCCAGCTATCCGCACCCGCGCTCGATGCCCGACTTCTGGGAGTTCCCGACGGTCTCCATGGGCCTCGGCCCGCTCGGCGCGATCTACCAGGCGCGGATGAACCGCTACATGCAGGCGCGGGGCATCGCCGACACCTCGAAGTCGCACGTGTGGGCCTTCCTCGGCGACGGCGAGATGGACGAGCCGGAGTCGCTCGGCCAGCTGTCCATCGCGGCCCGGGAGGGCCTGGACAACCTGACCTTCGTGGTCAACTGCAACCTCCAGCGCCTCGACGGCCCGGTGCGCGGCAACGGCAAGATCATCCAGGAGCTGGAGTCGATCTTCCGGGGTGCCGGCTGGAACGTGATCAAGCTGATCTGGGACCGCACCTGGGACCCGCTGCTCGCCCAGGACCGGGACGGCATCCTGGTCAACAAGATGAACATCACGCCGGACGGGCAGTTCCAGACGTACGCCACCGAGACCGGCGCCTACATCCGCGAGCACTTCTTCGGCGACGACCACCGGCTGCGCGCGATGGTCGAGAACATGACCGACGACCAGATCCTGCACCTGGGCCGCGGCGGCCACGACCACCGCAAGATCTACGCGGCGTTCAAGGCGGCCAAGGAGCACGAGGGCCAGCCGACGGTCATCCTGGCCAAGACGATCAAGGGCTGGACGCTGGGCCCGAACTTCGAGGGCCGCAACGCCACGCACCAGATGAAGAAGCTGACGGTCGACGACCTCAAGCGCTTCCGGGACCGTCTGCACCTGCCGATCTCCGACAAGGAGCTGGAGTCCGGCGCGCCGCCGTACTACCACCCGGGCCGGAACTCGGAGGAGATCCAGTACATGCACGACCGCCGCAAGGGCCTCGGCGGTTACGTCCCGACCCGCGTCGTCCGCTCCGAGCCCCTCGCCCTGCCGGACGACAAGGCGTACGCGACCGTGAAGAAGGGCACGGGTCAGCAGTCCATCGCGACGACCATGGCCTTTGTGCGCCTGCTCAAGGACCTCATGCGGGACAAGGAGATCGGCAAGCGGTTCGTGCTGATCGCGCCGGACGAGTACCGCACGTTCGGCATGGACTCCTTCTTCCCGAGTGCGAAGATCTACAACCCGCTGGGCCAGCAGTACGAGTCGGTCGACCGCGAGCTGCTGCTCGCCTACAAGGAGTCGCCGACCGGTCAGATGCTGCACGACGGGATCTCCGAGGCGGGCTGCACCGCCTCGCTGATCGCGGCGGGCTCGGCGTACGCCACCCACGGCGAACCGCTGATCCCCGTCTACGTCTTCTACTCGATGTTCGGTTTCCAGCGCACGGGTGACCAGTTCTGGCAGATGGCCGACCAGCTGGCGCGTGGATTCGTCCTGGGCGCGACCGCCGGCCGCACGACCCTGACCGGCGAGGGCCTCCAGCACGCGGACGGGCACTCCCAGCTGCTGGCCTCCACCAACCCGGCGTGCGTGGCGTACGACCCGGCGTACGCCTACGAGATCGCGCACATCGTGCACGACGGCCTGCGCCGGATGTACGGCGGCTCCCCCGAGCACCCGCACGGCGAGGACGTCTTCTACTACCTCACCGTCTACAACGAGCCCATCCAGCACCCGGCCGAGCCGGCGGACGTGGACGTCGAGGGCATCGTCAAGGGCGTCCACCGGATCAGCGAGGGCACCGGCGGCTCGATCCCGGCGCAGATCATGGCCTCGGGCGTGGCCGTCCCCTGGGCCCTGGAGGCGCAGCGGATCCTCGCCGAGGAGTGGAACGTCAAGGCGGACGTGTGGTCCGCGACCTCGTGGAACGAGCTGCGCCGCGAGGCCGTGGAGTGCGAGGAGCACAACCTGCTGCATCCGGAGGAGGAGCAGCGGGTGCCGTACGTGACGCGGAAGCTCGGCGGCGCGGAGGGTCCGTTCGTGGCCGTGTCCGACTGGATGCGATCGGTTCCGGACCAGATCGCCCGCTGGGTGCCCGGCACGTACCAGTCCCTCGGCGCCGACGGCTTCGGCTTCGCCGACACCCGGGGTGCCGCGCGCCGCTTCTTCCACATCGACGCGCAGTCGATCGTGGTGGCGGTGCTGACCGAGCTGGCACGCGAGGGCAAGGTCGACCGCTCCGCGCTGAAGCAGGCCATCGACCGATACCAGTTGCTGGACGTCTCGGCGGCGGATCCGGGGGCGGCGGGCGGCGACGCGTAGCCGCTGCGCTTGGCTTCAGCCGGACCGCTGGCGGGGCGGGGCTGCCGGTCTGTTGCCGGGCGCGGGCAGGCGGTGGCTTGTCGCGCAGTTCCCCGCGCCCCTTCGGGGGCGCGGGGTCCTTACTGTTTCTTTACGATTACGGGCATGGAGCAACTGTCGGCGCAGGCCAGGTGGGAGCGGCACACTCAGCGGCCGTTGTTGGCGCTCGCGGTGGCCTTCGCCGTCGCGTACGCGGTGCCCATCGTCGACGCCTCCGCCGGCTCCTCCGTGACGACCGCGTGCACGGCGGTGGAGTGGGTGGTGTGGGGGGCCTTCGCCCTCGACTACGTGGTCCGGCTGGTCCTCGCCCCGCACCGGAGGGAGTTCGTACGCCGGCACTGGCTCGACCTGTGCGCGGTGGTCCTGCCGCTGCTGCAGCCGCTCCGGCTGCTGCGGCTGGTGTCGACGCTGCTGCTGGTCGGCCGGCGGGCGCGGATGGCACCGCAGATCCGGCTGACCACGTATGTCGTCGGGGCCGTGATCGGCCTGCTGATGTTCGGCTCGCTCGCCGTGCTGTCCGTGGAGCGGGAGTCACCGCACGGGAACATCCGGACGCTGGGTGACGCGGTGTGGTGGTCGTTCACGACGATGACGACCGTCGGGTACGGCGATCACGCGCCGACGACCGGGCTCGGGCGGATGATCGCGGTGGGCCTGATGCTCTCGGGGATCGCCCTGCTGGGTGTGGTCACCGCGAACATCGCCGCGTGGTTCATCTCTCGCTTCGAGAAGGACGACGTGGAGGAGCGCCGCCAGACGGAGGCGATCAGCGCGCTGACCGAGGAGGTACGGCTGCTCCGGGCCGAGGTGGCCCGTCTGGCCGAGCGCCCCGAGGAGGGGCGCGCGGCCACGCGGCCGACCACCGCGCAGCCGCTGCCGCGAGAGCACCTTCCGCTGCGCGGGGACGGGCTGTCGGCTACAGGAGACCGTGGCCCCAGGTCGCCGCGCCCGCCAGGGCGATGACGGCCAGCAGCGTGTCGATCGCGCCCAGGATCAGGGCCACCAGGGCGGGGACGTCGCGGTCGTTCGACCACGTGCGGCCCATCGCCTGCCAACCGCAGAACATCGCCACCGGGCCCAGCACGATGCCCAGGGCGAAGAAGCCGGCCACCGCGCAGATCGTGCCGATGATCCCGAGCGTCGCACGGTCCGGCCCTGTCCGTTGCCACGTCCGGCCACGTGACCGGGGGTACCCGCGCGTTCCGTGCCCGAAGCCTGCCATCATCAACTCCCTGATGTCTGCGGACAGTTCGGCTTCGGACTGCGGGTACCCCGGTTCCGCCGGGACAGACGTGCGCGCGCTGCCCCCCTCCGGCAGCGCGCGCCGCGACCGTCCGTCCCCCATGCCCTGCGGAGGACTTGACCCACTGTGACCCGCGGCGCGTGCCGAGGGCGAGGGATCTTTAGCGCGGTCACCCTGATAGGGGAACTCCGCCGCTCAGATGTGGCCGACGCCCGCGCCCGCCTCCGCGTTCGCGCCCCGCTTGGTGAACAGCGCGACGAGGACGGCGACGAGTGCGACACCGGCCGCGACCAGGGAGGCGAGGCTCATGCCGGAGAGGAACGTGTCGTGCGCGACGGTGGTGATCTTCGCGGCGACCGGTTCCGGCATGCTCTTCGTCACGGGCGCCACACCGACCTGGACCGCCTCCGAGGCCTTGTCCAGCTGCTCGGGGGTCAGCTTCGGCAGCCCCGCGTCCGCCCACTTGCCCGGCAGGACGCTGTCGACCTTGGAGGCCATCACGGCGCCCAGCACCGCCGTACCGAGGCTGCTGCCGATCTGCATGGCCGCCTGCTGGAGACCGCCCGCCACGCCGGACAGCTCCATGGGGGCGTTGCCGACGATGACCTCGGTGGCGCCGACCATGACCGGCGCGAGACCGAGGCCGAGCAGGGCGAACCAGAGGGACATCACACCGCTGCCGGTGTCGGCCTCCAGCGTCGACATGCCGTACAGCGCGACCGCGGTCACCGCCATGCCGAAGGCGAGCGGGATGCGCGGGCCCAGCTTGGTGATCGCGGTGCCGGCGAGCGGCGAGCCGATGATCATCATGCCGGTGAGCGGCAGCAGGTGGGCGCCGGCCTTGACCGGGCTCATCCCGTGCACGTTCTGCAGGTAGAACGTCACGAAGAACAGGCCGCCCATGAAGGCGATGGCCATCAGCACCATAAGGACGACACCCGCCGACAGCGCCACCGAGCGGAACAGGTTCAGCGGGATCAGCGGTTCGGCGACCTTCGTCTCCCAGAAGGAGAAGACGGCGAAGAGCACCACGGACACGGCGATGAACAGCCACGTCTTGCCGTCGCCCCAGCCCCAGGCCGGGGCCTTGATGAGCGCCCAGACCAGGCAGAACATCGCGCCGGACAGCAGGGCGATGCCGAGCAGGTCGAAGGAGCGCGGGGCGTTCTCGGCCCGGTGGTCGAGGAGGATCAGCGTGCCGAGGAGCAGCGCGAGGGCACCGACCGGCACGTTGATGAAGAACACGGACTGCCAGTTGACGTGCTCGACGAGGACACCGCCGAGGATCGGGCCGCCCGCGGTGGACGCGCCGATCACCATGCCCCATACGCCGATGGCCATGTTCAGCTTCTCGGCCGGGAAGGTGGCCCGCAGCACGCCGAGCGCGGCCGGCATCAGCAGCGCGCCGAACAGGCCCTGGAACACCCGGAAGGTGACGACCGCGGCGATGCTGCCCGACAGCCCGATGGCGCCGGAGGCGGCGGCGAAGCCGGTCACACCGATGAGGAAGGTCTGCCGGTGGCCGAAGCGGTCACCGAGCTTGCCCGCGGTGATCAGGGTGACCGCGAGGGCGAGGAAGTAGGCGTTGGAGACCCACTGCACGTCGGCGAAGGACGCGTTCAGGTCGTCGCGGATGGCCGGGTTGGCGATGGCCACGATGGTGCCGTCGAGGGCCACCATCATGACCCCTACGGCGACGGTGATGAGGGTGAGCCACGGATGGCCGCGCAGGCCGGCGGACGGCCGGGACCCCGACGGGGCACCCGGTGCTTTGTCCCCCGGCCCCGTCGCGTCGATGGTGGTCTGACTAGTCATACACTCAGGCTAGTGACAGTCGCTGACAGTTGACAAACGAGTTCACTAGTCGGTTACTGACACGAGATCGCCAGGGAGAGGGAGGCCATGGAGACGCTGCGGGAGCGCAAGAAGCGGCGTACGCGGGAGTCGCTGCTGCGGGCCGCTCTCGAACTGTTCACCAGCCAGGGGTACGAACGGACCACCGTCGACGAGATCGCCGAGGCCGTCGACGTCTCCCAGCGGACCTTCTTCCGCTATTTCGCGGGCAAGGAGGACGTGGCCCTCGCGGTACAGAAGATGACGGAGGCGGCCTTCGTCGCGGCCGTGCGCGCGCGTCCGCCGCACGAGGCACCGATGGAGGCCCTCCGCCAGGCGTTCCTGGAGGGGTGGGACACGATCCGCGAGACCGTCGAGTCGGTCGTCCCGGTCGAGCTGTACCTGCGCATGTACCGGACCATCGAGTCCACGCCCGCGCTGCTCGCCGCCCACCTGCGCCGGTCGGCGGCGACGGAGGAGACCCTCGCGCGCGTGCTGGCGGAGCGGGAGGGCGTCGACGTGGACGCCGATCCGCGGCCCCGGCTGGCGGTGGCCGTCTTCGGCGGTGTGATCCGCGTCTCGGAGCGGCGGTGGTGCACGAGCGAGGACTTCGGCCTGGAATCGATCCGTACGCTCACCGCGGAGTACCTCGATCAGGTGGGTTCGGCGCTCACGGGAAACTGGCGGACCGGCTGAGATCGTTGGGGAGATCACCGAGACCGTGTTCGGTAACCGACGAAACGTGATCCCTGTCACTCGGTTACCGCGAGACCCTCCCGTTCTCCTAGTGTGTCCTCCCAGTGACTTCCTTCGACACCTCCCCGCCATTGAACGTCTGGCGCGCACTGCTGGCGCTGTCCGTGGTGTTCGTGATGCTCGCGACGACCGGCTGGACCGCCCTGCGCAGTCACCGGGAGTCGACGGCGCTGCAGGCCTCGCTCACCCAGTGGGAGCACGGCCGCGTCCGCGGCCTCCACCTGCCGGACCCCCGGTCCGCCCCGGCGCGCCTCGCCCGCTTCTTCGCCTCGCTCACCCCGCACGAGCGCGACCGTCTCGCCCACCGCTACCCGCTGGCGGTCGGCAACATGAACGGCGCTCCCGCCTCCCTGCGCTACCGGGCCAACCGCATCGCGCTGGACCAGGCCCGCAAGGTCGAGCGCGCCCGCATGCACGACAGCCGGCTCAGCACCGCGGGCCAGCAGGACGCGGCCCACCGGATGGAGCGTTACACGTCGCTGCGGGATCCCGGCCGGCACATCCTGGCCTTCGACCCGGAGGGCTCGGGCCGGGTCGCCGAGGTGTTCGGCGACCTCGACCGGGCCGAGCGGATCTCGGTCGTCGTCCCCGGGGTCGACACCGACCTGCTCACCTTCCAGCGGACGTACCGCAAGTACAGCGCCCCGGTCGGCATGGCCAAGGCGCTGTACGCGGCCGAGCGCACGGCGAGCCCCGCGACCCGTACGGCGGTGATCGCCTGGGCCGACTACACCTCACCGGACGGTCTCGGGGTGGACGCGGCCACCGGCCTGCGCGCCGCGGAGGGTGCCGTACGGCTGAACGCGCTGCTGCACGCCCTGCCCGGCCGGTCGCCGGTGTCGATGTTCTGTCACAGCTACGGCTCGGTGGTCTGCGGCGTGGCCGCGCACGGGATGCCGCGCCGGGTCGCCGACGTAGCGGTGGCCGCGAGTCCCGGGATGCGCGCCGCCAGCGCCTCCCGGCTGGGCACCACGGCCCGGGTGTGGGCCATGCGGGACGCCAGCGACTGGGTGCGGGACGTTCCGTACCTGGAGCTGGGCGGTCTCGGCCACGGTGCCGACCCGGTGTCCCCGGCGTTCGGGGCGCGGGTGCTGTCGGCCCGGGACGCCCAGGGCCACAGCGGTTACTTCCAGCCCGGCACGGACAGCCTGCGCAACCTCGCCGACATCGGCGTGGGCGCGTACGACGAGGTGACGTGCGCGCGGGAGAACGATGTGTGCCGGTCCGGTCTGTCCGGCACGACGACGGCCGGACGCGCGTAGAAACAGCAGGAAGTGCGGTCTGCGCGGGTGGCGACGGAGGAGCACGTGCCGCATACGATGAGCCGCATGGGTGACGTACTGGCGGGTTTTCATGCCGTCTGGGAGTTCGAGTCCGACTCCGTGCTCATCCGTTACGAACGGGGGATTCGGACACCGAAGCTGTTCCAGGCGCTCGGTGAGCGCCGGATTCCGCTGTCCGCGGTCGAGGGGGTGAGCCTCGCCCCGGGCAAGCGCGGCACGGTCGTCCTGCGCCTGGAGCCGCGTCCCGGCGCGGACCCGCTGATGGAGGCGGCCGACGGCCAGCTGAAGGAGGGCGCGGACCCGTACCGGCTGGTGCTGCCGGCCGAGCGGGAGGCCCTCGCCGAGTACTACGCCGACGAGCTGAAGGGGCTGCTGACCGAGCCCGGGCCGGCCGAGCGGCACCTGGTGGCGGCGCCCGACGCTCCGCTGCAGTTCAAGGCGTACGACGGGAAGGCGTCCTTCGACGGCACGTCCGTGCAGTTCCGCTGGTCCTGGACGGGCGCGTCCTCGGCGAAGTGGAAGGCCGGCGACCAGAGCTTCCCGGTGGCCCGGCTGAGCGGGGTGGAGTGGCGGTCGCCGGAACTTTTCGAGGGGCATCTGCGGCTGCTGCCGCGCGATCCGGAGTCCGCCCGCTCCCCGCAGCCCGACCAGGACCCGGCGTCGGTGGTGTTCGGGCTGGGGTACGGGCCGGTGCACGAGTCCCTGCCGTTCGCCGCCGCGGTGCTGGCGGCGGTGCGGTCGCGGGGCGCGGTGCCGGTGGCCCCGGCCGTGTCCCGCCGCGATCCGGCCGACATCGCCGAGCGGATCCGTCACCTCGGGGAGCTGCACCAGGCGGGGCTGGTCACCGACGAGGAGTTCTCCTCGAAGAAGGCGGAACTGCTGGCGGAGCTCTAGCGCGGCTCCCCGTGTCCCCGCGGCGTGCTCACGCCTCCGCCGCGTAGAAGCTGATCTTCCGGTCGAGGACGCCGAGGGTGTCGTGGAGTTCCGCGATGCGGTTCAGCACGTCCCTGCGGGTCGACTCCAGCAGCTGCCGGCGTTCGGCGAAGGTCTGGTCGCCCTCCCTGACCAGTTCCGCGTACCGGACCATGTCCGCGACCGGCATCCCGGTCAGCCGCAGCTTGGTCACGAAGTCCAGCCAGTCCAGGTCACGGTTGCTGTAGCGGCGCTGTCCGGTGTGCGAGCGGTCGACGTGCGGCATCAGACCGATCCGCTCGTACCAGCGCAGGGTGTGCGCGGTGAGACCGGTGAACGCGACCACCTCGCTGATCGTGTACCGGTCCTGGCCGTCGGGGCGCGGATGACGCCGGGGCGGGGCGGAGCAGATGTCGGCGGGGGTGGCGCGCTCGGTGGCCGCGGGCGTGGTCTGCATCACCGTCATGGCTCCCACGCTATGACCTTGGAGTGCACTCCAGGCAAGCCGGTCCGGTAGGAAATCGGCGGGACGGCGCCCGGAGCGGCTGGTCGGCGTGTGACTCATGAGTCTCGTACGCCGGGCCCGGCCCGAGGACGGCGCCGAAGTGCTGCGCCTGCGCCAGGTGATGACCGACTCCCCGGGGAGCGCGGGAGGTTCCGGAACGGCCGAGTGGCACGCGCGGTCACTGCCGACGCTGCGGGAGCGGCTCGCGGAGGAGGACGGGGACTTCGCCGCGTTCGTCGTGGAGCACCCCGGGCGGCCGGGGCGCTGGCCGCGCTGGTCGCGGGGACGGTGGAGTACCGGATCGGCAAGGCCGGGAATCCGCGGGGCCGGGTCGGGCACGTCTTCAGCAACCCGTCGATGCGGCTGCTGCTGTGAGCCGCATAGGCTCGGACCCATGTCGTTGCAGAGCCTGGCGCTGATCGAGAACTGGCCCGTCCCCACCGCCGCGGCGGGTGTCGTACGAGCCGACGGGACCGTCCTCGGGACGCACGGTCCCGTCGGGCACCGCTTCCGTCTCGCCTCCGTCACCAAGCCGCTGGCGGCCTACGCGGCGCTCGTGGCCTACGAGGAGGGGGCGGTCGAGCTGGACGAGCCGGCCGGGCCGCCCGGGTCGACCGTCCGGCACCTGCTCGCGCACACCTCCGGACTGGCCTTCGACGAGCACCGCGCGACGGCCGCGCCCGGGGAGCGGCGGCTGTACTCCAACGCCGGGTTCGAGCAGCTCGGGGACCACATCGCCAAGGCGACGGACATTCCGTTCGCCGAGTACCTGCGGCAGGCCGTGCTGGAGCCGCTGGGCATGACGTCGACGTCGCTGGAGGGGTCGCCGGCGAAGGACGGGGTGTCGACGGTCGGGGACCTGCTGCGGTTCGCGGCGGAGGTGCAGGCGCCGCGGCTGCTGGACCCGCGGACGGTGGCGGCGGCGATGACCGTGCAGTACCCGGGGACGAAGGGCGTCCTGCCGGGGTACGGCCACCAGAACCCGAACGACTGGGGACTGGGCTTCGAGATCCGTGACGGGAAGGCCCCGCACTGGACGGGGAGTTCCTCGTCGCCCCGCACGTTCGGGCACTTCGGGCAGTCCGGTACGTTCCTGTGGATCGACCCCGACGCGGGGGTCTCCGGGATCGCCCTGACCGACCGCGCGTTCGGCCCCTGGGCGATCGAGGCGTGGCCGGTCCTCACGGACGCGGTGCTGGCGGAACTCCGGGGCTGAGACAGCGGCCCGAAGGGGACGGACCCACGGCCGGGACTACGGCGCCATCTCCCACAGCAGCAGCTCCGCCGGGGTCACCGCCACCGCCTCCAGCCCGTCGGCCCCGGTGATCCGCGCCGCGTCCCCGGGGCCGAGGCGCTCCGCCGCCAGCCGGACCTCGCCGCGTACGACGTGGACGTACAGGTACGCGGCGTCCGGGACCGCACCGCGCTCCCCGGCTCCGAGGCGCCGTACGTGCAGTACCGCACCCGCCGCCGGTACCGCGTACGGCGTCGCGTCGGTGATGTCCGGGACGAGGGCGTAGGCGGGGTCGCCGCCGGGCCCGCGTGGCGTCAGCCACATCTGCAGGAACGTCAGCGGCACTTCACCGTCGTTGCGTTCCACGTGCCGGACGCCCGCCGCCGCGCTGAGGTGCTGGACGTCCCCGGGGCGGACCCGCGTCTCGTGGCCGGCCGAGTCACGGTGGGTCAGCTCGCCCGCCACGACCCAGGTGACGATCTCCGTGTGGCTGTGCGGGTGTTCGTCGAAGCCGGCGCCGGGGGCGAGCCGCTCCTCGTTGCAGGCGATCATCGCGCCGAAGCGGAGGTTGTCCGGGTCGTAGTGGGGGCCGAAGGAGAAGGCGTGCCGGGTGTCGATCCCGGCCCCGGGGTCCCCTCCGCGGTAGCGCTCGGCGGCGCGCCGTACGTCGATCACGGGCACCACCGTAGACCTCATCCCCGACCCGGCGACGCACGGGCCCGTCCCGATAAGGCAGTCTTGTCCCCGTGCCCGAACCCGAATCCCACCACGGCGATCCCGCAGCCCGCCACGTCCACGCGCACGCAGCGACCCTGAAGCGACTGGAGAAGTCCTCCGGGAGGCTCGCCGCGCAGGCGATCGCGCGGATGGACGAGACCCTGCCGTGGTACCGGGCCATGCCCCCGGAGAACCGTTCCTGGATCGGTCTCGTCGCCCAGGCGGGCATCGCGGCCTTCACCGAGTGGTTCCGCCGCCCGGACGCGCCCCAGGCGATCTCCACGGACGTCTTCGGGACCGCCCCGCGTGAGCTGACCCGGGCCATCACGCTGCGGCAGACCGTGGAGATGGTGCGCACCACCATCGAGGTCATGGAGAGCGCCATCGACGAGGTGGCCGCTCCCGGTGACGAGAGCGTGCTGCGCGAGGCGCTGCTGGTGTACGCGCGGGAGATCGCCTTCGCCACCGCCCAGGTGTACGCCCAGGCCGCCGAGGCACGCGGTGCCTGGGACGCGCGGCTGGAGTCGCTGGTCGTGAACGCCGTACTGAGCGGGGAGGCGGACGAGGGCGCGGTCAGCCGGGCCGCCGCGCTGGGCTGGAACTCGCCGGAGCACGTGTGCGTGGTCCTCGGGACCGCGCCCGACGGGGACAGCGAACTGACCGTCGAGGCGATCCGGCGGGCCGCGCGCCACGCCAAGCTGCAGGTGCTCACGGGGGTGCTCGGGGACCGGCTGGTCGTCATCGCCGGGGGCAGCCCCCATCCGCTCGCCGTCGCCAGGTCGCTGATCGGGCCGTTCGCCGCGGGCCCGGTCGTCGCGGGGCCCGTCGTACCCGACCTGCTGGCCGCCACCCGGTCCGCGCAGGCCGCCGCCGCGGGGCTGAAGGCCTGTTCCGCCTGGCAGGACGCGCCGCGGCCGGTACTCGCGGACGATCTCCTGCCGGAGCGCGCCATGGCGGGTGATCCGAGCGCCCGCGAGCAGCTGGTGGAGGAGATCTACAGACCGCTGGAGGAGGCGGGCTCGGCGCTCCTGGAAACCCTGAGTGTCTACCTGGAGCAGGCGAGCAGCCTCGAAGGCGCGGCGAGGATGCTCTTCGTTCACCCGAACACCGTGCGCTACCGGCTCCGACGTGTGACAGACGTCACCGGATGGTCGCCCTCGGATGTACGATCCGCGTTCACACTGCGGATCGCGCTCATCCTGGGGCGTCTGGCCGACGCCGAATCCCCGGCATAGGGTTTTGTCGGAGGCCCACAAAAGCCCTTCGTGTTCTTCGTCCCTGTCCCCACGGGCGGCCGTGGCCGTCCCCAAGAGAGAGTGTGAGAGTGCTCGTACTCGTCGCTCCCGGCCAGGGCGCTCAGACGCCCGGCTTCCTGACCCCCTGGCTCGAACTGCCCGGTGCCGCCGACCGCGTCGCCGCCTGGTCGGACGCCATCGGACTGGACCTCGTCCACTACGGCACCCAGGCCGACGCCGACGCCATCCGTGACACCGCGGTGGCCCAGCCGCTGCTCGTGGCCGCCGGCATCCTGTCCGCGGCGGCACTCGGTGACATGTCCGAGATCGCGCCGGGCGCGGTCGCGGGTCACAGCGTCGGCGAGATCACCGCCGCCACGTTCGCCGGTGTGCTGGACGACACGTCCGCCCTCGGTCTCGTCCGCAAGCGGGGTCTGGCGATGGCCGACGCCGCCGCGGTCACCGAGACCGGTATGGCGGCGCTGCTCGGCGGCGACCCGGAGACCTCCGTCGCGCACCTGGAGAAGCTGGGGCTGACCCCGGCGAACATCAACGGCGCGGGCCAGATCGTCGCCGCCGGCACGCTGGAGCAGCTGGCCGCGCTGAACGACGACAAGCCCGAGGGTGTCCGCAAGGTCGTCGCGCTGAAGGTGGCCGGTGCCTTCCACACCCCGCACATGGCGCCCGCGGTGCAGACCCTGGCCAAGGCGGCGGGGCAGCTGTCGCCGGCCGACCCGAAGATCCCCTACGTCTCCAACAAGGACGGCCGGACCGTCTCCTCCGGCACCGAGGTGCTGGAGCGGCTGGTCGGCCAGGTGGCCAACCCGGTCCGCTGGGACCTGTGCATGGAGACGTTCAAGGAGCTGGGCGTCACCGCGATCGTCGAGGTGTGCCCGGGCGGCACCCTGACCGGCCTGGCCAAGCGCGCCCTGCCCGGGATCAGGAACCTCGCCCTGAAGACCCCCGACGACCTCGACGCCGCTCGCGAGCTCATCGCCGAGCACGCCGGCGCCTAAGGAGCCCGAGAGCATGTCGAAGATCAAGCCCAGCAAGGGTGCCCCGTACGCGCGCATCCTCGGCGTCGGCGGCTACCGGCCGACCCGGGTGGTGCCGAACGAGGTGATCCTCGAAAGGATCGACTCGTCCGACGAGTGGATCCGCTCGCGCTCCGGCATCGAGACCCGGCACTGGGCGGGTCCCGAGGAGACCGTGGCCGCGATGGCGATCGAGGCCTCCGGCAAGGCGATCGCGGACGCCGGCATCGACTCCGAGCAGATCGGCGCGGTCGTCGTGTCGACGGTCTCGCACTTCAGCCAGACCCCGGCCGTCGCCACCGAGATCGCCGACAAGCTCGGCACCGACAAGGCCGCCGCCTTCGACATCTCGGCGGGCTGCGCGGGCTTCGGCTACGGCCTGACGCTCGCCAAGGGCATGGTGGTGGAAGGTTCCGCCGAGTACGTGCTCGTCATCGGCGTGGAGCGGCTGAGCGACCTGACCGACCTGGAGGACCGGGCGACCGCCTTCCTGTTCGGTGACGGCGCCGGCGCGGTCGTGGTCGGCCCCTCGAAGGAGCCGGCGATCGGTCCGACGGTGTGGGGCTCGGAGGGCGACAAGTCCGAGACCATCAGGCAGACCATCCCGTGGAACCGCTTCCACATCGGCGACGTCTCCGACCTGCCCCTCGACAGCGAGGGCAACATCAAGTTCCCTGCGATCACGCAGGAGGGCCAGGCGGTGTTCCGCTGGGCCGTGTTCGAGATGGCGAAGGTCGCCCAGCAGGCGCTGGACGCGGCCGGAATCACCCCGGACGACCTGGACGTCTTCATTCCGCACCAGGCCAACGTGCGGATCATCGACTCGATGGTGAAGACGCTGAAGCTGCCGGAGCACGTCACGGTCGCCCGTGACATCCGCACCACCGGCAACACCTCGGCCGCCTCGATCCCGCTCGCGATGGAGCGGCTCCTGGCGACCGGGGAGGCGAAGAGCGGCGACACCGCGCTCGTCATCGGATTCGGGGCGGGTCTCGTCTACGCCGCCACGGTCGTTACCCTCCCCTAGGCACTCCGTGCCGGATCATGCGATCCGGAACGGGGACAACTGCCACAAACCGTCTGGATTATCGAAGAAGGAGCGCCTGACATGGCCGCCACTCAGGAGCAGATCGTCGAAGGTCTCGCCGAGATCGTCAACGAGATCGCCGGGATCCCCACCGAGGACGTCCAGCTGGACAAGTCCTTCACCGACGACCTGGACGTCGACTCGCTGTCCATGGTCGAGGTCGTCGTCGCCGCCGAGGAGCGCTTCGACGTGAAGATCCCGGACGAGGACGTCAAGAACCTCAAGACCGTCGGCGACGCGACGAAGTACATCCTCGAGCACCAGGCCTGAGCCATCCCCTAGGCCCTCACGGGCCGTCAGGCTGCAAGGCCCCGCCACCCGGCGGTGGCGCCGTCATCCCCGCTGAGGCGGGGGGAGTCCTCCCGTATTCCGTTGGAGAAAGAATTCCCGTGAGCCCGACCAATCGCACCGTGGTCGTCACCGGTATCGGCGCAACCACACCGCTGGGTGGCGACGCAGCCTCGACCTGGGAGGCCCTCGTCGCCGGCACGTCCGGTGTCAGCCTGCTGGAGCAGGAGTGGGCGGCCCAGCTGCCCGTCCGGATCGCCGCGCAGATCGCCGTCGAGCCGGGCGAGATCATCCCGCGCCCGCAGGCCCGCAAGCTGGACCGGTCCGCGCAGTTCGCGCTGATCGCCGCCCAGGAGGCCTGGAAGGACGCCGGTTTCACCGCCAGGGCCGGCGAGGACGCGTCCGTGAACCCCGATCGTCTCGGTGCGGTCATCGCCTCCGGCATCGGCGGCGTGACGACCCTGCTGGACCAGTACGACGTCCTCAAGGACAAGGGCGTACGCCGCGTCTCCCCGCACACCGTGCCGATGCTGATGCCCAACTCCCCGGCGGCCAACGTCGGTATCGAGCTGGGTGCCCGCGCCGGTGTGCACACCCCGGTCTCGGCCTGCGCCTCGGGCGCGGAGGCCATCGGGTACGCGATCGAGATGATCCGCACCGGGCGTGCGGACGTGGTCGTGGCCGGTGGCACCGAGGCCGCCATCCACCCGCTGCCCATCGCCGCGTTCGGCAACATGATGGCGATGTCCAAGAACAACGACGACCCGCAGGGCGCCTCGCGTCCCTACGACGCGGGCCGGGACGGCTTCGTGCTCGGCGAGGGCGCCGGCGTGATCGTCCTGGAGTCCGAGGAGCACGCGAAGGCACGCGGTGCCCGGGTCTACGCCGAGGCGGTCGGCCAGGGCATCTCCGCCGACGCCCACCACATCACGCAGCCCGAGCCGTCCGGCAACGGCATCGCGCAGGCGCTGCAGAACCTGCTGGACGGCACCGACCTGAAGCCGGCCGAGATCGTGCACGTGAACGCGCACGCCACCTCGACGCCGCAGGGTGACGTCGCCGAGATCAAGGCGCTGCGGAAGGTGTTCGGCGACGACGTCGACCACATGGCGATCTCCGCGACCAAGTCGATGACCGGTCACCTGCTCGGCGGCGCCGGCGGTGTCGAGACCGTCGCGTCGATCCTGGCCCTGGTGAACCGCACGGCTCCGCCGACCATCAACGTGGAGAACCTCGACCCGGAGGTCGACGCGGACGTGGTGGTCGGTGAGGCCCGCCGGCTGCCCGAGGGCCGAATCGCCGCGCTGAACGACTCGTTCGGGTTCGGCGGCCACAACGTGGTGCTGGCGTTCAGGACCGTCTGAACGGCATGAGCGAAGGGCCCCCACCGGCCTTGGTGGGGGCCCTTCGGCATGCCCGGGGGTGCGGGACGCTCACACGACCTGGTGCAGCCAGCGGACCGGGGCGCCCTCGCCGGCGTAGCGGAACGGCTCCAGCTCGTCGTCCCACGGCTTGCCCAGGAGCTTGGCGATCTCCGCCTCCAGGTCGGTCTCACCCTGCTTGGACCGCGTCAGCGCGGCGCGCAGGCGGTCCTCGGGGATCAGGATGTCGCCGTGGAGGCCGGTGACGGCGTGGAAGATGCCGAGGTCGGGGGTGCAGCTGTAGCGCTCGCCCTCGGCGGTGGCGCAGGGCTCGGCGGTGACCTCGAAGCGCAGCAGGTGCCAGCCCCGCAGCGCGGAGGCGAGCTTGGAGGCGGTGCCGGCCTCGCCCTGCCAGGAGAACTCCGAGCGCCAGGTGCCGGGGGCCGCGGGCTGCCGGATCCAGTCGAGGTTGACGCGCGTGCCGAGCACCCCGGCGACGGCCCACTCGACGTGCGGGCACAGCGCGCGCGGCGCGGAGTGCACGTACAGAACTCCACGTGTCGTCACCGGAACCTCCGGGCAGAGCGGGACATCTTGCGGACTGGCTGGGCGGCAGTGGCGCGACGGCCGCGTTGATGGCGAGGCTACCCTGCGACGGCGCAAGGAGTGTGACGTACCGTCGGTCCCGGTGCCAGGAAACCGCTGCCATTCACCCAGGGGGACGCTTGTACGGGGGTGCGCCGTTCCCGGGTGGCGGTGTGGGAACCCTCGCACGTTGTTATGGGAGGGGAGTGCCGACCGTCGAGCGAGGAGAACACCAGGATGCGGAAGCCAAGCCACCGTGTGCGGGCCGTTCTCGCCGTCGTGGCGGCCGTGGTGCTGGGAGCCGCCGGCTGCGCCGGCGGGGACGGGCGTTCCCCGGCGCCCCACAGCGCCACGGCACGCGGGGCCCGGCCACCGGTGTGGGACCGCAGCCCGGACTCCATCGCCGCCGTGGGCGACTCCATCACGCGCGGCTTCGACGCGTGCACGGTGCTGTCGGACTGTCCGGAGGCGTCGTGGGCGACGGGCAGCGACGCCCGGGTGGACAGCCTGGCGGTGCGGCTGCTGGGGGTGACGGGCGCGGCGGAGCACAGCTGGAACTACGCGGTGACCGGCGCCCGCATGGCCGACCTGCCGGGGCAGATGGAGCAGGCGGTGGGCCGCCGCCCGGAGTTGGTGACGGTGATGGTGGGGGCGAACGACGCCTGCCGGGCCTCGACGTCGGCGATGACCCCCGTGGCCGGCTTCCGCGCGGACTTCGAAGAGGCACTGGACACGCTGCGCTCGGCGCTGCCGAGGACGCAGGTGTACGTGTCGAGCGTGCCGAACCTGAAGCGGCTGTGGTCGCAGGGCCGGTCGAACGCGCTGGGCAAGCAGGTGTGGAAGCTCGGCATCTGCCCCTCGATGCTGGGTGACGCGGACGACATGACCAGCGCGGCGATGCTGCGCCGGGACGCCGTGCAGCAGCGGGTCGTGGCGTACAACAAGGTGCTGGCGGAGGTCTGCGCGAAGGACCGCCGCTGCCGCTTCGACGGCAACGCGGTGCACGACTACCGCTTCGGCACGGACCAGCTCAGTCACTGGGACTGGTTCCACCCCAGCAAGGACGGCCAGGCGCGGCTGGCGGAGATCGCGTACCGCAGGATCACCGCGCGTACCCCGTGACCTAGGGTTTCCCACATGAGCGAACTTTTCGGCACACTTTCCGACGGCACTCCGGTGCACCGGTGGACGCTGGAGCGCGGCGGGGTGCGGGTGCGGGTGCTGTCGTACGGCGGGATCGTGCAGTCGGTCGAGGTGCCGGACGGGGCCGGGCGGACGGCGGACGTGGTGCTGGGCTTCCCGGAGCTCGCCGGTTACCTGGCCCACCCGGAGCCGTATCTGGGCGCCGTGATCGGCCGGTACGCGAACCGGATCGCGGGCGGCCGGTTCCGTCTGGGCGACCGGACGTACACCCTGCCGCGGAACGACGGCCCGAACTCGCTGCACGGCGGTGAGCGCGGGTTCGACAAGCGGGTGTGGGACGTGGAGCCGGTGGCGCACGGGCTGCGGCTGAGCCGGGTGAGCGCGGACGGCGAGGAGGGCTTCCCGGGCCGGCTGGCGGTGACGGTGACGTACACGCTGACGGAGTCGGGTGCGCTGCGGATCGTCTACGAGGCGGACACCGACGCGCCGACGGTCGTGAACCTCACCCAGCACACGTACTGGAACCTGAGCGGCTCCGGTTCCGGTTCCGCCGGCGGACACGAGCTGCGGCTGGCCGCGTCCCGGTACACGCCGGTGGACGCGGACCTGATCCCGGCCGGGGAGCCGGCGGACGTGACGGGGACCCGCTTCGACTTCCGTACGGCCCGCAGGACCGGCTCGGGCTACGACCACAACTTCGTCCTCGACAAGGGGGTGACCGGCGCGGCCGAGGAGGTGGCCGAGCTGTACGACCCCGCGTCCGGGCGGAGGCTGACGGTCGCGACGACCGAGCCGGGCCTCCAGCTGTACACCGCCGACCATCTCTCCGGGCCGTTCTCCCCCTGCGCCGGGGTCGCCCTGGAGACGCAGCACTTCCCGGACTCGCCCAACCGGCCCGACTTCCCGAGCACGGTGCTGCGGCCCGGCGAGGTCTTCCGCTCCGAGACGGTGTACGCCCTCTCGGCGTCCTGACCGGCCCGCGACGCGGAGGAGGCCTCCGGGCCGGCGGGACGCGAGTCCCACCGGCCCGAAGGCCTCGACGGTGGCGAGGAGGAAAACGGTCCCCACCGACCGGACCGGCTTACGGGACTCAGCCCCCGGCGCCAGCACCGGCACCCGCACCGGCGCCAGCACCCGCACCAGCACCGGCACCCGCACCAGCCCCAGCACCAGCACCCGCACCAGATCCAGCACCAGCACCAGCACCAGCACCAGCACCAGCACCGGCACCAGCACCAGCACCAGCACCGGCACCAGCACCAGCACCAGCGCCAGCTCCGGCACCGGCACCAGCACCAGCACCAGCTCCGGCACCCGCTCCAGCACCCGCACCAGCACCCGCACCCGCACCAGCACCCGCACCCGCACCCGCACCCGCACCAGCACCGGCACCAGCACCAGCGCCGGCACCAGCACCCGCACCAGCTCCGGCACCCGCTCCAGCGCCTGCCCCAGCACCCGCACCAGCACCGGCCCCAGCGCCAGCTCCGGCACCCGCACCGGCGCCAGCACCGGCACCCGCTCCAGCACCCGCACCCGCACCCGCCCCGTTGCCCTGAGGCGCCTCAGTGTGTTTGTGCGGCTTGTTGTGCTTGTTGTGGTGCAGCGTCTGGGTGTGGGCCGACGCCGGTGCGGCCGCCGGTGCGGCGAAAGCGGCGGTGGGGATCAGGACGCCGCCGGCTGCCAGGGTGACCGTGGTGGCCAGCATCGCCAGGCGCTTCTTGTAGTTCTTGCGCTCGATGTTCGTCATGGGAATCCGCCTCCGAGGGGGGTTGGTGCCCGAGCCGTTCTCGGGCTGCTTCAAATGAACCCCGGCGGCCGCACCCCGGTCAGGTTCCGGAAACTCGTACCTTGACCGACGGAACACCCCCTGTTAAACGCACGTGCCGAGCCCCGGCCCAGGGGTCAGGTCCCGGGCCGGGGCTGCTCGTGCGGGGAGGCTTGTCCCGGATCAGACGTTAATCGGCGCGGTCAGCCGGCGGTCGGCGATCGAGCGTCCGACGGTGATCTCGTACGAACCCTTCACACACGACCACGCCTTCGCCTCCTCGTCCCAGACCTCGAAGACCCGGCGCGGCAGCTCGACGGCGGCCTCGGCGCTCCGGCCGGGGCCCGCCTCGACCGACGCGAAGCCCGCCAGCCGGCGCGCCGGGCGCTCGGGGCCGGGCCCGGCCGGTGAGACGTAGACCTGGACGACCTCCCGGCCGGCCCGCTCGCCGGTGTTGCACACCCGCACGCGCACGGTGGTGCCGTCGACCTCCAGGGACTCGTAGGCCCAGTCGGTGTAGCCGAGGCCGTGGCCGAAGGGGTACGACGGGGTGCGGCCGGCCCGCTCCCACGCGCTGTGGCCGATGAACACGCCCTCGCTGTAGGGCAGTTCGCCGTCGACGGGGACGACCTGGGTGACCGGGGCGTCGGCGAGGGAGCCCCAGGTGGTGGGCAGCCGGCCGCCGGGCTCGTGGGCGCCGGTGAGCACGTCGGCGAGGGCGGCGCCGCCCTCCTGGCCGGGGAACCAGGTCAGCAGGACGGCGGCGACCTCGTCCCGCCAGGGCATCTCCACCGGGGAGCCGGCGTTGACGACCACGACGGTGTTCGGGTTGGCGGCGGCGACCGCGCGGACCAGGTCGTCCTGGCGGCCGGGCAGCCTCAGGTCCCGGCGGTCGAAGCCCTCGGACTCCACGCGGTCGGTGGTGGCGACCACGACGACGGCCGTGTCGGCGGCCCGGGCGGCCCGGGCGGCCTCGGTGATCAGCTCGTCGGGGTCGCGCTGGGGGCCGGAGTGGGCGAGCGCGAAGGCGATCACCTTCATCGGCAGGTCCTCGGGGAGCCGGACGACGTGCGTGAGGGAGATGCCGACCGGTTCGCCGGCGGTCAGCTCGGTCTCGGCGCGGGGGACGGGGGCGGCGAAGAAGGCGTCGAAGGGGTCGTCCTCGGCGGGGCGCTGGACGTCGTCGTAGTACGTGGTGCCGTCGACGGTGAGGGTGAAGGGGCCCGTGCCCTTGATGCCGAAGGTGTGCGGGCCGGACTCGCGGGGGGTGAAGGTGCCGGTCAGCTCGATGGTGTGGAGGGTGGCGTGGGTGACGCCGTCGGGGAGGTCGGAGCCCATCCACTGGATCTGGCCGCCGGGGGCGGAGCGGGTGCCGATGACGTCGCCGGCGGCGTTCCGGCAGACGGCCCGCAGGGTGAAGCCCTGGTCGGCGACGGCCAGTTCGGTGGTGGGGTCGGCGCCGACGGCGTAGCGGAGGGTGCCGTCGGGGAGGGCGGCGGTGAGGCCGTCGAGCGGGGAGACGGTCCGGGCCGGGAAGACGGTGGCGGAGCCGCCGCCGAGGACACGGGCGTCGCGGGCGGCGGCTCCGGTCAGGGCGACGGTGGCGCCGGGCCGCAGCGGGAGCGCGCCGCGCTCGTTGCGCAGGAGGACGAAGGAGCGGCGGGCGATCTCGCGGGCCAGGGCCTCGCCGTCGACCGGCGCGGGCGGCTCGGCGACCACCGGTTCGGCGCCGGCGAGGATGCCGACACGGGCGGCGAGGCGGAGTACCCGGCGGACGGCCGCGTCGACGGTGGCCTCGCCGACCCTGCCGTCGCGCACGGCCTGGGCGAGGGCGGGGCCGTACACGGTCCGGGGGCCGGGCATGGCGACGTCGAGGCCGCCGTGGGCGGCGGCGACCGTGTCCCGGGCGGCCGTCCAGTCGGAGACGTTGAAGCCGTCGAAGCCCCACTCGCCGCGCAGGACCTCGTTGACGAGGTGATGGTGCTCGGTCATCGTCGTCCCGTTGACCGAGTTGTAGGCGGTCATGATCCCCCAGGGGCGGGCGCCGGTGACGATGGCCTCGAAGGGGGCCAGGTACAGCTCGCGCAGGGCGCGTTCGGGCACCAGGTTGTTCACGGTGAGGCGGTCGGTCTCGGCGTCGTTGGCGACGAAGTGCTTGACGGTGGTGCCGACTCCGCCGGACTGGACGCCGGTCACGTAGCCGGTGCCGATGGCGCCGGTCAGGTACGGGTCCTCGCTGTAGCACTCGAAGTGGCGGCCGCCGAGCGGGGAGCGGTGCAGGTTGACGGTGGGGGCGAGCAGGACGTGGACGCCCTTGCGGCGGGCCTCCTGGGCGAGCAGCACACCGGCGCGGCGGGCGAGTCCGGGGTCCCAGGTGGCGGCGAGCGCGGTCGGCGAGGGCAGGGCCACGGAGGGGTCGTCGGCGGTCCAGTGCACGCCCCGGACGCCGATCGGGCCGTCCGACATGACCAGGGAGTCCAGGCCGATCGCGGGCAGCGCGGGCAGGCTCCACATGTCCTGTCCGGCCAGCAGCCGGGTCTTGTCGTCGAGGTCGAGCGCGCCGAGGGCGGCCTCCACGACCGCCTCGCGGGCCTGGTCGGCCGGGGTGGGCTGGGCTCCCGCCATCGGGTTCCTCCTCGTCGAGTCCGTGCAGGTGCCTCCATCGTGCCCGCACCACCTGTAGCCGGGTAGGTTTCGTTACCTTGCCGTTATGATGGCGGGGCGGGGATGTCGTACGGTGACCTCATGAACGCGAGGGTCAGGGGCCAGGAGCGGCGCGCGGAGATCGTGGGGGCCGCCCTGGAGGTGATCGCCGAGCGCGGTTACCGGGGCGCGAGCCTCGCGGCCGTGGCCGAGCGGGTCGGGCTCACCCAGCAGGGGCTGCTGCACCACTTCCCCACCAAGGAGGCGCTGCTGGTGGCCGTGCTCCAGGACCGGGACCGGTGGGACGCGGTGCCGGACTCCCAGTGGCGGACGGACCTGCTGGCCTCGCTGGTCGAGTACAACGCGATGCGGCCGGCGATCATCCAGACCTTCTCCGCGCTGCTCGGCGAGAGCGTGACGGAGGGTCATCCGGCGCGGGGCTACTTCACCGAGCGGTACGCGCGCGTCCGCGCCTCCATGACCGCCGTCCTGCGCAGCGAGTACGGCGAGCGGCTCCCGAGCGGCCTCACCCCCGAACGCACCGCCCCCCTGCTCGTCGCCGTGATGGACGGCCTGCAGTACCAGTGGCTCCTGGACCCGGACTCGGTCGACATGCCGGGCGCGTTCCGGGACTTCCTGCGGCTGCTGGGGGAACGGGCGGACTGAGGGAGCGCTCCGCGGGGGCGCGGACACCCGCGCGACCGGCGCCCGCCGGCGCGCGGCCGAGTACGGTGGGCCGGAGTCACGGTGCTTCCCGGAAGGAGCCCAAATCCCTTGAGCCCCACACGACTTCGCCTCGGCGTCCTCGGTCTCGCGCTGCTCGCCGGCCTGTCCGCCCCGCCGGCCACCGCCTCGGCGGCCCCGGCCGCCCCCGCCCCCTCCCCCACCGTCGAGGAGCAGCGGCTCGACCGTGCGCAGCCGCAGGAGATCCTGCGGCGCTCCGGATTCGACGGCGCGGCACGGGAGTTCGGCCGTGCGCTGGAGCGCGCGCGGTCCTACGCGCAGGCCCGCCGCGTCGTCGTACGGGAGGGGTCCGCGCTGTGGCGGCGGGCCGTGGACCGGGCCCAGGGGCGGGGGCCCGCCGGCGGGGACCTGAGCCGGGACGACGACCGGCCGCTGTACTGGGCCCGGTTGGGCATGACCCGGGACGTACGTACCTGGCAGCCGGACTTCGGGCTCACGGAGCGGCAGCGGAGCGCGCTGCTCGACCGGCTGGAGCGGACCTCGCGGGGGCAGACCGACATCCGCTACCCGGCCGAGGGCCCCTCGCGCCGGGTCGTCCTCACCGGTTTCGACCCCTTCACGCTCGACCGGGACATCCGCACCTCCAACCCGTCCGGGGCGACGGCGCTCGCGCTGGACGGCACCGTCGTCGAGACGGCGGCGGGCCCGGCGCGCATCGAGACGGCCGTGTTCCCGGTGCGCTGGCGGGACTTCGCCGAGGGCACGGTGGAGCGGACCCTGCGGCCGTACCTGCCGGAGGCGGACCTGTTCACGACCGTGAGCCAGGGCCGGGTCGGCCGGTTCGACGTCGAGCGCACCAACGGCGCCTGGCGCGGCGGCTTCCCGGACAACGACGACATCGGCCGGACGGAGACCGTGCCGGTCACGGACCCGGCCACGCAGCCGCAGTGGACGACCACGACCCTGCCGTTCGCCGCCGTCACGGCCGCGCACACCGGGCGTTTCCCGGTGTACGACCACACGGAGGTCACCGAGATCCCCGCGGGCGGGAGCGAGCCCGTCGTGCGGCCGGACGGACCGACTCCCGGCTCCACCGCCCGGGCCGGGGGCGGCGGCGACTACCTGTCCAACGAGATCGCCTACCGGGCCACCCTGCTGCGGGACCGGCTCGGCCTGCACGACACGCTGCCGGGCGGGCACGTGCACACCCCGGTGCTGCGGTTCGGGGCCGGGAACACCACCGAGGTGACCGACCCCGAGTTCGTCCGCAACCGGCTGGACATCATCGCCCAGGTGCGGGCGATCGTCGCCGTGGCGGTCAGTGCGACGGAGCGAAGGCCAGGCTGATGCCGAGGCCGGCGAGGACGGAGCCGATGACCTTGTTGAGGACCTTCTGGGCGCGGAGCATCAGCGTGCGCATGCGCTCCTGCGAGAAGAAGAGCGCGACGACGCCGAACCACACCAGGTGGGCCAGCGCCATGAAGAGGCCGTAGCCCGCCTGCCGCCAGACCGGTGTGCCGGGGCTGACGACCTGGGCGAAGGTGGAGACGACGAAGAGGGTCGTCTTGGGGTTGAGGACGTTGGTGAGGAAGCCGGTGCGCAGCGCGGCGAGCGGGGTCAGCGTGGCCTTGTGCTCCAGGTCCACCTGCACCTCGCCGCGGGCGCGGAAGGTGCGCACGCCGATGTGGACGAGGTAGGCGGCGCCGATCAGCTTGACGACCGTGAACAGGAAGGTGGAGGAGGCGATCAGCAGGCCCACGCCGAGCATCGTGTAGGTGACGTGGACCAGTACGCCGGCGGCGACTCCGGCGGCGGCGAACAGGCCGGTGCGGCGGCCGTACAGATAGCTGTTGCGCACGATCATCGCGAAGTCGGCGCCGGGGGCGATGACGGCCAGGACGGTGATGACGGCGACGGCGAGTATCTCGGTCACGGGGTGGCGTTCTCCTCTTCGGGCTCGTCGGTGCCGTGCCCCGCGGTCTCCTCGCCCAGCAGGTCACGGGCGAGGAGCGTGGCGCCCGCGACCGCGCCCGGCATCAGGAACACCGCGACGAACGGAACCAGGAAGGCCAGGCCCAGGGGTGTGCCGAAGCCCCAGGCCAGGGTCTTGCGGGAGCGGAGCAGGGTGAGGCGGGCGCGCAGGTCGACGCCCCGGCGCTGCAGGGCCACGGCGGCGAGTTCCTCGGTGAGGAAGAAACCGGTGACGAGGAAGCCGATCACGGGGACGACGGTCTGCCCGACGAACGGCAGGAAGCCGAGCGCGAAGAGCAGGACGCCCCACAGGCCGGCCCGGACCAGGACGCGCAGGCTGTCCCGGGCCGAGATCCACAGCTCCCGCCAGAGCGGCAGGTCGGACCGGGGGGCGGTGCCGTCGGGCGAGGCGTCGGCGTCGGCCTGCTCGGAGAGGCTCTCGTAGAAGGGCTGGCCGACGAGCAGGGTGACGGCGGTGAACGTCAGCACGGCCAGCAGCAGGCCGAGCGCGAAGAGGACGGCGGTCAGGAAGCCGCGGAACAGGCCCTGCCAGGGGCTGGACCAGTCGTCCGCGAACGGGGTGGCCCAGCCGACCGCGTCCTCGCCCCACAGCGCGAGCGCGACCAGTGCGGCGGCGTACAGCACCAGTGTGATCAGGCCGGGCAGCAGCCCGAAGCCGTAACTCCGCCGGTGCCGGGCCACCCACCGCTGGCCCTTCAGCAGATAACCGAAACCCACCCCGAGATCGCGCATGGCGAGGACTCTACTGGCTGGGTGTGACGGTGCGTGATGCCGGTCGAGGGGGGTCAGACGTCCAGCATGCGGCGGAGCAGGTCGCGCAGGGAGCCGCGTTCGTCGTCGCTCAGGGCGGCGAGCGGTTCGCGTGCGAAGTCGAGGTTCTCGCGCAGGTCGCGGGCCATCCGGCGGCCCTCCTCGGTGGCGGCGGCGACCTTCACCCGGCGGTCGGCCGGGTCGGGGCGGCGCTCGACCAGTCCGCGGGTCTCCAGGCGGTCCACGATCCCGGTCACGTTCGACGGCTCGCACTTCAGCTTCTGGGCCAGCTTGCGCATGGGCAGCGGCTCCAGCGAGAGCAGGCTGAGCAGCCGGGCCTGGGGGCCGGTCAGCGAGTGCTCGGCCGCCGCCTTCTCGTAGTCCGCGTAGAAGCGGGCCACGACGTCGCCGATCAGCTCCACGACTTCCAGGGTGAGGGCGTCGGGGCGACGGTTCTTCGATGGGGTGGACATACCCTCCAGGATACCCGGTTACTTGACATACTGAAATATTCAGGAGCATGGTTGTTTCAGGTACTGAAGTAATCGTGAAAGGCACCGTCATGATCAACCGCGAGTGGCACCTGCTCAGCCGTCCCGTCGGCTGGCCCAAGCCCGAGGACTTCGCCCTGGTCGAGGCGCCGGTCCCGACCCCGCGCGAGGGTCAGGTGCTGGTGCGGAACACGTACCTCTCCGTCGACCCGTACATGCGCGGCCGGATGAGTGAAGCGAAGTCGTACGTCGCCCCCTTCGAGCTGGGCAAGGTCATGCAGGGCGGCGCGGTCGGCGAGGTGGTCGAGTCCCACGCCGAGGGCATCGCCGTCGGCGACCACGTCCTGCACTTCCTCGGCTGGCGCGAGTACGCGGCCGTGGACGCCCGGCACGCCGTCAAGGTCGACCCCAAGGCCGCGCCCCTGTCGACGTACCTGGGCGTCCTCGGCATGACCGGCCTGACCGCCTACGCCGGCCTGCTGCGCACCGCCTCCTTCAAGGAGGGCGACGCCGTCTTCGTGTCCGGTGCGGCCGGGGCCGTGGGCAGCCAGGTGGGCCAGATCGCCAGGCTCAAGGGCGCCTCCCGGGTCATCGGCTCGGCCGGCTCCGACGAGAAGGTCAGGCTGCTGGTGGACGAGTACGGCTTCGACGCCGCGTTCAACTACAAGAGCGGCCCGGTCGCCGAGCAGCTGCGCGAGGCGGCGCCCGACGGCATCGACGTCTACTTCGACAACGTCGGCGGGGACCACCTGGAGGCGGCCATCGGCTCGCTGAACGAGGGCGGCCGGATCGCGGTCTGCGGCATGATCTCGGTCTACAACAACACCGAGCCCGCCCCCGGTCCGAAGAACCTGGCCCGCCTCATCCAGACCCGCGGCCGGATCGAGGGCTTCCTGGTCGGCGACCACTACGACCTCCAGCCGCAGTTCGTCCAGGAGGTCGGGCCGTGGGTCGCCTCGGGCGCGCTGAAGTACCGGGAGACCGTGGTCGAGGGCATCGAGAACAACCTGGAGGCGTTCCTCGGGGTCCTGCGCGGCGACAACGTCGGCAAGATGGTCGTCAAGCTCTAGCCTTCCCGAGATTTTCGGCATGCGGTAACTTCTTTCCGAAATCCGTCGCGATCGTGGGCGCGAGTCGCGGCGGACCGAGGAGGAAGACAACCGCATGCCCATCACGCAGTCCGACGTCCTGTACACCGCCGTCGCCACCGCCGAGAACGGCCGTGACGGCCGGGTCGCCACGGACGACGGCCGACTCGACGTCGTCGTCAACCCGCCGAAGGAGATGGGCGGCAGCGGGTCCGGGACCAACCCGGAACAGCTGTTCGCCGCGGGGTACAGCGCCTGCTTCCAGGGAGCGCTGGGGGTGGTGGCCCGGCAGGAGGGCGTCGACGTCTCCGGTTCCACCGTCACGGCCAAGGTCGGCATCGGCAAGAACGAGGACGGCTTCGGGATCATCGTGGAGATCTCCGCGAGCATCCCCCAGGTCGACGCGGCGACCGCGAAGAGCCTCGTCGAGAAGGCCCACCAGGTGTGCCCCTACTCGAAGGCGACTCGGGGCAACATCACCGTGACGCTGGTCTGACCTTCGTCGTTGCCTACTCGGCAGCCGCATCCTTGGACGTGGGGTGCGGCTGCTCCTCTGTCCGGGGGCGTCCGCCGGGAAGCTGTGCGGAGTCGCGTGCGGATCGCGGGCGGTCGCTCGCGCAGTGCCCCGCGCCCCTTCAGAGTGCTGCCAGGGCCGCCCGCTGGACGGCGGCCGCGAACCTGTTGTTCTCGGGTGCCGCTCCGCCGGGGAACGCGAACCTCCGCCTCGTGTAGCCGTAGGCGATCCCGCTGTGCGGGTCGGCGAAGGACTGGACGCCGCTCGCGCCGCTGTGGCCGACGGTCTTGGCACCCAGGAAGGGGTACCAGGTGTCGGCGGTCGCCTGGAAGCCGAGGCCGAAGGACGTGTGGGTGCGGGCCACGAGGTCATAGCCCGTGGAGTGGATCTGGGCGAACTCCGCCAGCGTGTCCTCCTTCAGCAGCGGGGTCCTGCCGTCCACCTCGCTGATCACGGCGGCGTACATGGCCGCCAGGCCGCGCGCCGAGCCGACGCCGCCCACCGACGCCGGACCCTTGGCGCGGACCAGCCGCTCGTTCGGCAGGCCCCCCAGGTCGGTGGGGTCCGTGCCGTGCCGGTTGAAGGCGATCGACACGAGGGTGTGCGGACCGCCCGGTACGGCGTCGAGCTGCGCCTGCTGCGCGGGGGTCGGCAGCATCGGCTGGACCGTGCGGAAGCGGGGCTCGTGCGCGGCCGGCAGCCCCAGGTACAGGTCGAGGCCGTGCGGGGCGCGGACCCGCTCCTCGTACACCTCCTGCAGCGTGCGGCCCGTCGCCCGGCGGACGACCTCGCCGGTCAGCGCGCCGATCACCAGCGCGTGGTAGCCGAAGGCCGTGCCCGGCCGCCAGAAGGGCCGCTGGTCCGCGAGGCGTTCGGCGATCATCCGGTCGTCGGCCAGTTCGGCGAGGGTGAAGCCGGTGTCGGTGCCGACCAGCCCGGCGCGGTGCGCGAGCAGGTCCCGCAGGGTCAGCGCACCCTTGCCCTCGGCGGCGAACTCCGGCCAGTAGTAGGTGACCTTGCGGTCCAGCTCCAGCGTGCCGTCCTGCACGAGCAGCGCCGCGACGAGGTGCGCCGCGCCCTTCGTGGCCGAGTACAGGGCGTACAGCGCGTCACCCGTCACCCCCGTGCCCGCCCACAGGTCCACGACTCTGCATCCGTGGACGTACGCGCACAACTGGCCCTCGTAGTCCTCCCGTTCGCCGGCGACGAAGGCGGCGAACTCCTCGCGCACCGGCTCGAAGCCCTCGGCGACCGTGCCCTGGACGGTGATCTCCCGCGTCATCCGCTCTCCTTGACCATCCGCTGTTCGCTGCTCCACCCGGCACAACACCCGTCCGGCCGCGGGCGTTCCCGACACCGGTACGGCGAGACGTGCCTGTTCGACTCAACCCCCGTGAGGGCCCGTGGGTGTCACGGATGCCCCGGATGGCCGGTGGGACGGTGCGGCACGGGTGCGCCGTGGTGTGCTCCCGATCCACCCGGATGCCGCCAGGTGCGGTCAGGTGCACCACCACAGGAAGCGGTCGCAGGTCTTGGTCTTGGTGGGCGTCGGCTGGGGAGCGGGGGCGGAGGTCGTCGAGGCCGCGGTGGGGGTGGCGGGCCGGGCGGGGGGCGGGGCGGCGGGGCTCGCCGGGGTCGTACCGGCGTCGGCCTGGGACGACTGCCGGACCCGGTCGGTCGCACCGGCGGAGGGGGAGGCGGAGTCCTTGTCCTTGGCGGACTCGGGGGACTTCGAGGCGGACGCGGAGGCCGAGGCGTCGGCGGAGGCGGAGTCGCCCGGACGCGGGGCGGCGCCGGAGCCGGCGCCGGCCGGGTCGGCGGAGGTGCCGCCCGGCGCGCTGGAGGCGGCGCCGCCGTTGGCGGTGGTGTCCCCGGCCGGGGCCGGGGTGTCGCCGGCGAACGGCGAGAAGGGCGCGTCGGTGCCGAGTTCGGCGAGGCTCAGTCCGCCGGCCGCGAGCACGAAACCGGCCGCGACCAGGACGGCACGGCGACGGCGGCGCCGGTGCACGGCGGCCTTGCGGTCCCGCCGGCTCGCCCCGGCACGGTCGGCACGCCGGCCGGCGGGAGCGCCGTCGGGGGCCTCGCCGTCATCAGGACCGTACGCAGGGCCGCCCTCAGGATCAGGACCGTACCCAGGGCCGCCCTCAGGGCCGTCCTCGGCGGCCTCCCCCGGCCGGCCGGGGTCCTCGCGCGTCCCGTCGTACGACTGTTCGTAGGGGGATGTGCGCGGCGGCTCGTACGACCGCCCGTACGCCCCTCCCCCGTACCCCGCGGGCGTCTGCGCGTACCCGTGCGCGTGGATGGCCGGCGCGGCCGTGGTGACGGCGAGGCGGGCGGCCGGTGTTCCGCACCCGGGGCAGGCCAGGGCGCCGTTGAGGTGCCGTTGGCACGGGTGGCAGTAGTCCATGACGCGGGAAGACTAGAGTCCGCGCGGGACACGGTTCCAGGCGGCGCTGTGAAGGTTTCGTGCGGGGTCGAAAGACTTCTCGAAAGCCTTGCCGAAACCGTTACCTGTTCGACCCATTGACACCCCCGCCGCAGCCTCCTTACTGTCACGCCAGCATTTCGAACGTGTGACGAAATCTCGAACAACCGAGGGGCAACTGCCGTGCGCATCACCGGAATCAGCACGCACGTGGTCGGCACGCCGTGGCGCAACCTGACCTACGTCCAGGTGCACACCGACGAGGGGATCACGGGAGTCGGCGAGACCCGGATGCTCGGTCACACCGACGCGCTGATCGGCTACCTCAAGGAGGCCGAGGCCAACCACATTCTCGGCTCGGACCCGTTCGCCGTCGAGGACCTGGTCCGCCGCATGAAGTACGGCGACTACGGCCGCGCCGGCGAGATCGTCATGTCCGGCATCGCCGTCGTCGAGATGGCCTGCTGGGACATCAAGGGCAAGGCGCTGGGCGTGCCGGTCTGGCAGCTGCTCGGCGGGAAGGTGACCGACAAGGTCAAGGCGTACGCCAACGGGTGGTACACGACCGAGCGAACGCCCGAGGCGTACCACAAGGCCGCCCAGGGGGTGAGGGAGCGCGGTTACCGGGCCCTGAAGATCGATCCCTTCGGCACCGGGCACTTCGAACTGGACCACGAGCAGACCCTGTACGCCGTCTCGCTCATCGAGGCCGTGCGGGACGCCATCGGTCCCGAGGCCGAGCTGATGCTGGAGATGCACGGCCGCTTCTCCCCCGCCACCGCCGTCCGGCTGGCCAGGGAGATGGCCCCCTTCAAGCCCGCGTGGCTGGAGGAGCCGGTGCCGCCGGAGAACCTGAAGGCGCTGGAGAAGGTCGCCGCCAAGGTGGACATCCCGGTGGCCACCGGTGAGCGCATCCACGACCGGATCGAGTTCCGCGAGCTGTTCGACAGCCAGTCCGTGGACATCATCCAGCCCGACGTCGGCCACATCGGCGGCATCTGGGAGACCCGGAAGCTGGCCGCCACCGCCGAGACGCACTACATGCTGGTCGCCCCGCACAACGTGGGCGGCCCGGTGCTCACCGCCGCCTCCCTCCAGGTCGGGTTCACCTCCCCGAACTTCAAGATCCTTGAGCACTTCAACGACTTCGCGGACGCGGAGATCAAGAAGGTGGTCAAGGGCGCGCCGCAGGTGAACCCGGAGGACGGCTGCTTCCACCTCTCCGACGCGCCCGGTCTCGGAGTCGAGCTCGACGTCGACGCGGCGGCGGAGTTCCCGCAGCAGCAGGCCCGGTTCGACCTGTGGGCCGAGGGCTGGGAGCAGCGCAAGCCGAAGGGCACGAAGTGAGTTCCCAGGTCCTGGTCGAGGCGCCGGGGGTGCACCGGGTCGAGGCCCACACGCCCCGGCAGCCCGGTCCCGGGGAGGCGCTGGTCGCGGTGCACGCGGCCGGCATCTGCGGCAGCGACCGCGAGGTGTACCAGGGCAACCGGCCCGAAGGGTACGTGCGGTATCCGCTCACGCCCGGGCACGAGTGGTCGGGGACGGTCGCGGCGGTGGGGGCCGGGGTGCCCGGCTCGCTCGTCGGCCGGAAGGTCGTCGGCGAGGGCTTCCGCAACTGCCAGGTGTGCGAGCGCTGTCACGCGGGCGAGACCACGCTGTGCTCGGCCGGGTACGAGGAGACCGGGTTCACCCGGCCCGGCGCCATGGCGGCCACGCTCACCCTGCCCGCCCGGCTGCTGCACGTCCTGCCGGACGACGCCGACCTCACCGCCGCCGCGCTGCTGGAGCCGGCCGCCTGCATCGCGGCCGCCGCGCTGAAGGCGAACGCGCGGCCGGGCGAGCGGGTCGCGGTGGTCGGCACGGGCACGCTGGGCATGTTCGCCGTGCAGTTCCTGAAGGCGGTCTCGCCGGCGGAGCTGCTGGTCGTGGGCACGCGGAACGACCGGGAGGCGCTGTCCCGGCGGTTCGGGGCGAGCGACTTCCGGCTCCGGGACGAGAAGCTGCCCGACGACTTCGACGTGGTGATCGAGACCGCCGGGTCGGCCTCCGCCGCCCTCACCGCCGCCGCGCTGCCGCGGCGCGGCGGGCGCCTGGTCCTCACCGGGATCCCGGCGCCGGGCGCGGACGGGCTCGACCCGACCGGTCTCGTCGTACGGCAGCTGGAGGTGCACACCGTCTTCGGGGCGCCGCCGGAGGCCTGGGCGCACGCGGTGCGGGTGTTCGGCGCCGGGCTGCTCGACCCGCTGCCGCTGGTCACGCACGAGTTGCCGCTGACGGCGTTCCCGCAGGCGATCGAGCTGGTGGGGGCCGGTGATCCCACGGTGGGCAAGGTGCTGCTCCGCCCCTGAACCGTACGCCGGTCAGGGCGTGACCTGACGGCGCCCCGACCGGCGTACACCCAGCGCTTTTTCGCACCCCGAGCCGCGAACCTTGTCCGAGATACCGAACACTCACGACCCCAAGGACAGCTTGTGACCGACGCTTCCGTCCCGGCGGCCCGCAGGCCCGGCGAGCAGGCGCTCGCCGCGCTCGGCCTCGGCGCGCCCGCCCTCGACCCCGCCGACGCCTCCGCCCACACCTTCCCGGGCGGCGGCCGCTGGCGCACCGAGATCCCCTCGTGCGAGGGTCCCGAAGCGCTGGCGGTCGTCCTCAAGGAGGCCTCCCGCCTCGATGTGCCGATCCACCGGATCAGCCAGGGCAGCGGTGTGTGGATGCTCACCGACGCCGAGATCACCGAGATGGTCGACGCCACCGCCGAACGCGACATCGAGCTCTGCCTGTTCACCGGCCCGCGCGGCACCTGGGACATCGGCGGCTCGGTGCGGTCCGACTCGCGGGGGGCCGGACTGCGCGCCCGGGGCCACGACGCGGTCGCCGGCTGCGTCGAGGACGCCGTCCGGGCCACCGAGCTGGGCGTCACGTGCCTGCTCGTCGCCGACGAGGGCGTGCTGTGGACCCTGCACCGGGCCCGCGAGGCCGGGATCATCCCGGCCGACACCACGCTGAAGGTCTCGGCGCTCATCGGCCCGGTCAACCCGACCTCGTACGCCGTGTACGAGCGGCTCGGCGCCGACTCCGTCAACGTCCCCAGCGATCTGACGCTGGACCACCTCACCGAGATCCGCCGGGTCTCCGCCGCCCCCATGGACATGTACATCGAGGCGCCCGACGACCTCGGCGGCTACGTCCGGATGTACGAGGTCGCCGAGCTGATCCGGCGCGGCGCACCGCTCTACCTGAAGTTCGGTCTGTCCAAGGCGCCCGGCATCTACCCGTGGGGCACCCACCTCAGGGACGTGACGCTGGACACCGCCCGGGAGCGGGTGCGGCGCGGCCGGCTCGCCCTGGACCTGCTCGCCCGGCACGGCGCGGACGGCGACATGGCGCCGCTCGGCTCCCGGTCGCCCGGAACGCTCCACCGCTTCCCCGTCACCGCGTGACCCCTCTCCACGACGAGAAGAACAAGGACTGATCCCCATGCGCAACCGCAGAGCCGCCCTCGCCGCCCTGGCCGGAGCCGCCTCGCTCGCCCTCACCCTCACCGCCTGCGGCCAGAGCGGCGAGGGCGGCAGCAAGGAGAAGGCGGGCGACACCAAGGGCGCCACCATCGGCATCGCCATGCCGACCAAGTCCTCCGAGCGCTGGATCAACGACGGCAAGAACGTCGTCAAGGACCTTCAGGCCAAGGGCTACAAGACGAAGCTGGTCTACGGCGAGGACGACCCCGAGCAGCAGGTCTCCCAGATCGAGAACCTGATCACGCAGGGCGTCAAGGGCCTCGTCATCGCGGCCATCGACAACAAGTCGCTGAACAGCGTGCTCCAGCAGGCCGCGGACGCGCACATCCCGGTCATCTCCTACGACCGGCTGATCCTCGGCACGAAGAACGTCGACTACTACGCCTCGTTCGACAACGAGAAGGTCGGCAAGCTCCAGGGCCAGTACATCGTCGACAAGCTCGGGCTGGACAAGGGCAGGAAGGGCCCGTTCAACATCGAGCTGTTCGCGGGCTCCAACGACGACAACAACACCAAGTACTTCTTCGGCGGCGCCATGAGCGTCCTCCAGCCGTACATCGACAAGAAGCAGCTGGTGGTCAGGTCCGGGCAGACGAAGCTGCCCCAGGTCGTCACCCTGCGCTGGGACGGCACCACCGCGCAGAAGCGCATGGAGGACATCCTCACCTCGTCCTACAAGAGCGGCCGGGTCGACGCGGTCCTCTCGCCGTACGACGGCATCTCCATCGGCATCCTGTCCGCGCTGAAGTCGGACGGCTACGGCTCGGGCAGCAAGGCGCTGCCGGTCATCACCGGCCAGGACGCCGAGCTGGCCTCCGTGAAGTCGATCATCGCCGACCAGCAGACGCAGACCGTCTACAAGGACCTCCGCAAGCTCGCCGAGGTCGCCGCCTCGATGATGGACGACTCCCTCAAGGGCAAGAAGCCGCAGGTCAACGACACCAAGACCTACGACAACGGGACCAAGGTCGTGCCCGCCTACCTGCTCCAGCCGGTGAGCGTCGACAAGTCCAACTACCAGAAGGTCCTGGTCGACGGCGGCTACTACACCGAGGGCGACCTCAAGTAACCCGCCCATTTCCTACGGATTGGAAGGCACGACCATGGCGGGACCCGTCCTGGAAATGCGCTCGATCGTCAAGACCTTTCCCGGTGTCAAAGCGCTGTCGGACGTCACCCTGACCGTCCGGCAGGGCGAGGTCCACGCCATCTGCGGGGAGAACGGCGCCGGCAAGTCCACCCTGATGAAGGTGCTCTCCGGCGTCCACTCCCACGGCAGTTACGAGGGGGACGTCCTCTTCGAGGGAGAGATCTGCCGGTTCAAGGACATCCGGGCGAGCGAGCAGCACGGCATCGTCATCATCCACCAGGAACTGGCGCTGGTACCGCACCTGTCCATCGCGGAGAACCTCTTCCTCGGCAACGAGCACGCCACGCGCGGACTCGTCAACTGGCGCGAGACCCTGCGCCACGCCACCGAACTGCTGCGCCGGGTCGGTCTGGACGAGCACCCGGAGACCCGGGTCGCCGACATCGGCGTGGGCAAGCAGCAGCTGGTGGAGATCGCCAAGGCGCTGTCCAAGCAGGTGAAGCTGCTGATCCTGGACGAGCCGACGGCGGCCCTGAACGACGAGGACAGCGACAAGCTCCTCGATTTGATCCTGGAGCTGAAGAACCAGGGCATCACCTCGATCATCATCTCCCACAAGCTCAACGAGATCCGCAAGGCCGCCGACTCGGTGACGATCATCCGGGACGGCCGGTCCATCGAGACCCTCGACGTGAAGGCGCCGGAGACGACCGAGGAGCGGATCATCGCCGGCATGGTCGGCCGCGACCTCGACCACCGCTTCCCCGAGCGCAGCCCGCACCAGCCGGAGGAGGGGGCGGCACCGGCGCTGGAGATCCGCGGCTGGACCGTGTTCCACCCGATCGACCAGCAGCGCAAGGTCGTGGACGACGTGTCGCTGACCGTGCGCCGCGGGGAGATCGTGGGCATCGCGGGCCTGATGGGCGCGGGCCGCACCGAGCTGGCGATGAGCGTCTTCGGGCGGACCTACGGCCGGTACGCGGGCGGCACCGTCCTGAAGGACGGCACGGAGATCCGTACGAAGACCG
Source organism: Streptomyces sp. NPDC107654 (assembly GCF_055639035.1). Lineage (NCBI taxonomy): Bacteria > Bacillati > Actinomycetota > Actinomycetes > Kitasatosporales > Streptomycetaceae > Streptomyces > Streptomyces sp. NPDC107654. The sequence goes on from NZ_JBVKBI010000001.1 coordinate 569,881, forward strand.
TGGCGGAGGCGATCGGGCACGGCATCGCGTACGTCACCGAGGACCGCAAGCACTACGGGCTGAACCTCATCGACACCATCAACCGGAACATCTCGCTGACCGCGCTGGACAAGGTCGCCCGGCGGGGTGTGGTGGACGAGCACGAGGAACGGCAGGTCGCCGAGGGCTTCCGGAAGTCCATGAACATCAAGGCGCCCACGGTCTTCGAGCCGGTGGGCAAGCTCTCCGGCGGCAACCAGCAGAAGGTCGTCCTCAGCAAGTGGATCTTCGCCGGTCCGGACGTGCTGATCCTCGACGAGCCGACCCGCGGCATCGACGTGGGCGCCAAGTACGAGATCTACACGGTCATCGACCAGCTCGCCGCCCAGGGCAAGGCGGTCGTCTTCATCTCCTCCGAGCTTCCCGAACTGCTCGGCATGTGCGACCGCATCTACACGATGGCCGCCGGGCGGCTGACCGGTGAGGTGCCGCGGGCCGAGGCCACGCAGGAAGTGCTGATGCGCCATATGACGAAGGACAAAGAGGTAACGCGATGAGCACGGATGTGACCGCCAAGAGCCCGGCCCCCGCGCCGCCGGGCGGGAGCGGACCGGCCGCCGGCGGGGGACTGCTCGGCCTGGTGCTGGCCGGCCTGCGCCGCAACATGCGCCAGTACGGCATGCTGATCGCGCTCGGCCTGATCGTGGTCCTCTTCGCCATCTGGACCGACGGGGACCTGCTGCTGCCGCGCAACGTCTCCAACCTGGTGCTCCAGAACAGCTACATCCTGATCCTCGCGATCGGCATGATGCTGGTGATCATCGCCGGGCACATCGACCTGTCGGTCGGCTCGCTCACCGCGTTCGTCGGCGCCTTCGCGGCCGTCCTGACCGTGCAGCACGGGGTGCCCTGGCCGGTCGCGCTGGTGCTGTGCCTGCTGGTGGGCGCCGCGGCCGGCTCGGTCCAGGGCTATCTGATCGCCTATCTCGGCATACCGTCCTTCATCGTCACCCTCGCCGGGATGCTGCTCTTCCGCGGCCTCACCGAGATCCTCCTCAAGGGCCAGACCCTCGGCCCGTTCCCCGACGGACTGCAGAAGCTCGGCAACGGCTTCCTGCCGGAGACCGGACCGGACACCAACTACCACAACCTCACCCTGCTGCTCGGGCTCGTCCTGATCGCCGCCGTGGTGTGGCAGGAGTTCCGGGACCGCCGCCGCCAGCAGGAGTTCTCCCTGGACGTGCCGCCCACCCGGCTGTTCCTGCTGAAGCTGACCGCGCTGGTCGCCGCGATCCTCGTCCTCACCCTGCTGCTCGCCAGCTACAAGGGCGCCCCGATCGTGCTGATCATCCTCGGCGCGCTGGTCGTCGGCTACGGCTACGTCATGCGCAACGCGGTCTTCGGCCGGCACATCTACGCGATCGGCGGCAACCTGCCGGCGGCCAAGCTGTCCGGTGTGAAGGACAAGAAGGTCACCTTCTACGTCTTCCTGAACATGGGCGTGCTCGCGGCCCTGGCGGGCATGGTGGTCGCCGCCCGGCTGAACGCGGCCTCGCCGAAGGCGGGCGTCAACTTCGAACTGGAGGCGATCGCCTCCTCGTTCATCGGCGGCGCGTCCATGAGCGGCGGTGTCGGCACCGTCCTCGGCGCCATCATCGGCGGTCTCGTCCTCGGCGTGCTGAACAACGGCATGAACCTCCTCAGCGTCGGCACGGACTGGCAGCAGGTCATCAAGGGTCTCGCCCTGCTGGTGGCGGTCGGGTTCGACGTGTGGAACAAGCGCAAGTCCGGTTCGTAAGCGCCCAACAACACGGAGCCGCAGCATGGAACTGAACAGACGCACGGTCATGGCGGGAGCAGCCGCGGCAGGCCTCGCCGCCACCACCCTCGGCACGGGCAGCGCCGAGGCCGCCACCGGCCGGGGAGGCCGGAAGCGGGTGAGGGAACTCTTCGGCACGCTCGCCGACGGCACGAAGGTGTACCGCTGGTCGCTGGAGAACGGCGGCACCCGGCTGAAGGTGCTGTCCTACGGCGGCATCGTCCAGACCCTGGAGATCCCCGACCGGCACGGCCGGTACGCCAACGTGGTCGCCGGTTTCGACGACCTCGCCGACTACGTCGCGAAGAGCCCGTACTTCGGCGCGCTGATCGGCCGGTACGGCAACCGCATCGGCAAGGGCCGGTTCACGCTGGACGGCACGGCGTACCAGCTCTCCGTGAACGACGGTGACAACAGCCTGCACGGCGGGGCCAAGGGCTTCGACAAACACGTGTGGGACGTGGAGCCGTTCACCAAGGGCCCGGACGTCGGCCTGCACCTGCACTACACCAGCGTCGACGGGGAGATGGGCTACCCCGGCACGCTGCGGACGAAGGTGACGTACACCCTCACCCGGCACGGCGACTGGCGCATCGACTACGAGGCCACGACCGACAGGGCCACCGTCGTCAACCTCACCAGTCACGTCTACTGGAACCTGGCCGGCGAGGGCAGCGGCACGATCGAGGACCACGAACTCACGATCGCCGCCGCCCGCTACACCCCCACCGACTCCGGGCTGATCCCCACCGGTGAGCTGGCGAAGGTGGCGGGCACCCCGTTCGACTTCCGGCACGCCAAGCCGATCGGCCGGGACATCCGGGCCGGCCACGAGCAGCAGGTGCAGGCCAAGGGGTACGACCACAACTGGGTCCTGGACAAGGGGATCACGGCCCGGCCCGAGCACGTCGCGACCCTGCGCGACCCGCGCTCCGGCCGCACCCTGGAGATCGCCACCAACGAGCCGGGCCTGCAGTTCTACTCCGGCAACTTCCTCGACGGGACGCTCACCGGCACCGGCGGCCGCACCTACCGGCAGGGCGACGCCCTGTGCCTGGAGACGCAGCACTTCCCGGACTCGCCGAACCACGCGGACTTCCCGTCGACGGTGCTCAGGCCGGGGCGGACGTACCGGACGACGACCGTCCACACCTTCGGGCGGTGAACCGGCTCACACCCCCGGTGAGTTGAACGCCACCGGGATCTCCTCCGTATCGAAGGGCGGCCCGTGCTCCCCCGCACGGGCCACCCTTCGACGGAGGTCCCCTTGCCTGACAACGTCACCTCGTTGTTCCGCAACACCGCCGCGCACAGCCCTTCGATGGCGGCGCTGACGCGGGAGAGCGACGGGTCGGGCCCGGTGGACTTCTGCATCCCGTGCAACCCGTACTTCCCCACTCCCGCCATGTTCGAGGAGATGGCCGCCCGGCTGCGCGAGATCGTCACGTACTACCCCAGCGGCGCCGACACCATCACCGCGGAGCTGTGCGACCTGCTCCGGCTCCCGCCGCAGTGCGTGGCGATGGGCAACGGCTCGACGGAGCTGATCACCTGGATCGACCACCTCCTCGTCCGTGAGTCCCTGGCGGTACCGGTCCCCACCTTCGGCCGCTGGACCGACCAGCCGATGGAGACCGGCAAGCGGGTCGACATGTTCCCGCTCCAGGAGGCGAACGGCTTCGGCCTGGACCTCGCCCAGTACGCCGAGTTCATCCGCAGCCGGGGCACCCGGGTGGCCGTGGTCTGCAACCCGAACAACCCCGACGGCGGCTATCTGCGCCGGCAGCAGGTGGTGCAGTTCGTGGACGCCATGGCGGACCTGGACCTGGTCGTGGTCGACGAGTCGTTCCTGGAGTTCGCCGACGCGGAGGCCGAACCGAGCGTCGTCCAGGAGGCCGTGCTCCGCCCCAACGTGATCGTCCTGCGCAGCCTCGGCAAGAACTTCGGCCTGCACGGCATCCGCTTCGGTTACCTCGTCGCCAACCCGGCGCTCGCGGGCAGGGTCCGCTCGATGCTGCCGAAGTGGAACCTCAACTCCTTCGCCGAGCACGTGGTGTTCATGCTGAAGGAGCACGGCTCGGAGTACGAGCGGAGCCTCCAGCAGGTCCGCCGCGACCGGCTGGAGATGGCCAGCCACCTCTCCGCGCTCCCCGGCCTCACCGTCTACCCCTCCCAGGGCAACTTCCTGTTCGTACGGCTGCCCGTGGGCGCCGAGGGCACGGTGGTGCGGGACCGGATGCTCACCGAGCACCGGATCCTGGTCCGCGAGTGCGGCAACAAGATCGGATCCTCCAGCCGCTTCCTGCGGCTCGTGGTGCGCCCCCAGGTCGACGTGCGTCGCCTGGTGTCCGGCCTGGAACAGGTGCTCTACGGGTCCGGGAGGGGAGCCGCCGTACCCGGGCCGGGCACCGGGACCAGCTACAGCTCGGGTACGGCGGCGGTCGACCGGCTGGTCAGCGAGACCAACGGGGCCGGGATGCGGCTGACACCGGCCGGCCCCGCTCCGGCCGCCGGCACCGGCATGCCGCTCCCCGCCGCCGTCACACCGGCCGGCGGCGGGATGCCGATGCCGGCGGCAGCCCAGCCACTGCCGACCCCGGCCCCGATCCCGGCCACACCCGCACCACAGCCGGCATTCACACCGCCCCCCGCTCCCGCGCCGGCTCCGGCCCCGTTGGCCCCCGCACCCGCACCCACACCCGCACCCGCACCGATGGCTCCCGCACCGCTCGCGCCCGCCGCGATGGCTCCCGCGCCCGTCCCGGCCGCCCCCGCCGTGGCTCTCGCGCCCACTCCGCCCGGTGTCCCGGCCCGCGGCGGGCTCACCGCGGCCCAGGTCCGCGGGATGACGGCGCCGGCCCCCGCGGCCGGTCTGACCCCGGCGCCCGCGACGGGCTGGCCCAACGCCAGGAGCTGGCCGAACGCGGCAGGAACGGGCCAAGCAGCCGGTTAAGAGCCGTTCGAAGGATCGAACTTCGGCCACGATCCGATCCGGGCCACCCGGACCGGATCGCTCGGCATTCCGCTCACACCGGACGAAACCGGCAGGGCGCCCCTTACACACCGGAGCCGAATCCTTGCGCTCCCCCTGCGCGCCGAGGGGTCATCGAGGCGGGGGCGCCGGACGAGCACACGGGCGGCGCGAGCCCCTCTGACCCCTGCATTTACATAGTAATCGTCATTATGTTTCTCGTACGCAAACTCGTTCCATGTTGAACCAATGCCTTGGCATATGCCAGAGGCCGCTCCACGAGTCGGCACCATGGCCGGAATCCAGCCACCCGCCGATACTTGCCCCCCGCATCTATCCATCGCTTGACTACCTCGACGCCAACTGCATGCAATGGGCAACAGTCAGGCCGCCGTAGTGCGGCGCTCACCTTTCCATTCATGCCGAGGGGTCACCCCGTGCCCGATGTCAGGGAGACAACCGCCCGCGCTTTTTCACACACGGACATCCAGTCCGTCATCGACGGGAGTTGCTTAGCCGTACACATTCCTCAATTCGTCCCCCGGATCGCCCTGGAGAACGTGCGGAAGAAACTGCTCGACCATCCCGACCGAGGGGGACTGAGCCAGGCGAACGAGTTCAAGCGAATAGGGTTCGCCTTCTCCGAGATCAGTGACGAGGCGTCCCGCGACCGGTACTACGCGGAGGCCCGCGACAACATCCAGCGGATGCGCGACCTGTTCGCGCCGTACGCCTGCCCGAGCGACGTGCTGCGGCTGCTGCTGGAGGAGGCCTGGGGCCCCGGCGCCGACCTGCTGCAGCTCGACGGCCGCAAGGCGTTCATCGGCATCTGCCGCTACCAGGACAAGGACGTCGACCTCAATCCGCACACCGACGCCCTCGAACGCAACCTGCCCACGGAGTCCGGCCACACCCTCAAGGCCCAGTTGTCGGTCAACATCTACATCGACATCCCGCAGACCGGCGGCGAGCTGGAGCTGTGGGGAGTCGAGCCGACCGAGGACGAGTACGACCGGCTGCGCGGCGAGCGCACCTGGGGCATCGACCGCGACAAGCTCGGACCGCCCCGCACCGTGTTCAAGCCCGCACCCGGTGACCTGCTGCTCCTCAACCCCCGGCAGATCCACGCGGTGCGTCCCTCCGGCGACCGGCCCCGCGTCACCCTGGGGCACTTCGTCGGCTACCACGGCGGCGACCGGCCGCTCGAGCTGTGGAGCTGATCCCGATGACCGAACACCTGCTCGACGGGCGCACCAAGGCCAGCTTCGGGCGGGCCGGCCAGGAGACCGACCTGTCCGGCCGCCGGACCATCCTGCTGATCAGCGTGGGTCAGCGCTATCACGAGGGCGACAAGCTCCGGGCCACCGTGGAACTGCTCAACCGGACCGGCTTCGGCGAGGTGACGATCGCGGTGGCGGACACCCTCCAGCGCACCAACCTCCTTGGAACCGATCCCGCTGAAGCACGTCGCCGAGCCCTGCGGGAAGGCGACGAATGGCTGGAGCGGAATGGCAAGGTTCTGGGCGGCCTGACCGTGCCCAACGACGTGCTTCGCTGGGACGAGGCATTACAGGACCCGGATTACCCGCGCTTTCTGCGGCAGGTCGAGGAAGCCTACCGGGAAAACCCTGAATACCGTGGTGCGGTGAATGCCACGGTTCAGAGGTTCATCGACCGGATGGTGGCCCGCGACCCGGACACCGACACCGAGCAGGCATTCCAGAACTGCCTGTCCTATCTCATCGAGGAATGCCCCGTCATTCAGCCGATGTGGGCGCACCAGGGATACGACTTCGTCGTGTACCCACAGCCCATGACGGCCGCCATGGCCGAAACCCATCGGCTCTTCGTCGCCGGGGAATATCCAGGCAAGGGCGGCTGGCTGTCCCTCAAGTTCAAGAAGCGGGCGGCTGTCTCCACGGCCGCCGCCTGACCCTGCACGATCCGGCGTAGAGGACGCACTCCGTGATTCCAGCAGCAACTGACCGCAAATGGTGGGCCTTCGTCGGTGTGGGCCTGATCAGCTTCCTCGGCTGCATCGACCTGACCATCGTCAACACCGCGGCACCGCGCATCCAGGCCGACCTGGGGGCCTCGGTGGCGGAGCTGCAGCTCATCGTCAACATGTTCATCGTCGCCTTGTCGATGTTCATGGTGGCCATGGGCCGGCTGGCCGACGCGCACGGCCGCCGCCGGGTCCTCTACGCCGGCACCGTCGTCTTCGGCCTGGCCTCCCTGGGAGCGGGGGCCGCCGCCGGCACCGGCTGGCTGATCGCCTTCCGGTTCCTCCAGGGCGCCGCGTGCGCGGTCCTGTACACCTCCACCGGCGCCATCGTGCAGAACGCCTTCCCGCCCCAGCAGCGCGGCCGGGCCATGGGAGCCCTCTACGGCGTCAACGGCTTCGGCCTGGCCATCGGCCCGCTGCTCGGCGGGGTCCTGGTGTCGGCGGCGGGCTGGCGCTGGGTCTTCTGGATCAACGTGCCACTCGTCGTGATCGCCCTCGCGGTGTGCTCGTTCAGCGTCCGCGAGTCCCGGGACGAGACGGCCACCGGCCGCCTGGACTGGCCCGGTCTCGCCCTGTCCGGCCTCGGCATCCCCTCCGCCGTCCTCGCCTTCACGCTCGGCGGCACGTGGGGCTGGGCCAGTCCGGGGACGCTGGGGCTGGCCGCCTTCGCCGTCGTCGCCCTGATCGCCTTCGCCGTGGTCGAGCGCCGCAGCAGCGCCCCGTTGCTCCACCTCGGCCTGTTCCGCAAGCCGGCCTTCGTCGCGGCGCTCTCCTCCGACTTCGCTCTGGCCTGCTTCTACACCACCGTGCTCTTCCTCGTCCCGCTCTACCTGAGCACCGTGCGGGGAATGGACGGGTACGCCACCGGCGCCCTGCTGCTGCCGTGTACGGCGGTGATGGCGGCCCTGTCGCCGTTCATCGGGCGGCTGATCGACCGGTTCGGCCCGCGTCCGCTGCTGGCGGTGGGTTTCGTCGCGTTCACTGTCTCCGCCCTGTTGCAGACGCGGCTGACCGCCGACACGTCCCTGGTCGAGCTGGCGGTCGCGCTCGTCGCGATGGGCATCGGCTGGGCCTGCGTCCTCAGCCCGGCGACGGTCTCCGCGCTGTCGGCCGTGCCGGAGCGGCAGGCGGGCCTGGCCGTGGGCTCCTCCTGGACCTTCCACAATCTCGGGGGCGCGATCGGTCTGGCCGCCTCCGTCGTCCTCTTCCGCTCCTTCGCCTCCGACCGGCTGACCACCGAACTGGCCGGGCGTGACCAGCCGAACGGCTCCTGGACCGAGTCCGTGGTCACCGACCCCGAGCACGCCACCGAGGTCCTGGCCGACAGGACCTCGCTGTCCCCCGCCGACGTGGACCGGGTCTTCGGCGCGGTCTTCAGTCACGGCGTGCAGGCCGCGATGTGGCTGCTGACCGGCGTGTCCCTCGCGGCCCTCGCCGTCGTCGGCCTGCTCTCGCGCAGGGCGGCCGGGCAGCCGGCCGAGGAGACGGACAGCGTCCCGGCGGGCCAGTCCGCGTAGGCACGACGCGGACGGTCCCCGGAGCACCGAGTGCCCGGGGACCGTCCGCGTCCGCCGTCATCGAAGGAACAGCAGCAGCGCGGCCATGACGGTGGTGAGGCCGGCGCACACCGCCAGGGCGGCGCCCAGGCAGCGGCGGCGCAGCTCCTGGTAGCGCTGTTCGTACTCGGCGCGCAGGGAGACGCAGCGGGACGCGATGCGTTCGAGGTCGGCCTTGGCCCGCTGCAGGCTGTCGGCGACGTAGTGCTGTTCGACCTGCTCGCGCTGGGCCGTCGTCATCCAGTCCAGGGGGCCGGTGAACTCCCGGGCCCGTCGCTCCGCCTCGGCGATCCGGGCCTGCCACAGCAGATAGCCCTCCACCTCGTTGCCGAGGTCGCCGCCGGCGTCGGCCCCCTGTTTGGGCAGACCGCTCATTCGAGGCCCCGACCGCCCGTGCCCGGCAGCGCGTGGGCCGCCTGCTCCCGCAGGGCGATGTCCGGGTGGTGCAGGTCGAACGCCGGGGACTCGCTGCGGATCCGAGGCAGGGTGAGGAAGTTGTGCCGCGGCGGCGGGCAGGAGGTCGCCCACTCCAGGGAGCGGCCGTAGCCCCACGGGTCGTCCAGGCGGACCGGAGTGCCGTACTTGGCCGTCTTCCACACGTTGTAGAGGAAGGGCAGCATCGACAGGCCGAGCAGGAAGGAGCTGATGGTCGAGACCGTGTTCAGCGCGGTGAAGCCGTCGGCCGACAGGTAGTCGGCGTACCGGCGCGGCATGCCCTCGGCGCCCAGCCAGTGCTGGACCAGGAAGGTGCCGTGGAAGCCGGTGAACAGCGTCCAGAAGGTCATCTTGCCGAGGCGTTCGTCCAGCATCTTGCCCGTGAACTTGGGCCACCAGAAGTGGAACCCGGCGAACATCGCGAAGACCACCGTCCCGAAGACCACGTAGTGGAAGTGGGCCACCACGAAGTAGCTGTCGGAGACGTGGAAGTCCATGGGCGGCGAGGCGAGGATGATGCCGGTCAGGCCGCCGAAGAGGAACGTGACGAGGAATCCGGTCGCCCACAGCATCGGTGTCTCGAAGGAGACGCTCCCCTTCCACATCGTGCCGATCCAGTTGAAGAACTTCACACCGGTCGGGACCGCGATCAGGAAGGTCATGAAGGAGAAGAACGGCAGCAGCACGGCACCGGTGACGAACATGTGGTGCGCCCACACCGTGACGGAGAGACCGGCGATCGCGATCGTGGCCGCCACCAGGCCCATGTAGCCGAAGATCGGCTTACGGGAGAAGACCGGGAGGATCTCGGTGACGATGCCGAAGAACGGCAGCGCGATGATGTACACCTCCGGATGGCCGAAGAACCAGAAGAGGTGCTGCCACAGGATCGGACCGCCGTTGGCCGCGTCGTACACATGGGCGCCGAAGATGCGGTCCGCCGCGAGGGCGAACAGGGCGGCGGCCAGGACCGGGAAGGCGAACAGGACCAGGACGGCGGTCAGCAGCACGTTCCAGGTGAAGATCGGCAGGCGGAACATGGTCATGCCGGGGGCGCGCATACAGATGATCGTGGTGATGAAGTTGACGGCGCCGAGGATGGTGCCGAAGCCGGAGAAGGCCAGGCCCAGGATCCAGAGGTTGGCGCCGAGCTGGGGGCTGCGGATCGCGTCCGACAGGGGGGTGTACGCGAACCAGCCGAAGTCGGCCGCGCCCTCGGGGGTGAGGAAGCCGCCGACGGCGATGAGCGAGCCGAAGAGGTACAGCCAGTAGGCGAACATGTTCAGCCGGGGGAAGGCGACGTCCGGGGCGCCGATCTGGAGCGGCATGATCCAGTTCGTGAACCCGGCGAACAGCGGGGTGGCGAACATCAGCAGCATCACGGTGCCGTGCATCGTGAACATCTGGTTGTACTGCTCGTTCGAGATCAGCTGCAGGCCGGGGCGGGCCAGCTCGGCCCGGATGATCAGCGCCAGCACACCGCCGAACAGGAAGAACGCGAACGACGTCGACAGGTACAGCGTGCCGATCGTCTTGTGGTCGGTGGTGGTCAGCCACCTCACCACGACGTTGCCGGGCTGTTTGCGCCGCAGCGGCAGCTCGTTCTCGTACGAGTCCTCGGCTGCCGTCGCCCCGTCCTGGGGTTCGTTGAGGATGCTCACAGGTCGTCCGTCTCCCGATGCTCGCCGTCCGGCCACGCCATGGCGCCGGTCATCCGCCATCCTGGCCGGGCGGCGGCGGCAGGGAGGCCCTGAGCGGCCGAGGCACGGCCGTTCGGATGACGGATGCACCCGTTCGGAGCAGCGGTCCGGCCCGTCCTCCCGGCGCCCCGGCACGCTTGGTAGGTTCGTCCGGATGTCGGTGACGCTGACGTACGAGAACCTTGGAGGCGGACCTCACCGTCCGGGACGGCGGGCGGGTGGTGTTCGCGGCGCCGGAGTTCCCGGTCGCGGAGCTGGCGCGGGCCTTGGTCGACTGGCTGGGGCAGGAGGTGCCGGGCGGCTTCCGCTTCGACTCGCTGCCCTTCGCGGAGCCCGGCACGGTACGGATCGAGGAGTCGGCCGGGGGCTGGCGGGTCGGGTCGGTGTGCGAGCCGGACTAGTGGACCGCGCCGGTCGCCCGGGAGGTCCTGGCGGCGGAGCTGACGCGGTTCACGGACGCCGTCCGGGAGGGGGTCGCGGCCCTCGGCGCCGACCCGGCCCTGGTTCCCCCGCTCAGTTCAGCAGGTTGACGCCGAGCTTCGGGGTGCCGCCGTCGTCGCCGTCGTAGTAGTGGTGGTGGACGATCAGGTCGCCGTCGGTGGGGCTGGGGCACGCGGAGGCGGTGCGCTTCTTCATTCCGGCGTCCCCTGTCTGTCCGTGGTTTCCGCGTCAACGGTTCGCGCGGGAACTGCGGCTGACGGACAGCCAGCGCGGTACGTCGACCTCGGCCCGCACGGTCTTCCCCGGCGGGTCGCGGTCCACGACCTCCCACCGGTCGGCCAGCGCCGCCACCAACAGGAGCCCACGGCCCGTCTCCGCGAGGGGCGCGGGCTCGCGCACGTCCGCCGGTGACGGCGGGCGGCGCTCGGCCCTGGTGTCACTGACCTCGATCCGCACGCTCCCGGTCACGAGTCGAAGCCGCAGTTCGAAGTCCCGTCCCGGCACACGCCCGTGCGTCACGGCGTTGGCGGCCAGCTCGGCCACGATCACGGCGACGGCCTCCGCCGTCTCGCAGTCGTGCGGGATCCCCCAGGAGTCCAGCTCGGTCAACGCGAGACGTCGCGCCAGACGGGCGCCGCGAGGGGTGGGGCTGAGACGGAGGGTGAGCGACGGCGTGGAGGCCGGTGGTGCGGTCATGGGGCCCAATGTGGGGCCTGGGGCGGGGGGTTCACCAGGGTCGGCGCGTGTACGGTGCGGGAGCGTACGCGGTGACGCACTGGACAGTACGCGTCACTGCGCGTGACCATTTCTCCATGGGTACGGGAAGCAATGGGGAGCCGGAGACGTCGGACAGTCTGCGGACGTTCGGGGCGGTGGTACAGGCCCTGCGGGAGCATGCGGGGCTGAGCCGGGAGGAGTTCGGCCGGCGGGTGGGGTACTCCAAACACACGGTCGCGTCCGTGGAGCTGGGGAGGCGGATGCCGGACGAGGTGTTCGTGGAGGCGGCGGAGAGGGAGCTGGGGAACACGGGGGCGTTGCGGAGGGCGGCGGGGTTCCTGGAGCGGCAGCCGGGTCTCGCTTCCTGGTTCCGGCGGTGGGCTGAGCTGGAGAAGCTCGCGATCACTCTCTATACGTACGAGTGCCGCATGATTCCAGGACTGTTGCAGGCCGAGGCGTACGCGCGGCAACTGTTCGTCGATGAGCTGCCACCCTTGACCGACGAGCAGATCGAAGACAACTGGGCTGCACGAGCGAAACGCCAACGGCTGCTCCTGGAACGGCCGAACACCACCTTCAGCTTCATCATCGAGGAGCAGGTGCTCCACCGGCGTACCGGCGGCGAGCAAGTAACCCGAGAGGCCATCGACCACCTGCTGGACACCGCGCAGTTACGAAACGTGGAGATTCAGATCATGCCGTTGGCCCGGGAGACGCACGCCGGGCTGCACGGGCCGATGCAGCTGCTGGAAACCCCGAAGCACAAGTGGTTCTCCTACATGGAGGCCCCCGAGTGCGGCATGCTCCTCGCGGACCCGAAAGCGATCAGCGTGCTCAACGTACGGTATGCCAGGATGCGTTCACAGGCTCTGTCGGACGAGAAGTCCGCAAGCCTGCTGGAGCGGATGCGAGGAGACTTATGAGCACCTCCGAACTGGCCTGGTTCAAAAGCAGCTACAGCAGCAGCGGCTCCGGCGACTGCGTGGAGGTCGCCCTGGACTGGCACAAGTCCACGTACAGCAGCGGCTCCGGCGACAACTGCGTCGAGGTCGCCCACACCCCCACCACCATCCACGTCCGCGACTCCAAGGCCCAGCACGGCCCCACGCTCGCCCTCTCCCCCACCGCCTGGTCGGCCTTTCTCGGTCGCGCCGGGAAGTGACCGTCGGGCCGCTCGCCTCGCGCGAGCGGCCCGGGATCCTTCCACCCCGCTCAGGAGGCCGGGCGGCACTCCTTCCACGCCAGGTGGTACACCGTGCTGATGTCCCCGTCCGTCGAGTCCATCGTCATGAAGCTGACCTTGTCGGGGGCCGCGGTCCCCGCGTTCACGCGGAGTTCGGTGTTGATGTTGAAGTTGCGGAGGACCCCGCAGGGCGCCCAGACCAGCTGGGCCCAGTCCGTGGAGTCGGTGGCCTGCCAGTCGTCGTTGTAGGGGCCGTTGTACGGGTGGGTCCTGGGGACCGTCTGGGACGAGCCCTGGAAGTAGTACGACGCCTTCTGCGTGGCGGTGGCGCCCCGCTGGAGTGAGGCGAAGCCCCGGTAGTCGGCGCTGGCTATCGCGTAGGTGAAGCCCTGGGGGACGTGGACCACCAGGTTGAGCTGGCAGTTCTTGCGGAAGGCCGTGGGGTCGGAGTTGCCGCCGGCCTGGGCCAGGTAGGCGCTGTACGTGACCGTGAACGCCGTGTTGTCCGGTGACACCGCCACGGCGGCCGTCCCGGCGGGACAGCCCGAGCCGTTCACCGTGGCGACGTCGATGACGATCTTGTCGGGGGGCGGGTCGTCGAAGGGGGACGAGCCTTGGGCGGGCGCTATCGCGGTGGTGAGCAGGGCGGCCACTGCGCCGCCCATGAGGAGTCCACCAGCCATGGGATTCTCCCGGTTGTCGAGTGGGGGGTGCCGCCTCCGCCCGAAGCGGTTCAAAGGTGAAAGACCTGTGCGTCACCTGTGAAGCCGGGGTGGAGGCGTGGGTAGCGTAGGGACCCCCGCCCGGGGCCGGGAGAGTGAACTCCGGCCATTCACGGCCCGCCCGTAATGGCCCTGTTGGGCTTTTTCGCCCGGTCAGCCCTGGAGTCGCGTGGGGAGCAGCGTGCGCAGCGACGTGACCGGGTGGCCCACTTCAAGGGAGCCGAGGAGGCCGTTCAGGAGGGCACTGCCGGGGACGGCGGTGGACGGGGCGGGGCGCTGGGCGGCCTCGGCGGTGGGCGCGGCGGCCAGCAGGGCGGCGGCCAGGACGGTGACGCAGGTCAGCTTCTTGATCATGGCCTTACCAACGACCGAGCCCACGGGGGGAAACCTCTCCGTCCCCCGAGTGGAGGAGCGGCGGGCGGCCGGGCGGCGGCGATTTCCCCTGCCTTCACCGGGCCGTTACCCTGCCGTACGGCCAGCTCCGGTACCGCCCGTACCGCGTAATCCGCCCGCGCGCCGAGATCCCCAGGGGTCCGTCGAGGGGCGTGCCCGTGTGGAGAATGGCCGGACCGCGCCCCCGTAAGATCGCCCGGGAGGATCCACCTTGGCGCTCAGCAGACGTACCTTCAGTGCCCTGACCGGTTCCGCCGCGCTCGGGCTCGCCCTGGGCGGCAGCGGCGGCCCCGGGGCACCCTCGGCGTACGCGGGCGGCAGCGCGCCGACCGGTCCGGCACCGGCCCCGCCGAGCGCCGACGGCCGGCGGCACACCATCGGGTACGACCGCTACTCGCTGCTCGTGGACGGGCGGCGGCTGGTGCTGTGGTCGGGCGAGATGCATCCGTTCCGGCTGCCGAGTCCGTCCCTGTGGCGGGACGTGCTGCAGAAGATGCGGGCGCACGGCTTCAACGCCGTCAGCATCTACGTGGCCTGGAACCACCACTCCCCCGCGCCGGGCCGCTACGACTTCGACGGGGTCCGGGACCTCGACCTGTTCCTGCGGACGGCCGCCGAGACCGGGCTGTACGTCGTCCTGCGTCCCGGGCCCTACATCAACGCCGAGGTCGACGGGGGCGGATTCCCCGGGTGGCTGACCGCGACCAAGGGCACCGCCCGGACCGACGACCCGGTCTACCTGTCGTACGTGGACGAGTGGCTGACCCAGGTGAACCGGATCGCCCGCCGGCACCTGTTCACCCAGGGCACCGGCACGGTCCTGCTGTACCAGATCGAGAACGAGTACGACGCCCACGCGGACGACGCCACCGGGCGCAACTACATGTCCCACCTGTACCGGAAGGTGCGCGACGACGGGATCGACGTCCCGCTGTTCCACAACGACAAGGGGCGCAACGGGTACTGGACGCCGGGGTCCTTCGACACGGGCGGGGAGAGGGGTGGCTGGCTGTACGGGTTCGACGGCTACCCGTCGCCGTCGCAGACCCCGCCGGACTGGGGGCACTACGGTCCGGGCGGGCCGAAGGGCGGAGCCACGGCCTCGCCGTCCACGCCCGGGTTCGTGCCCGAGTTCGGGGGCGGCTGGTTCGACCCGTGGGGCGGGGCCTGGTTCGACGGCAAGGGGTACGCCGAGTCGCGGCGCACCCGGGACGCCGCGTACGAGCGCCGGTTCTACCTGACCAACCTCGCCAACGGGCTCACCCTGCACAACGTCTACATGGCGTTCGGCGGGACCTCCTGGGGGTGGCTGCCCGCGCCGGTCGTCTACACGTCGTACGACTACGGCGCCGCCATCGACGAGGGCCGCAACGTCACGGACAAGATGGCGCCGATGCACCAGCTCGGGCACCTGCTCCAGCGCGTGCCCGACTTCGCCAAGCTGGACCGGGCGGCGGACGTGACCGCCGCGGGGCTGAAGGTCTACCACCTGACCAACCCGGACACCGGCAGCCATGTGTACGTCGCCCGCAACGACGGCGGCGACCCGGTCACCACCGAGCTGCCCACCGAGGCCGGCAGGCTGCGGATCACCGTGCCCGGCAAGGACGCCAAGCTGCTCACCACCGGCCTGCCGCTGGGCGGGCGGAAGCTGAAGTACGCCACCGCCGCGCCGATGACCCTCCTGACGGCGGGCCGGCAGGACATCGCCGTGTTCGCCGGGCGGCGCGACGAGATGGCCGAGCTGGTGCTGGACTGCGCGGAAGAGCCCTTCGTGCAGCGTCTGGACGAGGAGGCCGGCTGGGCCTACGACCGGGGCGAGCTGCACGTGAACGCCCCCCTCGGGCAGGGCGGGCTGACCCGGGTGCTGGTGCAGAAGGGCGAGAGCGACACCCCGCTGCTGCTGCTCCTCGCCGACGACGCGACCGCCCTCCGCCTCTTCCCGTACGACACCCCGTCCGGGAGTCTCCTCGTCTACGGCCCGGCGCTGCTGCGGCACGCGGAGGTGCACGGCTCGGAGGTCCGGCTGACCGGTGACATCGCCGAGCGGACCAGCATGGAGGTGTGGGGCCCGCGCGGGATCGACACCCTGGTGTGGAACGGGCGGAGGCTGCCCACCCGGGTCACCCTCTCCGGCAGCCTGATGACCACCGGGATGCTGCCGGACACCCCGGAGGTGCGGCTGCCCGAGCTCGGCGGCTGGCGGATGCGGACGGAGAACCCGGAGGCGGGCCCGAGCTTCGACGACTCCTCGTGGCCGCTCGCCGACAAGACCACCTCGTACAGCACCACGGCCGTCCCGGACGGGCAGCCGGTCCTCTTCGCCGACGACTACGGCTTCCACTACGGGGACGTCTGGTACCGGGGCACCCTCACCGACACCAGCGCTGTCGAGGAGGTCTCGCTCGCCTACAGCACCGGCACGCAGGGCCTGCTGATGGCCTGGCTGGACGGCGAGCCGCTGGGCACCCACCGGATGCCGGTGCCGGACAAGACCACGACCATCCGCAAGGGCACATGGGCGGAGACGGCCGTCTTTCCCGTGCGCGAGCAGCTGCGCTCCCCCGGCCGGCACGTACTGTCGGTCCTGGTCCGGCGCATGCAGCACGACCAGGACGGCAAGGCGCTCGACACGCACAAGGCGGCGCGGGGCCTGACGGCGGTCACCTTCAAGGGCGCCGAGCCGAAGGTGCGCTGGCGCGTCCAGGGCGCGGGCGCCCCCGACCCGGTGCGCGGGCCGATGAACAACGGCGGCCTGTACGGCGAGCGGGAGGGCTGGCACCTGCCCGGCTTCCGGGACCGCGACTGGGAGAAGACGGCGTTCCCGCGCGCGGCGCGGTACCAGGGCGTGACCTGGTACCGGACCACGTTCCGGCTGTCGGTGCCGGCCGACGTCGACGCGTCGATCGGCCTGACCCTGGACGACGACCCGTACCGCGCCTACCGCGCCCAGATCTTCCTCAACGGCTGGAACCTGGGCCAGTACATCAACAACGTCGGCCCGCAGCACACCTTCGTCCTGCCGAACGGCATCCTGCGCACCCGGGGCACCAACACCCTCGCGCTGGCGGTCCTCTCGGAGTTCACCACGCTGTCGGGTCCCGGGTCGGTACGGCTGACCCTGCTCGGCAGGACGACGGGCGGTGTACCGGTCAAGCCGGTCTGATCACGCGTCCGCTCACGCCAGCCTGATCACGTTCCAGGACAGCGGCTCCAGTACGGCGGTGAGGGTGCCGTCCCTCAGGGCGGTGCCCCCGACCGGGTGCGGGGTGACGCGGTCGGGGTCGGCCAGGGTGTTGCGGGCGTCGGGGTCGGCGTCCGCGAGCGCGCTGTGCTCGGTGACGGACGTCAGCTCCAGGCCGTGCAGCGCCACTTCGAGGGGCAGCGGTCCGGTGCGGTCGCGGTTGACCGCGAACACGGTGACCGTGCCGTCGTCCGCGCGGACGGCGGTGGCGTGCAGCAGGTCGGTCCCGCCGTACTTCTCCGTCTCGTACGTCGGCGAGTCCACGCGCACGTCCAGCACCTGGCCCCGGCCGTACCGGGAGGCCTGCGCGAACGGGTGGAACGTGGTCTGCCGCCAGGCCGGGCCGCCCGGTTCGGTCATGATCGGCGCGATCACGTTGACGAGCTGGGCGAGGCAGGCGACGGTGACGCGGTCGGCGTGCCGGAGCAGCGCGATGAGGAGCGAGCCGAGGACGACGGCGTCCGTGACGCTGTAGACGTCCTCCAGCAGGCGGGGCGCCTCCGGCCAGTCGGACTGGTCGACGGTCTTCGCGTACTCCTCCCACCGGGAGAGGTACCAGACGTTCCACTCGTCGAAGGAGAGGTTGATCCTCTTCTTCGACTTCAGCTTCGCGCCCACGTGGTCGGCGGTCGCGACCACGTTCTCGATGAAGGACTCCATGTCGACGGCCGAGGCGAGGAAGGAGTCCACGTCGCCGTCGACGGGCTCGTAGTAGGCGTGCAGGGAGATGTGGTCGACCAGGTCGTACGTCTCCTCCAGGACGGTCGCCTCCCACTCGGCGAAGGTGGGCATGGCCTGGCTGGAGGAGCCGCAGACGACCAGTTCCACGGCGGGGTCCTGCCGGCGCATGGCCCGTGCCGTCTCGGCGGCGATCCGGCCGTATTCCGCGGCCGTCTTGTGGCCGGTCTGCCAGGGGCCGTCCATCTCGTTGCCGAGGCACCAGAGCCGGATGCCGAAGGGGTCCTTGTCGCCGTGGGCGGCCCGGAGGTCGGACAGGGCCGTGCCGGCGGGGTGGTTGGCGTACTCCTGGAGTTCCAGCGCCTCGGCCACACCCCGGGTGCCGAGGTTGACGGCCATCACGGGTTCGGCCCGGGGGCCGAGCTTCCTCAGGAACGCGATGTACTCGGACAGACCGAAGCGGTTGGTCTCGGTGGAGTGCCAGGCCAGGTCCAGACGGCGGGGGCGGTCTTCCACCGGGCCGACCGAGTCCTCCCACCGGTAGCCGGAGACGAAGTTGCCGCCGGGGTAGCGGACGGCGGTGACACCGAGTTCGCGGACCAGGTCCAGCACGTCCGTACGGAGGCCCTCGGCGTCGGCCGCGGGGTGGCCGGGCTCGTGGATGCCGGTGTAGACGCAGCGGCCGAGGTGTTCGACGAAGGAGCCGAAGAGGCGGGGGTCCACCCGGCCGACGGTGAACGCGGGGTCGAGGGTGAAGCGGGCGGTGCGCTTGCTCATGGGGTCCTTCCGGGTCACGAGTCGTGACGTGTGGTCACCGGCCGGCCGCGCCGCTGCCGTTCGGCAGCAGCGGACCCGTGCGCGCGCCCGCGATTCAGGCCAGGGTGTCGCATACCCTCCCCCCATCGTTCGATATGCCGAATAATGCTCGTCACTTCGAACGGGACCGTAGAGTCGAAGCGCGTCCACGTCAATGGGTTGGACGCAAGGTCACAGGTGGTTCCCCGTTGAACGGCTGCCGTCGGATCACATGACGTGGGCACATCCGTGCGCGTACGCTCGGACCAGCCGCGACCGGCGGTGGGGAGGGAGACGGATGAGCTTCGGGGGCGCGCGGGAGCAGGCGGCACGCCTGGCCGCACGGCTGCGGCGCACCCGCCCGGGTTCGGCCATGCGCACCCTCTCCGGCGACCTCGCCGCCGCCGTCCGCGCCCGGCCCGAACAGCCCGACGGCGTACGGCCGTTGTGCCGGGCGCTGTGCGAGGAGATGAGCGCGCTGCGCGGCGGGCGGCCGGTCGAACTGCGCTTCGAACGCTTCCCGGACGAGATCGAGGTGACCGGACTGTGGGTCGAGTTCGCCGACTTCGACCTGGTCATCGTCGAGGAACGGGCCGAGGCCGTCCAGCAGTTGGTCATCCTCGGGCACGAGCTGTGGCACCTGTACGCCGGGCACCGGCACCACCATCTCGCCGGGGACGCCGCCGCCCGGGCCCTCGCCGACACCCCCGGCTGGCGGGAGGGCGCCCTCACCGTCGCCGCCCGCAACGGCTCCCGGGAGGCCGACGAGGCCGAGGCCGACGACTTCGGGCACCGCCTGGCCACCCTGTTCCGGGGCCGCCTCGCCGGAAACGCCACCGCCCCGCTGGACCCGGTGCAGCGTTCCCTCGGCTACCGGGGGCGCGGAGGAACGGCTCGGTGACCCTGCCGGCCAAG
This sequence comes from Streptomyces sp. NPDC107654, assembly GCF_055639035.1. Classification (NCBI taxonomy): domain Bacteria; kingdom Bacillati; phylum Actinomycetota; class Actinomycetes; order Kitasatosporales; family Streptomycetaceae; genus Streptomyces; species Streptomyces sp. NPDC107654. The sequence continues at coordinate 589,434 of NZ_JBVKBI010000001.1, forward strand.
AACCCCTCCGGGGTCCTCAGCGCGTTCTACATCTCCTTCTGGATCCCCACGGCCGTGCTCACCGCCGCCCTCGTGATCAAGCTGCCCAGCATCATCCGGCTGTGGCGGGACCCCCTGCTGCGCGCGGTCGGCGGACTGCTGCTGCTCGCCTGCGCGGTGTTCGTGTCCTGCACCCCGTCCACCATCGCCCGGGTCAACCGGCTGACCGGCGTGCCGAACCTCTCGGCCCCCTGGTGCTACTCGCTCATCACCGCGTTCTGCGGCTCCTGCCTGCTGCTCCTCGTCACCTGGCGCAACGGCCCGTACGACCGCTCGGCCGCCACGCGCCGGGCGACGCGGTGGGTGGTCGCGGGGTACGCGGGTGTGATCGCCGCCCTGTGGCTGCTGTTCGCGCTCGCCGACGCGCGCGAGGAGCGGGTGCGGGACCTGGACACCTACTACGCGACCACGCCGTACATGCGCGAGGAGATCCTGCTCTACCTCGTCGCGCACGCCGTGGCCTGCGTGCTCACCTGCCGGCTGATCCGGGACTGGGTACGGACCGCCGGGCTGGACGCGTGGCTGCGCCGGGGCCTGAAACTGCTGGGCGCGGGCTACGTCCTGAACCTGCTGTTCGGCGCGGCCAAGCTGACCGCGGTGGCCGCGCGCTGGTGCGGGCGGGACCTGGACTGGCTGAGCACCGACCTGGCCCCGCCGGTGGCGGCCCTCTCCGCCATCCTCATCGCGGTCGGCTTCGTCCTGCCCCACGCCGGCCAGTACCTGCACGACCGCCGACGGGTCCGGCGCGCCCACCGCGAACTGCGGCCGCTGTACCGGGTGCTCGCCGCCGTGAGCGGCGAGGGAGTGCCGTTCGCGCTGCGCGCCACGCCGGAACTGCGGCTCACCCGGCGCGAGACCTTCATCCGCGACGCGCTGCTGACGCTGGCCCGCCACATCGACACCGGCCTCGGCAGCCGCGCGTACGACGCCGCGCTCGGCCTCGGCCACCCGCCGGAGCGGGCTCGTGCGCTGGCCGCGGCGGTGGCCGTGCTCGACGCGGTCGAGACCAGGGCGTGCCTGCCGTCGCCGGCGGAGCCGGCCGCCGGGGCCGACACCGCGGAACTGCTCCGCGAGATCGGCGCCGTCTCCCGCGCGCTGCGGCGCCCCGCCGACATCGCGGCGGTCCGCGCGGCGGCCGTGCCGGCGCGGAGCGTCACGGTTCCGGAGTGAGGACGCGTGCCGCCGTCCGCGGGGCCGTCGTGGCCGGTCGCGCCCCGCGGCGGCGCCGTGACGGGGTTCAGCCCTGGAAGGCGGGCTGGGGCAGTCCCCGGCCCGCGCCGGGGATCACCAGGAGGGAGCCCGACAGGGGGTGCGGGGAGGTCAGGCCCGTGCGGGCCGTCGTGACGTACAGGTCGGTCAGGTCCGCGCCGCCGAACGCGCAGGCCGTCGTGCGCGGGGCCGGCAAGGTGATCACTCGGTCCAGGGCGCCGGCGGGCGTGTAGCGGCGTACCGCTCCCCCGTCCCACAGCGCCACCCACACGCAGCCCTCCGCGTCGACCGTGAGGCCGTCGGGGAAGCCGGCGCCCTCCTCGATCTCCACCAGGGGGCGGCGGTCGCGGACCGTGCCGTCGGGATCGTGGTCGAAGACGTCCACGCGCCGGGTCGGGGAGTCGACGTAGTACATGAGGCGGCCGTCGGGGCTCCAGCCGGTGCCGTTGCTGACGGCGGCGTCGGGGAGGACCGTCGTCACCGCTCCGTCCCCCGTCAGGCGGGAGAGGGTGCCGCCTCCCGGTGCCTCGTCGTAGCGCATCGTGCCCGCCCAGAGGGAGCCGTCGGGGGCCACCGCGGCGTCGTTCGCGCGGCGGCCGGGGACCGGCTCGTGGTGCAGCCAGCGGAACGTGTCGTCGGGGTCCAGCAGGCCGACGCCGTCCCGCAGGTTCAGCACCAGGCCGCCGCCCGCCCGGGGCTTGGCGGCGCCGATGTGCTGCGGTGTCGTCCGCAGGGTGCGGCGGCCGGAGGAGGGGTCGTAGGTGTGCAGCCGCATGCCCAGGATGTCCAGCCAGACCAGCCGGCCCGTCGCCGGGTCCCAGGTGGGGCCCTCGCCGAGCGCCGCCTCCGCCCGTACCGCGACCTCGTACGCCGTCATGCCGCGCTCCGGTGGCCCAGGCGCTCCGACAGCTCCGCCGCGCCCTTCGCGGCGAGCTGCTCCAGTTCGGCCCGGCGGTCCTCGCTCCAGCGGATCATCGGCACCGAGATGGACAGGGCGGCGACGACCTGGCCGGTGCGGTCGCGGACCGGGGCGGCCACGCAGGAGACGTCCGGGTTGGACTCGCGGTTCTCGACGGCGATCCCCCGCCGCCGGATCTCCGCCAGGGTCTCGCGCAGGGCGGCGGGATCGGTGATGCTGTTGGGCGTCATCGCGGCCAGCCCGGCGCCGTCCGGGATCCGCGCGGCCAGCTCCGGTTCGGACAGGGAGGCCAGCAGCATCTTGCCGACCGACGTGCAGTGGGCCGGGAGGCGGCGGCCGGCGGCGGAGACCATGCGGACCGCGTGCGTGGAGTCGACCTTGGCGATGTAGATGACGTCGGTGCCTTCGAGGATGGCGACGTGGACGGTCTCGTCGCAGGTCTCGGCGACCGAACGGGCCACCTGCTGGCCCTCGGCGGCGAGGTCGAGCTGCTCGGCGTAGCGGCTGCCGAGCTGGTACGGGCGTACGCCGAGCCGGTACCGTCCGGGCTGTCCGGGCACCTGCACGATGTACGACCGTGCGGCGAGCGTGGTGACCAGCTCGTGCACGGTGGTGCGCGGCAGCTGGAGCCTGCGCACGATGTCGGGGGCGGAGAGCGTCCCGTCCCCGTCGAGGAACAGCTCAAGAATGTCGAGAGCCCGGGTCACGGCAGGCACGAGGCGTCCCACGTCCGGCCCCCTCCCTTACGGTCTGGCGTCTGCGTTCGAGATTTCAACAGACGATCGGCATGACGAACACAGGCTAGTCACGGCGGGTGGTGCGGGCAATGGGTCGGGCACGGGCCCCGTGGCTGCGGGCACCACTAAGGCCATGGACCTCGACTTCCAGCTGGTGCTGCTGCGCCGCATGGCCGACCACAATCCGGGTCTGGTCGAGGAGGCCCGGCGGCGGCTCGGCGCGTCGGCCGCGGACATGCGGGAGGCCAACAGGCGGTGGCAGGCCATGGTCCGTTCGCCGCGGGCCCGGGGCGCGGCGGCCCGGTACCGGTCCGTCCTCGGCGCGCCCGAGTCCGTCGTGCCCCGCCGCCTCGGCGACGCCGTCTGCGAGGCCCGGCGGTGGGCCCTGCCGCTCTGGCCGGGCCTGCGCTTCGAGGTGCTCGTCGGGCCCGACGGCGGGGTCTGGAACGAGTGGCTGGTACGGGCGCCCGGCGCGCCCGCACCCCCGCTCGGCACCCTGGAGGACCTGACGCCCTGGTCCTGCACCGTGGACGAGGCCGCCCGCGCCTTCCCTCCGGCCCGCCCGCTGGAGGGCACCGCCCCCACCCGGTGGGGCCTGGCCCTCACCGCCCCCGACCGGGAGGGCGTACGGCGGCAGGTCGTCGCCGAGTTCACCTGGGGGCTGCTCCAGCGGACGGCGGTGCTGCCCTGAGGGGCATCAGGCGTCGAAGCCCGTCGCCCGGGTCCGCTTCTCCCACTCCACGACCTCCCCGCGGACCCGGTCGAGGTGGGCCAGCACCGCGCTCACCCCGTCGTCCCCGAGCGGCAGCCGCAGCGGGGTCCGCTCGGCCTCCAGCGCGGCCAGGATCAGGGCCGCCGCCTTGGCCGGGTCGCCCGGCTGGCCGCCGTCGCCGCCGGCCACGGCCGCCCGGGTGCCGCTCACCTTGGCGTACACCCCGCTGTCCTCGCTGGCCCCGGACCGGCCGGCGCCGAACAGCGAGGTCCGGAACGCGCCCGGCTCCACGATCAGCACCTTGATGCCGAACTCCGCCACCTCGTCCGCGAGCGCCTCGGAGAGGCCCTCCAGCGCGAACTTCGTGCCGCTGTAGGCGCCGAAGCCCGCGAAGGACATCCGCCCGCCCATGCTGCTCATCTGCACGATCGCGCCCGAGCGCCGCTCCCGCATGTGCGGCAGCACGGCCCGCACGAGCGCCACCGGCCCGAAGAAGTGCAGGTCGAACAGGTCCCGCAGCTCCGCGTCGGTGGTCTCCTCGACCGCGCCGACGTGGGTGCGGCCCGCGTTGTTGACCAGCACGTCGATCCGGCCGTGCCGGTCCACGGCCTCCCGGACCACCGTGTCGGCCGCGGCCGGGTCGGTGACGTCCAGACGCACCGCCTCGACCCGGCCCGGGTGCGCGGCCACCAGGTCGTCCAGGGCCTCCGGACGGCGGACCGCGCCGACGACCAGGTCGCCCGCGGCGACGGCCGCCTCGGTGATCGCCCGCCCGAAGCCGCTGCTCGCCCCGGTCACCAGCCAGACCTTCTCCACGTCAACTCCCGTTCGACCGCTGCGCCTTGATGATCACGTGCATGACGGACACACGCTAGGCGGAGTCCTCGGCCGCCGCCAGGACCGCCTGTGTGACGCGCGGCAGCGAGTCCGGGTGCAGCCACAGGAACAGGTTCGGCTCCACCAGTTCCAGCTCCATCAGACGGGGCTCTCCGTCGTCGCCGTCGACCAGGTCGACGCGGGCGTACAGCAGCCCGGAAGAGCCGGGCACGGCCGCCAACGCCTTCTCCGCCACGACGAGTTCGGCGTCGGTGGGCTGCCAGGGCGCCAGGCGGGGGTGGGCCACCTTGTCGGCGCCGTACGGGGTGCCGGGCGCGAGGACGGCGCCCTTGCGGCCGGCGTGCAGCAGCCGGCCGCCGAAGAACTGCAGCGCCCGCTCGCCGCCGACGTCGATGCGGGGCATGTACGGCTGCACCATCGCGGTGAGGCCCTCCGCGTGCATGCGCGCCAGGTGCCGTACCGCCGTGTCGTGTTCGGCGGGTGTGTAGCGGGCGGCGAAGCGGGCGCCCGCGCCGGACGTCGGCTTGACCACGAACTCCCCGTCGACGGGCAGGCCGGGCGGCTCACCGGGCGGCACGTAACGGGTGGGGACGGTGGGCACACCGGCCGCCGCCAGGTCGCCGAGGTAGCGCTTGTCGGCGTTCCAGCGCACCACCGGCGCCGGGTTGGCGAGCCGGGTCAGCGCGCCGACCCGGTCCACCCAGGCGCCGAACTCCGCGGCCCGCCGGCTGTAGTCCCAGGTCGAGCGGATGACGACCAGGTCGTAGCCGCCCCAGTCCACCGCCGGGTCGTCCCAGTGCCGGGCCTCCGCCTCGGCACCGGCGTCCGTGAGCGCCCGCACCAGCAGCGGCAGATCGGCGTCCCTGCCCGGCTCGGCTCCGGGGTCGTAGGTGGCGAGGGCTGTCCGGGACACGTCGGGCTCCCTGTCGTACGGGGGTTCGAGGGTGGCGCGGCTGTGAGGCTGACAAGCGCGGGGGGCCGGGCCGCGGTCACCGCCGGTCCGGGGCACGGTCGTCGGGGCACGGCTCCTGGTGTAGGAAGGGTGCTGTCGTCCCCGGTCGGCACCGTCGACAGTAAGGAGTACGCCCCGTGTCCTCCCTCTTCCCCGCCCTGACGGGCGGCCCCGCCGAGCGCAGCGAGACGGGGGTCCCCCCGGGCGACGTCCGCGGGAGGGTCGCCCTGCGGTTCGGGCCACGGAGCCTGACGTACGGCGCGCTCGCGGGCGCCGCGGGTGCCCTCGCCGCCCGCATCGAGGGCTCCGGCCGGGTCGCCGTGTGGGCCGTGCCGGAGCTGGAGACCGCCGTCGCGGTGACCGGTGCGCTGCTCGCCGGGGTGGCCGCGGTGCCGCTCAACCCGAAGTCGGGCGAGAAGGAGCTGGCGCACATCCTGTCCGACAGCGCGCCGGCCCTGGTGCTCGCCGCGCCCGGTGCGCACCTGCCGCCCGTCTTCGGCGACCTGCCGCGGATCGACGTGGACGCGTCCGCATCCGGGGCCGTGCCGCAGGAGCGGGCGTCGGACGGCGACCCGGCGCTGGTCGTCTACACCTCCGGCACCACCGGCCCGCCCAAGGGCGCGGTCCTGCCCCGCCGTGCCCTCGCCACCACCCTGGACGCGCTCGCCGACGCCTGGCGGTGGACCGCCGACGACGTACTGGTGCACGGGCTGCCGCTGTTCCACGTGCACGGACTGGTGCTGGGCGTCCTCGGCCCGCTGCGCCGCGGCGGCTCGGTCCGGCACCTGGGCCGGTTCAGCCCCGAGGGCGTGGCCCGCGAGCTGAACGACGGCGCGACCATGGTGTTCGGGGTGCCGACGATGTACCACCGGATCGCGGAGGCGCTGCCCGGCGATCCGGAGCTGGCCAAGGCGCTCGCCGGGGCCCGGCTGCTGGTCTCCGGCTCGGCCGCGCTGCCGGTGCACGACCACGAGCGGATCGCGGCGGCCACCGGGCGCCGGGTGGTCGAGCGGTACGGCATGACGGAGACGCTCATGAACACCGCCGTGCGGGCCGACGGCGAGGCCCGGGCCGGCACGGTCGGCGTGCCGCTGCCGGGCGTGGAGCTGCGGCTGGTGGAGGAGGACGGCACGGAGCTCACCGCCTACGACGGGGAGAGCGTCGGGGAGATCCAGGTGCGCGGCCCGAACCTGTTCACGGAGTACCTGAACCGGCCCGACGCGACCGCCGCCGCGTTCACCGCCGACGGCTTCTTCCGCACCGGCGACATGGCGGTGCGCGAGCCGGACGGCTACGTCCGCATCGTCGGGCGCAAGGCCACCGACCTGATCAAGAGCGGGGGTTACAAGATCGGGGCCGGTGAGATCGAGAACGCGCTGCTGGAGCACCCGGGGGTGCGGGAGGCCGCGGTCACCGGGGAGCCGGACGCCGACCTGGGCGAGCGGATCGTGGCCTGGATCGTCCCGGCCGATCCCGGATCGCCGCCCGCCGCCGAGGAGTTGGCGGATCACGTGGCCCGGCGGCTGGCCCCGCACAAGCGCCCGCGCGTCGTCCGCTACCTGGAGGCCCTCCCCCGCAACGACATGGGCAAGATCATGAAGCGGGCCCTCGCCGATGCCTGAGCGGCTCTCGGCACGGGAGGCGCTGGCGCTGCTCGCGGACGCGGGCAGCTTCCGCGAACTCCTCCCGCCGTCCGGGCGGTCACGCCCGGACGGCCCCCTCGGCTGGCAGGGCTACGACGCCTCGCGCGCCCGCGCCGCCGCGCGCACCGGCGAGCAGGAGTCGGTGGTGTGCGGCACCGCGAGCGTCGACGGCACCCGGGCCGTCCTGATCGCCTTCGAGTTCGGTTTCCTCGGCGGCTCGCTGGGCGAGCGCACCGGGGACCGGCTGGAGGCGGCGTACACCCATGCCCGCGCACACCGGCTGCCGGTCGTGCCGTTGATCGCGACCGGGGGCAGCCGTATGCAGGAGGGCATGCTCGCGCTGACCCAGCTGCAGCGGGTGGCCCGGCAGTCCGCGCTCACCCGGGAGGCCGGACTGCCCCGGATCGCGGTCCTGCGGGACCCGACGACCGGCGGCGGCTGGGCCACCCTCGGCGCCGACGCGGACATCGTCCTCGCCCTGCCCGGCGCCCAGGTCGGCTTCGCCGGCTCCCGGGTCCGCCCACCGGACGCCGACCCGGCCGCGTACACGGCCGAGGCGCAGGTCGCGGCGGGTTCGGCGGACGCGGCGGTGGAACCGGCCGAGCTGAAGGACGTGCTCGGGCGGTGGCTGCGGCTGCTGGCCGGGGCACCCGCGGAACCGGCGCCCGCCCCCGTGCCCCGCGCGCTCGGACCCGGCGGGCTGCCCGGGAGCGGGTGGGCGGCCGTCGAGGCGGCCCGGTCGGCCGCGCGGCCACGGGCGCACGCCTATCTGGACGCCTACTTCACCGACCGGCTCCCGCTCGGCGGGGACCGGTGCGGCGGCACCGACCCCGGCGGGATGCTGTGCGGGTTCGGCGAGCGGGACGGCCGTACCGTGGCGTACGCGGCGCAGACCGGGGCGGCGACCCGCCCCGCCGGGTACCGCACCGCCGCCCGGCTGATCCGGCTCGCTGACCGGCTCGGCATCCCCGTGCTGACGCTGGTGGACACCCCGGGCGCCGCGAACGACGCGGACGCCGAGCGGCAGGGCGCCGGCCCGGCGATCGCCGAGGTGTTCGGCGCGGTGGCCGCCGCCCGGGTGCCGGTCACCACCCTCGTCATCGGCGAGGGCGGATCCGGCGGCGCGCTCGCGCTGGCCGCGCCCGGCAACACCTGGGCCACACCGGACAGTTACTTCTCGGTGATCGCCCCGGAGCTCGCCGCCGCCATCCTGAAGCGCGGGCCGGAGGAGGTCCGGCCGACCGCGGACCAGCTCCGCATCCGCCCCCAGGACCTGGTGGAACTGGGGGTGATCCGGGGCGTCGTGGACCGCGTGGACCCTCCCCGGCCGCAGGTCACCTCACCCCCACCGCCCGAATGATCTCCTGCGTCACCGATCCCCCCTTCTCGTCGTGGGCCGAGGCCCGCAGCGACACGGACGACGCGCCGCGCGGCACGGTCAGCGTGCCCCGCCAGGAGGCGCCGCGGCCGGTGGTCAGGGGGACCGTCCGCCAGGTCGCGCCGTCGTCGTACGACACCTCCAGCCTCCCCCCGCCGAGCGTGCCCGTTCCGGCGGCCCCGGCGACGTACCGCGCGCTGAACCCGACGCCTGCGCGACGCCCGCCGGGCACCGTGCCGGCGAGGTCGGTGTCGAGGTCGTAGGCGAGGTTGACCAGCGGCAGGTACGTCCAGTGGTCCTCCGGGGTGGCGGCCGAGCGGAAGGTCCACTCGGTGTGTCCCCGGGTCGCGAGCGGCCACCGGCCGGCGTCGAGTTCCGTGTCGGTGACGACCCGGTAGGTGTGCGCGTCGGCGGGCGCGTCCTCCACGTACGCGGCGGAACCCGTCCGACGGTCGACCAGGACGCCGTCGAGGTCGACGGCGGTGGTCTGGCGCATTCCGCTGTCCTCGCTCCACACGTCGCCGAAGCCGGTGTGGTCGGGCCCGGAGTCGCCCCAGCCGGGCACGTTCAGCCGGATCCGGTTCCCCGCGCGCTGCTGGCCCCAGCCGAGTCCGCTGCCCAGCCAGGGGTGCCACACCGGACGGAACCAGTTCAGCACCGGACGGGTGCCGCCGGTGTAGCGGACGAGCCCGCTGCGCTCCTCCAGCGCGCCGTCGGCGGTGGTGACGGACTCGTGCCACAGCTGGCCGGGGCCGGTGGAGACGTAGTCGGTGCGCTCGGCGGGCAGCGCGACGCGCTCCTGGAAGCCGAGGCCGACGGGGAACGTGTCGGTGAGGGAGTACCGGAACTCGCCGCCCTGTCGCGGGCGCGCCGCGTGGAACCTCACGTGCACGGCGGCGAGTTGCCGGTGGCCGGGCGCGTAGGTCAGGTCCCGGTCCGGGACCGCGCCCCGGTGGCCCTCGGAGAGGTCGTACACGTACGGCGGGTCGGCCGTGCCGGTCATGTCGACCCGGCCCGCCGCCCTGAGGCGGGCCGCGTCCGCCTGGTTCACGGTGGCGATCTGCAGCGGCCGGTCAGCGTTGTCGTCGGTGCCCCACCAGGCCGTCAGCCGGCCGGGCGCGTCGTCCGTGACGAACAGGGCCCGGGCTCCGGCGTCCTGCGCGGCCTGCGCGAGCGCGGCCGGGTCGGCTCCGTCGCCGAGGCGGGCGAGCACGGCCTTTCCGGACACCCCGGTGACGGGTCCGTCGCCCACGTCCACCAGCGGGAGCCTGCTGCGGCCCTCGACGAGGGTGCCGCCGGGCTGGACGGTGGCCTCGCCGACGCCCCTGACCTCCAGAAGCGGCTTCGCCAGCCGCCACACGGTCCGGTACTCGAAGCCGCCGCGGGTGACCTTCGGGGTGGGCGCGGCGAAGACGCTGTCGTACGTGGGGGGCACCTGGACCGCCTCGGACAGGTCGGTGCCGTCCGCCGTCCGGTCGTACTCCATGACGAGCTGGCGGGTCTCGGTGCGCCGGCCGGCCTTCGCGCGGACCTCCCGCAGCGCGCGGCCGTCCAGGGTGACCTCGCGGTCCCGGTCGAGGGTGATCTCGGGTGCGGCGAGGAAGCCGAGGCCGAGGGAGTCGGCGCCGTGGCTGCCGCGCACGTCGAGGAAGGACGCGACGGAGTAGGTGCCGGGCCTCAGCCGCAGTCTGAGTGTGCCGGATTCGCCGACGCGGGCGGCCTCGGGGTCCGCGCCGGCGGCGAGCCGCCGCACGGTGAGGCCGGCGGCGGCGGGCGCGCCGGCACGGTCCCTGACGTGGACGGTGAGCGTGTACCGCTCCTCCTCCTTGACCAGCCCGAACACGGTGTGCGCGACCGCCGTTCCGGCCGGGTCGGTGGCCGTGATCCGTCCGCTGGTCTCGCCCACCGGTGCCGTCGAGCCGTCACCGGTGACGGTGGTGGAGGCGGTGCCGTGCGCGGGGACGGTGAGGGTGTCGTCGGCGAGGGTGGCGACACCCGCCGGGGCGCCCCGCACCGCGAGCTTCAACTCCACCGGCTCCGAGGAGGAGTTGGTGTAGGTGAGGGTCCGGGTGACCGGCCGGTTCACGTCGTACGGCCAGGTGTGGAAGCCGAGGTCGGCGCTGCCGGTGGCGGTGACCGCCGCGCGCACCGCGTCCGGCACGCTCACCCGGCCCGCGCCCAGCACGTAGGCGGAGGCGTCCAGGGGCTTCGAGGTGGACATCAGCGCGTCCTTCAGCCGCCCGCCGGTCCAGTCGGGGTGCTGCTCGGCGAGGAGCGCGGCGACGCCCGCGACCTGTGGCGTCGCCATCGACGTACCGCTCATGGACGTGTAGGCGCCCGAGCCGGGGACGAGCCGGGAGCGGGCGGCGAGGACGTCGACGCCGGGGGCGGCCAGGTCGGGTTTCAGGGCGGCGTCACCGGACCGGGGGCCGGCCGAGGTGAAGGGGGCCGCCTGGTCGGCGGAGTCCACCGCGCCGACGGTCAGGGCGGCGTCGGCGGCACCGGGCGAGCCGATGGAGGAGGGGGCGCCGGTGTTGCCGGCGGCGACCACGAACAGCGCGCCGGTCTGTGCCGAGAGGGTGTTCACCGCCTGCGCCATGGGGTCGGTGCCGTCGCTCGGCTCCGTGGAGCCCAGGCTCATGGAGACGATCCGGGCGTGCACGTCCCGGGCGGCCCACTCCATCCCGGCGATGATCTGTGACTCGCTGCCCGAGCCCTGGTCGCCGAGCACCTTGCCGACGGCGAGGGCCGCGCCGGGTGCCACACCCCTCTCCCGGCCGTCGGAGGCGGCGCCGCTGCCGCCGACGGTGGAGGTGACGTGGGTGCCGTGCCCGTTGCGGTCGGCGACCTCCTGCCCCTCCACGAAGCTCCTCGTCGCGCTCACCCGGCCCGCGAGGTCGGGGTGGCCGAGATCGGCGCCGGTGTCCAGGACGGCGACGGTGACGCCCTTGCCGGTCAGCCCCGCGTCCCAGGCCGCCGCCGTGCCGATCTGCCCGTTGCTCTCGGCGAGTTCGGCCGAGACCCGCCCGTCGAGCCACACCTTGTCGATGCCGGGCGTCCGGGTGAACGACCGCCAGAAGGTACGGCCCCTGCCGGCCGCCACGGCGGTCCCGCGCAGGCTGGGCAGTGCGCGGGTCCGCTCGGCGCCGGCCGGGGTCGCGGCCCGTACGCCCTTGTCGTAGGTCACGATGAGCGGCAGCGCGTCGGACTCCGCGTCGGTGAGCCCCTGCCGGATCAGCCCGCTGACGTCGAACAGCCGCCGGTCCAGGGTGCCGGCGCGCAGATACGGCAGCGCCTCGTCCGGTACGACGGTGAGGTCCCCGTCGCTGCGCTGGGTCCGGACGGCGCCGGTGGCCCCGCGCGGCCGCTGGACGGTGACGGTCCCTCTGCCGTGTCCGAGGCCGGTGACGGTCACCTTGTCGCCGGTGACCAGGGTGACGGTGGCGGTGTCGCGGCCGCCGGGTCCGGGGCCGGGCGTGTGCCGGGCCGCGACCGCCGGGCCGGCCGGGAGCAGGGCGCTCACCAGTCCCGCCGCCAGCAGGGCCGCCCCGCGTCTGACTGGTCCTGTGCTCATCCACGCCTCTTCTCGTCCGTGTCGAGTGCGTCGAGTGCTGGGACGAGTGTGAGGCGCCTTCTTCTGTAGGTGAGTTGACCGGAACTGACGGAAAGGCGCCCTGGCGGGTTTTCGCCACCCCCGGTGGACGTCCCGCCGCGCACCGCCGAACATGTGACACCGTCGGCACCGTCCGTAACATGGGCGGTGTCACTGGTCAGGTACGACGGGGGAGCGGGCACCGCGATGGACGGATTGGTGGAGTTCAGGACCGAGGACGGTGCGCTCGTCGTCGTGGAGGGCGCGGGCACCACCCGGTCGGGTGCCCGCCTCGTCTCGCGCGGTGACGGACCCGCGCAGGCCGCGCGCACCTTCGAGGGCGCGCTGGACGGCGTCCGCGCGGCGGCGGCGGCCGCGCTGCGGGTCTTCCGGGACGGCAGTCTGCGCCCCGACGCGGTGGAGATCGAGTTCGGCGTACGGCTGTCCGCCGAGGCCGGTGCCGTGATCGCGAAGGGTTCGGCGGAGGGCCACCTCGTCGTCAAGCTCAGCTGGTCGCCGGGGCGGCAGCCGGAGCAGGCCGCGTCCGGGGAGTCCCGGCCGGGCGTACCCGACCGGACCGCGCCGGCCGTACCCGGGCAGAGTGTGCCGGCGCCGGCCGTGCCCGGCCCGGAGGCCGCCGACCGGTGATGCACAGCGCCGCCTGGCACGCCCGCATCGCCTGCGGCCACGAGGTGGGGGCCGGCTTCCTGATCACCGGCCGCCGGGTGCTCACCTGCGCCCATGTCGTCCGGTGCAGCGACCGGGCGGCGGTCACCGTGTCCTTCCCGAACGCCCGGGGGCTGGGCGAGCTGACCGCCTCCGTCGTCGTCCACGGCGGCTGGGCGGGCGCGGTCACCGACCCCGGCGATGTCGCCGTCCTCGAACTGGACCGTGATGTCCCGCTCGCCCCGGCCGGATTCGCGCCGCCCCAGGCCGCGTACACCGAGCCGTACCCCAAACTGATCGCGTACGGCTTCCCCGAGGGCTACGACGAGGGCACCCTCGCCGAGTACCAGGCGGTGTCCGGTCAGTTGATCGCCGGGGAGTGGCTGGAGCTGGTGGCGTGGAACGGGCACGGGCAGCCGCTCGTCGGCGGGTTCAGCGGGGCGGCGGCGACGCTGCCGGACGGCAGGGTCGCCGGCATGGTCACCGCGGCCTCGGACACGCCGGACGTACGCAAGGGCCGCATGCTGCCGCCGGACGTGATGGCCCGGTACTGGCCCGCGCTGGGCGAGCTGGTGCCCGGCCCCGGCCACCGGCACGACGCCCGCGGCCGGCTGGACGGCCTGCTGCGCCGGGCCGCCGCCGCGTCCGAGCGGGTGTGCGACCCGAACCGGCTGTACGTCGACGCGGTCGGCCCCTTCGGGCCGCCCCTGCCCCCGGGCGGCTTCCCCTCCCTGGGGGCGGCCGCCGCCTATGTGCAGGGCGAGGTCCCGGACCCGGGAGCGGTGACCCGGTTCGCCGACCGGCTCCGGGAACTGCTCGACGGGGAAACGGCGTTACGGTCCCCGGCGGGCCCGGCGGCTTCTTCGCCCCCGACGGCTCCCCCGACCCCGGCCGCCCCGCCGGCCCCCGACGCGGCAGCCCCGACGGCGGTCCCTTCGGCCCCCGCGGCGTCCGACACGCCGGCCTGGTCCCCGGTCGTCGTGGAGATCGACCACAGCGGCGCCGGTCCCGACCAGGTCACCGTGGAGGTGTCGGCGTACCGCGACGGCCGGCGCCGCCCGGTGGGCGCCCGCCGGCTGCCGCGGAACGCGGTGCGGGCCTACGTCCAGAACCGCATCGACGAGGCCGTGGCCCACCTCGCGCCCGACGCCGACGAACTGGTGACGTTCGTCCTGCCGCGCGAGTGGCTCAACGAGGCGGTGGCGCACTGGGAGTGCGGCGCGGACGACAGCACGCCCCTCGGCTGCGCCTACCCCCTGGTGGTGACCGACCGTGCCCGCCACCACAGCGGCCGGCTGCGCCACCAGCTGCGCAAGAAGTGGCAGAGACTGGACGCGGGCGGGGCGGTCGAGGTGCACCGCGTCGAGTGCGGCACCCGGGAGCGACCGCAGAGCCTGCGCAAACGGCTCTGGGACGGCGAAGCCGGGCTGGCGGGCTTCGCGACCCCGCCCACGGCGGCCCGGCAGCACTTCGAGGTCGGCCTCCACGTCCCCGTCCCCGTCCTGCTGTGGCCCCGCACCGGCTCCGACTGCCCCGGCCACGAGGACGACACCCCCTGCCCCGATCCGCCCGCCGGGGAGCCGTCCTGCCCGGGTGCCGCGTTCCTCGACCAGCTCACCGCCTCGGTGACCGGTGTCCCGCCCGCCGAACTCCCCCGGCACATCCTGTCGTTGCGGCTCACCGCGGACGCCGCCGAAGAACCCGACCGGCACTGGGCGAGAGACCTCCAGCTGCTGTGGGACGACCCGCGCTGCTTCCCCGAGACCACCGCGAGCCTGCACTCGCCCGTCGCCTGACCGACCGCACGACCGAACCGCCCCCCCACGGAGAAGAAGAGCCCATGCCCCTGTGGCCCGTCTACACCGGTACGAACGAGCCGCACGACGGCATCACGAAGCTGCCCCCGCCGCCGCCCTGGCGGGCCTTCGACGGCGGTCCGGTGCTCCCGGCGCCGGACGCGGCCGCCGACGCCTCCGCCGTCTCCCCCGACCGCACCCACCGCGCCGAGACGTACCAGGCCACACGGGAGACGGTCCAGCTGGTCAACGCGGCCCTGTACCTGCGCCGTCCGCTGCTGGTCACCGGCCCGCCCGGCACCGGCAAGTCCTCGCTGGCGTACGCCGTCGCCCGGGAGCTGCGGCTCGGCCCGGTGCTGCGCTGGAACATCACCAGCCGCAGCACCCTCCACGACGGCCTCTACCAGTACGACCCGCTCTCCCGGCTGTACGCGGCCCGGCAGGAGGCCACGAAGGGCACGGCGGACACGGGGGGCACGGAGAACCGGTCGGGCATCGAGCACCATCTGCGTCTCGGTCCGCTCGGCACCGCGCTGCTGCCCTACGGCCGTCCCCGCGCGCTGCTCATCGACGAGATCGACAAGAGCGACCTCGACCTGCCGAACGACCTGCTGAACGTGCTGGAGGAGGGCCAGTACGAGATCCCGGAGCTGGTGCGGGCCTCGCGGCTCACGCCGGACGGTGTCGCCGAGGTGCTGGCCGACGGCACGGACGAGCGGGTCCCGGTGGCCCGCGGCCGGGTGCGCTGCCGGACCTTCCCGTTCGTCGTCCTCACCAGCAACGGCGAGCGCGAGTTCCCGCCCGCCTTCCTGCGCCGGTGCGTCACGCTGCACCTGCGCCAGCCGGACGACCGGCACCTCGCCGAGATCGTCCGCGCACACCTGGGCGAGCCGGACGCGTACGCCCGCACCCTGATCGAGCGCTTCCTGTCCCGGTCGGGCGTCGGCGACCTGGCCACGGACCAGCTCCTCAACGCGATCTACCTGGCCCGTTCCGCCGACCTGGACGCCGAGTCCCTGGACCGGCTCGCCGAGCAGCTGATGCCGTACCTGGGGCCGACGACACAGTCCGATGTCTTCTGACCCCGCCGAGGCCGCCGAACCGTCCGGCTCCCCGGATCCGCTGGTCCGCCTGGCCGACATCCTGGCCGCGGCGGCCCACGGGGTGCGTCCGAGCCCCCGGGAACTGGCCGAACTGCTCTGGCTGGCCCGGCAGATGGAGGCGGCCGGCGGCACACCCGACGGCACCGACGGGACACCCCCCGAACCGGTTCCCCCGGAGCCCCGGGAGACGGCGCTGGAGCCCGGACCGGTCCCGCCCCCGAAGGAACGCACCCCGCCGCCCGAAGCCCGCCCCGCCACCAGGCCGCCGTCCCGCGTCCCCCTCCACCTGCCCTCCCGCCGTCCCGGACCGGCGGGAGACCGGCCCCACAGCCCGCTGCTGGCCCCCGCGCCGCCGATGCTGCGCCACCCGCTCGCGCTGCAACGCGCGCTGCGCCCGCTGGCACGCCGCACCGACGCGCCCGTGGGCCGGGAACTGGACGAGCCGGCGACCGCCGACCGCATCGCCCGCCTCGGCGCCGACCCCGCCTGGTGGCTGCCGGTGCTGCGCCCCGCCCGGGAGCGCTGGCTGCGCCTGAACCTGGTGTACGACGCCGGGCCCACGATGCCGGTCTGGCGCCCCCTGGTCCGCGAACTGCACACGGTGCTGGCCCAGTCGGGCGCGTTCCGCACGGTCACCCTGTACCGGGCCGCCGCCGACGGCACCGTGCACGGACCCGACCCGCACGCTCCCGCCGACGGCCGGACCGTCACCCTGCTGATCAGCGACTGCATGGGCCCGCAGTGGCGGGAGGGCCCCGCCGGCACCCGGTGGTACGCCACCCTGCACCGCTGGGCACGCCGGATGCCCCTGGCCGTCGTACAGCCGCTCCCGGAGCACCTGTGGCGGAACACGGCCCTGCCCACCAGTCCGGGCACCCTGTCGGCCCCGCACCCCGCCGCGCCCACGGCGGCGCTCGCGTTCACGCCGTACGAGCGGCCCGAGACGGACGAGTTCACCGTGGCGGACGCCACCGTCCCGCTGCCCGTGCTGGAGCCGGAGCCGAGGTGGCTGGCGAACTGGGCGGCGCTGCTCACCACGCAGGGCGGAGCGGAGATCCCCGGTGCCGCCGCCCGGCTGGGCCGTCCGCTGCCGGGGGACGCCGAGGACCGCACGGACGTCGGGCTGCTGTCCGCCGAGGAGCTGGTCCTGCGGTTCCGGGCGACCGCGTCCCCCGAGGCGGTGCGGCTGGCCGGCCACCTCGCGGTGGGCCGCCCCGACCTGCCGGTGATGCGGCTGGTCCAGGCGGCGGTCGCACCGGATCCGCGGCCCCGGCACCTGGCCGAGGTCATCCTCAGCGGCATGCTCACCACCGATCCGGGCGGTCCGCCCGGCTCCTACGCCTTCCGGGACGGCGTCCGCGAGCTGCTCCTCCTCGGCCTGCCCCGCACCGAACGCCACCGCACCGGCGAACTCCTCGACCGCATCGGCGAGTTCATCGACCACCGGGCGGGCCGCGCCCCGGGCGAGTTCCGCGCGGTGGTCCCGTCCGCGCGCGGGGCGGCCACGGCGGCGGAGGCCGACCCGTTCGCCACGCTCAGCGAGGACAGCGTGCGACGGCTGTCGGCGGCCGGCCTGTCCGACGGGGCCCCGGGCGGGTTGTTCGCGGGGCGGTACCGGCTGACACGGCCGACGGGAACCCAGGGCACCGACTGGCTGGCCGCGGACACACAGGACGACGACAAGACGGTCCTGGTGCGGCGGTACCGGCACCTGCCGCAGGGGCTGCGCGACGGCTTCCCGGACATCGCCCGGCGACTCGGCGACGTCCGCCATCCCCGCGTCGCGGCGGTCACGGACCACGGCGTCCAGGGCGACGTCCCCTACATCGTCCGGGAGTTCGTCGACGGACGCAGCCTGCGCCAACGGCTCGCGAAGGCACCGCACGGCCTGCCCCCCGCTGAACTCGTCGCCGTCGTCCCCCCGCTCGTGGAAGCCGTGGACGCCCTGGGCGCGCACGGCCGGCCGCTCGGCCGGCTGGACGCGTCGGACATCGTCCTCACCCCCGACGGGCCGGTCCTCACCTGCCTCGACATCAGGACGTCGGGCGCTGCCGACCTCGCCGAGACCCTGTACGCGCTGGGGCAGCTCGTGCGCACCATGCACCGGGGCCCGGCCGGCTCACAACAGCTGTCGCTCCCCGGTGAAGGCCTGTCCGTTCCGCCACGGCTCGCCGAGGAACTGGACGCGGCCGTGGCGGACCTGCTCACCGGCCGGCTGGATGCCCAACTACGCGGAGCCGGCCGGCTCCGCGACCTGCCCCGGTACTCGCGGCACCGCTCCCCGGCCCCGGCCCAGAGCCCCGCGCACTCCACCGGAACGCCCTCCCCGGCCGACGCCCCCGTCGGCCGCCCCGAGATCCACTTCACGGCCGACGACCTCACCGGCCGCCCCGAAGCCCGGATCACCCTCGAAGCCGCGGTGCACGAGATCCTCTCGCGTGGTTCGCTGAGCCCCCGGCAGTACGCGGTGGAGGTCCGGCCGGACGGTTACCTGGTGCGGGCCGAGCCGGGTGCGTACCTGCTGCCCGTTCTCGTCGCCGTACTGCGCGAGCTGCCCCACGCGCTGACCCGGCTGACCGATCCGCCGCGGCTGCGGGTGACGTTCGGGCAGCCGTCCGCCCGGCCGCCTGAGGCGGCGGCGGACTGTGTGGTGGTCGTACCGCCCGCCCTGTACGACGACTTCGCCGCCAGCTCCGCCGCCCGGCGCTCCCCGCGGTTCCGGCCGGTGTTCGGCGACAGCGCCCCGGACAGCCCGCCGGCCGCCTGGTACTGCCTGCCAGGGGCGGGGCCGGCGGACGCCGGGGAGCGGGACCTGGTGCAGGGGCCGTTCATCGCGCACGACCTTCGGGAGCTGGGCGTGCCCACGCCGGGCCGTACGGCGGTGGTGCACACCCGGCCCGGCGGCCCGCTCACGCTGCTCGACCCGATCCAGCCGTACGGCACGCGTCCGCCGCGTCCGGAGACGTACTACTCGGTGGATCTCGCCCCGCACGAGGCCCGGCAGATCGTGTCCCTGCCGAGTTCGGGGAAGGGCGCGTTCCAGGCCGCGGTGAAGCTGTCCTGGCGGGTCGAGGACCCGGTGGCGTTCGTCCGCGCCGAGGCCGACGGTGTCCGCGGGCTGCTGCTGGAGCGTCTGCGGGCCGCGGCGGCCCCGGTCACCCGCCGTTATCCGCTGCGCCGGGCGGGCGCGGCCCAGCGGGCGGTGAACGCGGGGGTGGACGGCTGGCCGGTGCCGGGGCTCGCGGTGTCGTACACGGTGCAGCTGGTCCCGGAGTGGGCGCCCGCCCCGGAGGCGGAGCCGCCGGTGCCGTCGCGGCGGCGGCTGTCGGCACTGCTCGGCGACGCGGAGACGGTACTGGTCGGCTTCGACGGGCCGCTGGCCCGGCTGTTCCCGGCGCAGACGGCGCGGGAGGCCGTGCTCGACCTGCTGTCGGTCGTGTCCGACCACCGCGATCCGCAGGCCGCCCTGGCGGGCCGGCCGCTGCCGGTGGCGGGCGCACCCGGCCAGGAGGCGTTCCCGCACCCGCTGGACCTGCTGCGGGCCTTCGCCCACGACCGGCTCGGCCCGCTGCTGCGGGCGCGCCTCGACGAGCTGGAGCTGCGGGCCGTGCCGGACGCGCCCACGACGCACCGCTCCCTGGCGCTCGTCCGCGCCCTGCACCGGTCCGGCCGCCGGGTGAGCGTGGTGACGGACGTGTGCACGCAGGCCGTCCACCGCTATCTGGAGCCCTACCGGCTGCCGCTCGCGGGCATCCACGGCCGCCGCGACGACCTGAGCCTGCTGACGCCCCACCCGGACTGCCTGCTGCGCGCCCTGCGGGTGCGCGGTACGCCGTCCCGCTCGGGGGTCCTGATCAGCTCCTCGGTCGCCGAGGTCACCGCCGCCCAGCAGCTCGGCCTGCGCTTCATCGGGTACGCGCCCGGCGCGGCCGGGCGGCGCGGTCTGCGGGAGGCCGGCAGCGAGGTGACCGTCGCGTCGCTGGAGCCGCTGCTGGAGGCCGCGCGCTCGCTGTGACCCGCCGACACACCGGTACGGCCCGGAAATACGCCCGTTCAGCGGCGCCCCGCCCGGGCGCGCACAGCGGGCGTCCGTCTCCCGGCCCGCGCAGGATGCCAGTGAGCCCGCCGAATCGGGCGGGGCCCCAAGGCCACCGCACTCGGGAGGATCCACCGTGACCGTCAGCCTGGAGCAGTTGCGCCGCTGCCACTTCGCCGTCGACCTGGGCGCGGCCCGCACCCGGGTGTATGTGAAGGGCGCCGGGCTGGTCGTGGATCAGCCCTCGGTCGCCGCCGTGAACATGCGCACCGGCGGGCTGATCGCCGTGGGCGAGTTCGCGGAGCGGATGACGGGACGCACCCCGGACTACATCAGGGTCGTACGGCCCATCTCCGGCGGCACGGTGGTGGACATCGAGATGGCCCAGCGGATGCTGCGGCACCTGCTCGGCGACAAGATGCGCCGGGCGCTGCGCCGCAAGCCCCGGCTGCGGGCGGCGGCCTGTGCCCCGCACGACGCGGATCCACTGGCCCAGCGGGCGACGATCGAGACGCTGGTCGGGCTGGGGGCGCGCCGGGTGGAGCTGGTGGACACGCTGATCGCCGCCGCCGTGGGGTGCGGGCTGCCGGTGGAACGGCCCGAGGCCAGCATGATCATGGTGTGCGGGGCGGCGGCGACCCAGGTCGCGGTGCTCTCGCTGGGTTCCATCGTCGCCGCCGAGCGGATCCCGGTGGGCGGGGAGGCCGTGGACGCCGCGATCGTGCAGCACCTGCGGCACGAGCACGCGCTGATGCTGCCCAGCCAGGCGGTACGGCCGCTGCAGCTGGCGCTGTCCGGCAACGGGCTGTCCCCGCACGGCCCGGTGTCCGCAGAGATCCAGGGCCGGGACGTGGTGACGGGGCTGGCGCGCAGTGTGCGGGTGGACACCGCGGCCGTGCGCGACGCGATCCAGACCCTGCTCACGGCCGTCCTGGACGGCATCGGCAAGGTGCTGCGGGGCTGCCCGCCCGATCTGGTGGCCGACCTCGCCGACCGCGGGATCACGATGGTCGGCGGCTCGGCGCTGCTGCCCGGCTTCGACCAGATGCTGCGGCAGGCCACCCGGATGCCGGTGCACATCGCCGAGCGGCCCGACGTGTGCGCGGCCCAGGGCCTGGGCGCGATGCTGGAGGGCCGGATCGAGCCGCTGATGCTGGATCCGCTCGCGGCCTGAGCAGTCCCGCGCGCGGGCATCTCAGCGGCGCAGGTGGCACCGGATGGTCGTGCCCTGCGCACCGGTGTGGGTCCGCACCAGGTCGGCGAGGAGGTTGACCATCAGCAGCCCGCGTCCGCCGCGCTGGTCGCGGCTCGCGGGGCGGCGGCCGGCCAGGGGGTCGGTGAGGCACCCCTTGTCGCGGACCTCGCACAGCACGTACCCGTCCTCGGGCCACACCGTGAGCACGCCCGTGCCACCGCCGTGGACCACGCTGTTCGTGGTCAGCTCGGCGGTGATCAGGGCCAGGTTCTCCAGGGCCAGGCCGGCCAGGCCGAGGCGGGCGCCGTGGTCGGTGGCCAGGTGCCGGACCGTGGACAGGGAGTCCTCGTCGAAGGCGACCTGGAACACGTCCGGGGCGGCGCCGGGGGCGGGCGGCAGCGGCTCGTTGTAGCGGGCGATCACGCCGTCGGGGTCGTAGGCCGCGCTGGGGTGCCGCGCGCCGGAGCCGGCCGGGACGACGACCGGGTGGGTGGCGTGCGCGTCGGCGAGCGCGCGCTCGTCGAGGCGGGCGGTGTCGTAGGGGCACAGGATGGTGACCTCGCGACCCCGGAACGCGGCGTTGATCAGCGCCTCGTGCTGGGCGCAGGCCGGGTACTCGGCCGGGCTGCGGCCCGCCCAGACCGGCTCGCCGATGATGTGGACCCGCCGGCCGGGCGGCTGGGCGTCGGCGAAGGCGCGCAGCACCCCGGGGATGATCCGGCCGGGGTTGCGGCCGGCCTCCCGCATGTCCAGCCAGCGCACGGCGGCGCCGTCGGCGCCCAGCTCGTCCCGGATCAGCCCCAGGTTCTCGGCGGGGACGGCGACCGCGACGGGGTCGCCCGCCGCCAGCGCCGCCCGGACGAAGGGCACGGTGCCGGACAGGTACTCGTGCGTGTCGCCGTAGAACAGCGCCGGGTGCACGAACGGCTCGGCGGGCTCCATGGGGTCGGCCGTCGCGGTCCTCACGGGGCCACCTCGATCCCGGGCAGGCCGGGCCACAGCAGGTCCAGTATGCGTGGCACGGTGTCCGGCGGCCGGTCCAGCACCAGACGGCGCCGGCCGCCGAGGCTGCGGGCGGCGTCCGCCAGGGCGCCGACACCGGCGACGTCGACGAAGGTCAGCGCGGAAAGCTCCAAGTAATACACGTCCTCGCCCTCGCGAACGGCCCGGTCCAGCGCGCGCTCCCAGATGCTGCGCGTGGGCAGGCTGACCTCGCCCGCCGCCCGAAATCCGGTCCGCCCGGCCAGCGGCTGCACATCGAGCCGCGGCACCGCGGGCTGTGGCACGGCGACGGTCGGCGGGGGCCACGCCGGCTCGGGTCCGCTCACGTCGTCTCCCAGCGCACAGGTTCTTGAGCGTCCAGTATGCGCCTCGCTCGCCCCGATGCGGGTGTGGGTCACGGCACCGGGGGCGGACGGGGGGTGAACGACGGACGGCGGAGCGGAACGGAAACCCGACCTCGGCGGCAGGCGCCTCGCACCCCGGACGGCCCGTACCCCTTGCCGTCGAGGGCCGCACGGAGGGCGGCCGGGCCCTGCTGACCGCGCACGGCGAACCGGTCCGCGGCCGGGCGCCCGCCGGGCCTCGTCTCCGCCGTGTTCTTCCTAGACACGGCGGAGACGTCCGTGCTGAACACGCCGAGCGCGCAGGGCCGCCGGCACGGCGTACCGGTACGGGTCACCGGCCGGCGGGGACAGCCGCGCCGGGTACCGGAGCTCGTGGGACCGGACCCCGAGGACACGCCGGGCGCCGCCCGGCCCGCGGACGTGTCCGACCGGGGCGCGTCCACGGGGGCGCAGGAGCGCGCCGGGCAAGTGGACGTGCCGGGCCGGGAGGTGGAGCAGCTGCGGCACGCGTGGACTCGCGACCGGTGATCGACCGGGCCCGCGGCATCCTGGTGGCGGCGCACGGCTGTACCCCGGAACAGGCGTGGGAGATCCCGCGGGAGGCGTCCCAGCTGTGCAACACCGAGCTGTGGCCGGTGGGTTCGGCGGTCACGGCGAGCGCGGCGCCGGACGGGCCGGCCCCGCCGGAGCCGCTGCGCACGGCGCCGGCCGCGGCGGCCCACCGGGTCAGTACGGCAGGATGCGCCCCGAGGGAGTCCTGCGGTCGATCTCCTGCCCGCGCGGCGCGGCCGGCCGCCGGCTGACACGCACCCGGATCCGACGGTCCATGACGCCCTCCTCCTGCCGACACCGCCCGGCTCGACGCCGGTAGGAGGTCCGTGCCCAGGACCCGGCCGGTTCAAGCCTGTACGGGCCAAGTCGTGCGGTCGTCACGGCGGTTGGCCGTGCGCTCCTAGCGGGTCAGGTACCGGGCGAGGACCGGGTCGAGCTGGGTCAGCCAGGCGGTCAGCCGGGCCCTGCGGCGGGCGTTCAGCTCACAGGAGTACACCCCGCCGTCCCACAGCCGCACGGTGACGGTGAGGCGGTGGCCGCGCCAGTGGCGTTCGACGTGGGCGATCTCGTCCCAGGGGAAGTCGGCGGCGGCGCCCGCGACTTCGAGGAGCACCCCGGCGGCGCCCACCATCACGCCGGACTGCGCGTCGGCGAGCACGGCCTCGGGGTTGCCGTAGCCGCCGCCGTACGGCACGGGCGGCGGCCCGAACCCGGGCGGCGGCGGGGTGAGGGGTTGCGCGGGCAGGTGCGTGGGTGTGGCGGGCTGCGCGGGCAGGTGCGGAGGTGTGGCGGGGTACGCGGGCGGGGTGAAGGCCTGCGGGGTGAACGCCTGGGCCGGCCCGACTGCCTGTGGGGGCGTCAGCGGCCGCGGGGGCGTCATCGCCGGCGAAGGATGCGACTGCGGAGGGGGTACCTGCGAAGGCGTCGTCTGCGGCGGGGTCGTCTGCGGCGGGGCGAGGACGGTCGGCGGGTACGCCGGTGCCGGGTCCGTCAGCCGGTCCAGCAGCGCGGTGGGCGTGGGCCGGTCCGCGGGATCCTTCGCCAGGCACGCCGAGACCAGGTCCGCCAGCGCGGCCGGTACGGCGGACAGGTCCGGCGGCTCGTGCACCGAGCGGTACATCAGCCCCATCGGCGTGCCCTCGCCCCAGGCGGCGCCGCCCGCCGCCGCGACCAGCACGGCGCCGAGGGCGAACACGTCGGCGGCGCCGGTCACATCGTGGCCGAGGGCCTGCTCGGGGGCGAGGAAGCCGGGGGTGCCGAAGGCGGTGCCGGTGGCGGTGAGGCGGGTGGACTCCACGGCCCGGGCGATGCCGAAGTCCAGGACGCGCGGCCCGTCGGCGGCCATGATGATGTTGCCGGGCTTGAGGTCCCGGTGCACCAGGCCGCAGGAGTGGATGGACTCCAGCGCCTCGGCGAGGGCGGCGCCCAGGGACCGCAGCCGGGGCTCGTCCATGGCACCCTCGGCGGCGAGCCGCTCGGCGAGGGTGGGGCCGGGGATGTAGGCGGTGGCCAGCCAGAGCGGGTCGCCGTCGACGTCGGCGTCCACCACCGGCGCCGTGTGGAAGCCGCCGACCGCGCGGGCCGCCTCCACCTCGCTGCGGAACCGCTCGCGGAACACCGGGTCGGCGGCCAGTTCGGCCTTGGCCACCTTCAGCGCGACGGCCCGCCCGCCGCGCGTCCGTGCGAGATAGACCGTGCCCATGCCGCCCTCGCCGAGCCGGCGCTCGACGAGGTATCCCCCGATGCGTTCCATGCGGACCAGTATGGCCGCCGGACCTGACCCGTCCATGCCCAGGCGGGTACGGTCCGGGTCCGGCGGCCGGTACGGCTCAGAGCACGACGTCCACGTCGTACGCGCGCAGCCACTCGTCCAGCTGGAGGGTCGTCTCCAGCGCGGCCCGGCTCATGCCCTCCTCCAGCGCCGCGGCCCCGTCCCGTCGTACCCGTGTCTTCAGGTCGGGCGAGAAGAAGGGGTCGAGCGGGCCGGTGCCGGTGCAGACGAGGTCGGCGAGGCGCTCGCGCAGGGTGCGGTTGTAGGCCTCGGCCCGGATGGACGGGTACGGCGTCTTGACGCGCTGGGCGACCGCCGTGGGCAGCAGGTCCTTCATGGCGGCGCGCAGCAGGCTCTTCTCCCGGCCGTCGAAACTCTTCATCGCCCAGGGGATGTTGAAGGTGTACTCGACCAGCCGGTGGTCGGCGAACGGGACGCGGACCTCCAGGCCGCAGGCCATGCTCATGCGGTCCTTGCGGTCGAAGAGGACCTGGGCGTGGCGGGTGAGGGCGAGGTAGGTGACCTCGCGGTAGCGGGCCTCGGCGGGGTCGTCCAGGTGCCGGCGGGCGTCGATCTCGGCGACGGCGGCGCTGTGGCAGTCCCGTTCGTAACTGCCGAGGTCCAGCTTGGCGAGCAGGTCGGGGGTGAAGACGACCTCGTTGCCCTGGTAGTTGTGGCGGCCCTCGTGGACCCAGGGGAAGGTGGTGGAGAAGACCGCGTCGGGGTCGCGCTGCCAGCGGTAGCCGCCGAACACCTCGTCGCCGCACTCGCCGGACAGGGCGACGGTGGAGTGCTGCCGGACGATGCCGAACAACAGGTGCAGCGAGGCGTGTTCGTCGCCCTTGGCGATGGGCAGGTCGTAGGCGCGCAGCACGGACGCGCGCAGGGCCGGGTCGAGCAGGTCGGGGGCCTTGAGCGGGAGTTCGCTGTGCTCGGAGCCGACGTGTTCGGCGAGCAGACGGGCGTAGACGTGGTCCTCGTTGGCGTCGGGGCCGGCGGTGCCGTCGAGGTCGGGGTCGCTGACCGAGCAGGAGCGGATGCGGCCGTGGCCCTTGGTGCGGGCGGTGTGCGCGGCGAGCGCGGTCAGCGAGCTGGAGTCGAGGCCGCCGGAGAGCAGGGTGCACAGGGGGACGTCGGAGACCATCTGCTGTTCCACGACGGAGGCGAGCAGGTCGCGGACCGTGCGGACGGTGTCGTCCAGGGAGTCGGTGTGCTCGGCGACCCGGAGCCGCCAGTAGCGCTCCTCGGTGAGGCCGGTGCGGTCGACGCGGACCAGGCAGCCGGCCGGTACCTCGCGCATGCCGCGGAAGACGGCGTGTCCGGGGACCTTGGCCACGGAGAGGATGTCCCGCAGGCCGTCCGCGTCGAGCACGGGCCGGAACGCGGGGTGGGCGAGGATCGCCTTGGGTTCGGAGCCGAAGAGGACACCGGAGGGCGTCTCGGCGTAGTAGAGGGGTTTGACGCCCATGCGGTCGCGGACGAGGAGGAGTTCCTCGCGGTCGCGGTCCCAGATCGCGAAGGCGTAGATGCCTTCGAGCCGGTCCACGAACGCCGGGCCCCACTCCAGGTAGGCGCGCAGCACCACCTCGGTGTCGCTGCGGGTGGCGAAGCGGTGGCCGAGGCCGGTCAGCCGGCCGCGCAGTTCCTGGAAGTTGTAGGTCTCGCCGCTGTAGGTGAGGACGGCGCGGGCGCCGGGGCCCTCGTCGGCGGCCATGGGCTGGCAGCCGCCTTCGAGGTCGATGATCGAGAGCCGGCGGTGGCCGAGGGCCACGTGGTCGTCGGTCCAGACTCCCTCCGCGTCGGGGCCGCGCCGGGCCATCGTGTCGGTCATGGCGCGCGCGAGGGCGTGGTCGACGGGGCGGGCGAAGTCGACCCACCCGGCGATACCGCACATGGAAGCACTCCTGGGGTGTGGGAACGGGGAAATCGGGGCCGTCGGTCAGAGGCGTTCGACGTGCGGCTGCGGGCGGGCGGCGCCGCGGGTGTCGAGGAGCAGCGGGGCGTGCCGCTGGATCTCGTCCAGGTCGAACATCCGGTGCCGCTGGAGGAGGATGGCGAGGTCGGTGGCGTCCAGGGCGGACGGCAGGTCGGCGGCCGAGGGGACGGCCGTACCGTCGACGGACCACTCGGGCACGTACGGGTCGTGGTAGGTGACGAGGGCGCCGCGGGCCCGCAGGCGTCTGACGACGTCGCGGGCGGAGGTCTCCCGCTGGTCGGCGATGTCCGCCTTGTAGGTGACGCCGAGCAGCAGCACGCGGGCGCCGGTGAGGGTCTGGCCGGACCGGTCCAGGAGGTGCTGGGCACGTTCCACGACGTAGCGCGGCATGCGCGTGTTGATCTCCTGGGCCAGTTCGACCATGCGGAACGGGTAGCCGAGGGTGCGGACCTTGTGGGCGAGGTAGTTGGGGTCGATGGGGATGCAGTGGCCGCCGACGCCGGGGCCGGGCCGGAACGCCTGGTAGCCGAACGGCTTGGTGGCGGCGCAGGAGATGGCGTCCCACAGGTCGATGCCGAGCTCGTTGCAGAAGACGGCCATCTCGTTGACCAGCGCGATGTTGACGTGCCGGTAGGTGTTCTCGATGAGCTTGGCCATCTCGGCCTCGCGGGTCCCGGTGGCCTGGACGACGGTGTCCACGAACTTGCCGTAGAAGGCCGCGGCGGCGGTGGCGCAGGCGGGGGTGTGGCCGCCGACGACCTTGGGGGTGTTGCGGATGCCGTAGACCTTGTTGCCGGGGTCGACGCGTTCCGGCGAGAAGGCGAGGTGGAAGTCGCGGCCTGCGGTGAGCCCGGACTTCTCCAGGAGGGGCCGGACGATCTCGTCGGTGGTGCCCGGGTAGGTGGTCGACTCCAGGACGACCAGGGTGCCGGGCCGCAGGTGGCGGCCGATCGCCGCGCAGGCGCTCTCGACCATGGTGAGGTCGGGGCCGCCGTGCTCGGACAGCGGGGTGGGCACGCAGATCACGACGGTGTCCGCCTCGGCGACGGCGCTCTCGTCGGTGGTCGCGGTGAAGCCCTGGGCGCGGACGCCCACGACGGTGGTGTCGTCGATGTCGTCGACGTGCGAGACACCGCTGTTGAGCCGGGCGACGACCCCGGGGTCGCGGTCGAAGCCGACGACGGTCAGCCCGGCGCGGGTGGCTTCCACGGCGAGGGGCAGGCCCACGTAGCCGAGGCCTGTGACGACAAGGTCACTGCGCACAACGGTCCCTTTCGGACGGGAGGGTGCGGACGGTAAGTGGTGAGGGGGCTCAGTCGCCGCGGGCGCGGACGGCGAGCAGGGCGACCAGCAGGGTCGGCAGGACGAGCAGCGCGAAGGCCACGCGGTAGCCGCCGAGCGGGCCGGTGCCGGCGGCCAGGCAGGCGTTGAGGACCGCGGAGGCGAGCGCCAGGACGACGACCTGGCCGAGGTTCATGTTGGTCTGCATGGCGCTGGTGGTGTGGCCCTGCCGGTGCGGCTCGCTGTGTTTCAGGGAGAGCACGGTGACGCAGGGGTCGAGCAGTCCCATGCCCACGGCGGACAGCGGCATCGCCGCGGCGGCCGTGACCGCGGGCAGGCCGCCGGAGCAGCCGGCCGCCGCGAGGGCGGCGGAGACGGCCATGACGAGGGCGCCCACGGTGACCAGGCGGTGCCGGGCGACGTGCTGGAGCGCCTTTCCCTGCACCCAGGAGGCGCCCGCCCACAGCACCGCGGAGGCCGTGAACGCCACGCCGACCACGACGGCGGCGACCCGCCGTTCGGTGATCAGCATCAGCGGCACCAGGGCCTCGATGGTGAAGTACGTCCCGGAGGTCAGGCCGCGCAGCAGCACCGCGGTCGGCAGGCCCGGGGCGCTGCGCCAGGTGCCGCGCGGCAGCAGCCGCGGGGCGAACACGGCGAGCAGGACGATGCCGGCGGCGGTGAACACCAGGTGGCGCGGGTCCCAGTCGGAGACGCCGTACTGGCCGAGGGCCGCGCCCAGACTGAGCAGGGCGGCGATGAGCAGCGGGGGGCGGGTGGCCCGTTCGCCGGCGGGCTCCGCGCCGTCGGCGGGCGGTCTGCGCAGGACGACGACGAGGGCGACGGCGGGCAGCGCGGTCAGGGCGGCGAGGCCGTAGAAGACCGCGCGCCAGGACCACCACTGGACGACCAGGCCGGCGAGGGGCGGGCCGATCAGGGACGGGACGACCCAGCCGGCGCTCATCATGGCGAGCATCCGGGGCCGCAGGTGTTCGGGGTAGGCCTGGCCGATGGCGGTGGTCACCGAGACGGCGACCATGCCGGCGGCCAGTCCGTCCACGAACCGGCCGGCGGCGAGCTGCCAGACGGAGACGCTGGACGCGGACACCAGGAGGGTGAGCACCGACAGGACCATGCCGAGCGCCAGGGGCCGCCGGGCGCCCGCCCGGTCCGCCCAGTGGCCGCCCAGCACCCCGCCGAGCAGGCTGGCGGCGACGAAACAGCCCGCCACGACCGGGAACAGGGACACGCCGTCCAGGTCCCGGGCCGCGGTCGGCAGGGTGGGCACCACGGCGAGCGCGGCGAACCCGGTCAGGAACATCACCACGGTGAACGTCAGGGTGGCGG
Organism: Streptomyces sp. NPDC107654; assembly: GCF_055639035.1. NCBI lineage: Bacteria > Bacillati > Actinomycetota > Actinomycetes > Kitasatosporales > Streptomycetaceae > Streptomyces > Streptomyces sp. NPDC107654. The sequence continues at coordinate 618,481 of NZ_JBVKBI010000001.1, forward strand.
CGAGGTGGGGCGGCGCGAAGATCCCGCCGTCCTCCGTGCCGCCCCCCGGCCCGGGCGCGGCCCGCCGTCGCCCCCGGTCGGCCTGCTGCGCCTTCTCGGCCTTGTCCGGCATCGTCAGGCCCACAGTCCGGCGAGGTCGTCGTGGGTGTCGCAGGCCAGCCACTGGGCCTGGGCCCGGGCGCCGCCCGGCAGGGGGGCCGAGGGCCGCCAGCCGGTCTCGGCGCTGATCAGGCGGGTGGACATGAGCGGGGTGTGCGGCGCGGAGGCGGGTGCCTGCTCCCAGGGGGTGCGGCGGGCGGTCTGGGTGACCAGTTCGGCGAGCGCGGTCTCGTCGTAGCCGGCGGAGGCGACGTTGCAGACCTCCGGGCCGGCGGGGCGGGCGAGGAGCGCGGCGAGGGCCCCGGCCATGTCGCGGTAGTCGGTGACCTGGTGCCGGCGGCCCTCGACCAGGGACATGGGGCGCCGGGTCCAGGCGCGCAGCATCCAGTCGGCGAGGACCCCGGTGAGCGGGGCGCGCGGGCCCACCGGTTCGGCGAACCTGACGATCTGCACGGGCGTCCCGCTCTGCCGGCCCCAGGCGCGGCACTGCTGCTCCGCGTCCCACCACAGCCGTGCCTCGGGGTCCTGCGGTGCTTCGGTGACGGAGTCCTCGGTGCGGTCCTCGGCGGGCCCGCCGCGGTAGACGGCGGCCGAACCGGCGTGGACCAGCCGGCGGGCACCGAGCTTCTCCGCGTCGGCGAGCAGGTCGGCCAGCGGGTAGCGGGTGTCGTGCGGGGTGCCGAGGTGGACGACGGCGTCGGGGGCCGGTGGCACGCCGGGGGCCGCCGGGTCGAGCCGTTCGGTGTGGACGGCGGCGTGGCCCGCGTCGGTCAGCAGCCGTGCCAGCTGGGCGGCGAAGGCCGGGTCGCCGCCGGTGACGACGACGCGGGGTACGGGGGCGGGGGCCGGGGTGGGGGCGGCGGCGCGGTGGGCGGCCCGGCCGGCGGCGAACGCGGCCAGGGCGAGGTCGCGGACGAGCGGGATCATCGGCAGGAGTTCGGCGCCGGTGTACTCCTCGCACAGACCGCCGGGGCCGAGCGCGTCGAACACGGCGGCGGCCACCGCGGGTTCGGGCTCGCGGTCGGTCAGGCCGGCCACCACGGCGCCGGTCGCGAAGGCGGTGAGCCACACCTGCCGGCAGACGGTGCCGGGCAGTGCGGGGAGGTCGGCTTCGGCGAGGCCGGCCTCGCAGCGGTCGAGCAGCCCGGCCCGTCGCAGGTACCGGTCGGTGTCCAGGATCTCCCAGCCCTCCGGCTGCCGTACCGCGCACTTGGACTCGCCGTACTGGTAGAACGGCACCACGGTGAACGCGGCGCACGGGGCGTCCTGTCCGGGGGAGAGCTCCGCCCGGTCGGTGAAGTAGGTGGCGCGGCGCCAGCCGTGGGTGCCGTTCCCGGCGATGCTCGGCACGTCGTCGTGGTCGACCGTGCTGGGGACGGCGAGCCGCACCGGGATGTCCAGTGCCTTGAGGTACCGCTGGATCACCACGTCGTAGGGCCAGCCGTCGCCGTGTTCCGCGGCGAACCGCTCGTATCCGCGGGCGGCTTCGGCGGGGAGCATGAGGGCCAGCGAGGGGACGTGTTCGTCGATGGCATAGGCCCACCGTGCACCGGTGAGTGCCCCGAGGCGTACGACACCGCTGTTCCTCCCTTCCCAGCCCTCGTAGAAGGCGACCGCCTCGCCGGGGGCGGCGGCGGCGACCCGCTCGGCGTGGGGGAAGAAATTCTCGGCGATCAGGACGTCGTCCTGGAAGACCACGTGGTGGGTGGCGTCCGTGCCGACGCAGGCCCAGGACGGATTGGCGGTGCGCAGGGCGGTGGGCGGACCGGAGGGGTCCGGGTCGGTGACGACGCGGACGCGCCCGCGGGGGTCCTGGGCAGCGATGGCCTCGGCCGCCGCGCGGCGTCGGGGGTGCGTCATCACGGCACCGGTCAGAATGACGGCGTTCACAGCTTTCCCATCTGGCTGTCGAGGGGGCCGGGCCGGTGGCGGGCCGGCCCGGCGGTGGAGGCGACGGCGGGCCCGGGGGTCAGTCCTCGGTGAAGCCCGCGTTGCGGACCTGCCGGACGTTCTCGTTGAGTCCGTGGTCCGCGCCCTGTGCGCGTTCGTGCCGGATCATCGCTGCCGGCCGGTAGTTGAGGATGTACGCGCGCCGGGTGCCGTCGGTGGTGTTGCCCCGCGAGTAGTGCAGCGTGAAGCCGGAGTGGGCCACTGCTTCCCCCGCACGCAGTGGCACCGGGGTCGCACCCGGCTCGTCCTCGGAGCAGTCGCACTCGATGTTCTTGCCGTCGCTGGTGGGCCGGTGCGGGCGCAGCGGCTTTCGGTGCGAGCCGCGGACGTACCACATGCAGCCGTTGTCGACGTCCGTGTCGTCCAGTGCCACCCAGATGGAGACGGCCCGGTGGTCGGGCATGTCGATCCAGTAGGCCGCGTCCTGGTGCCAGGGCGTGGGCACGGCCGTGTGCGCTCCTTTGTGGATCATCATGTCGAAGTCGAGTTCCGCGTCGGCGCCGATGAGTTCGCGGGCGACGGTGAGGGCCTTGTGGTGCAGGGGCAGTTCCCGCAGCGGCGGGTGGAGGGCCGAGGGCCACATGATCTGCGTGATGTTCTCCCGTACGCCGTCCTTGCGCGGCACGTGGGAACCGAGGTCCGAGCGCTTGTCGCCCGCCTCGATGTCGCCGCTCAGGAAACGGTCGTAGATGTCCCGGTAGGCGGCGAGTTCACCGGGTGATACGAGTGCTCCGACGGCGGCGAACCCGTCGGCCGTGAACGTCTGCGCGAGGTCCGAAAGCACCTGCGTCGTCAAGACAAACATCCCCTTCGCCCCTTCTCCCAGCAGCCTGAGAGCACAGCGCACCCCGAGAAGGGGGATCGTCGAACGGAAAGTCCAGTACACCGTCGAACGTTTGGTCTGGACCATTGATCAAGACGAGACGGGAATCTACGGGGGCCCGCGCGCCGGGGTCAACAGTGATCAGGAAATTGGTCCAGACCTGTAGCGGGGAGATCATCCGGCGGCTACGGTGCTCCCGGAAACGCTCAACAGGCAGGCCCAGCAAGGAGGATCAGGCGTGACGAGCACGGCCGGCACACTCCGCGTCGAGGCGGCGGTGCGCCGCAACCCCTACACCTACATGCTCACCGACCAGGAGCTGACCGACCTGCTGACGGACCTCGGGCGCCGCCGTGCCGAGAGCGTCCTGCGCAACCACTCCGCCGCCGAGGGCAAGGCCCCCCGCGGCCCCTACCCCCGCCCCGCGATGGGCTTCGTCGTCCTCGACCCCACGGCCGACGCGGGCACCGCCCCCGCCGACGCGGTGCTGGGCGCCGTCACGGTCGGGGAGGACGCGCGCCGCTTCCTGCCCAAGGCCGCGGCCAAGGCCGCCGCCCACCGGCGTCTCGGCGGCGACAACGGCACCCCGGTCCACACCGACCCGCACCTCCTCGGCACCGGCGCCTTCCGCTACGGGCACTCGGCCGAGGTGCGCGGCCTGATCGTCGCCGCCAGCTCCCAGAGCACCGACCAGGACCTGTACGAGGCCTCCCGGCTGGCCGCCGAACTCGTGGAGGAACTCGGCGCCCGCCACCGCGCCTTCGAGTGGCGCCAAGGCGAGACCGACTGGCTCTCCCCCGCCGGCGACGTCCCGCCGGAGTACGAGGAGATGGTGTCCTGGTTCCCCGCGCCGGCGGCGTGACGGCCCTTCACCCGCCGGGCGGCACCGGCACGGAGGCGGGACCCGTCAGGAAGGCGAGGGCCACGGCGGCCTCGCAGGCGATGCCCGTGGCGAGCACGTCCTCGTCGACGGTCATGCGGGAGGAGTGCAGCGACGGGGCCTCGTGCGGTGCCGTGTCCGGCGGGCACGCGCCGAGGAAGGCCAGCGCGCCGGGGACGGCCCGCAGCACGTAGGAGAAGTCCTCCGCCGTCATCAGCGGGGCCGGCAGCACCTCCACCGCGTCGGCACCGAGCGCGCCGGCGGCGGCGGACAGCACGAGGTCCGTGAAGGCGGCGTCGTTGGCGGTGACCGGGTAGCCGGTCTCGACGGTCGCCTCCGCCGTCGCCCCGTGCGCGGCGGCCACGCCCCGGGCGACCCGGTCGATCACCTCGTGCAGCCGCCGCCGGGTCGGCCCGGACAGCGTGCGCAGGGTCCCCGCGAGTTCCGCGGTGTCCGGGATGACGCCGGTGGCTGTGCCCGCGGCCAGCCGGGTCACGCTCAGCACGGCGCTGTCGTCGGCGGCCACGCCCCGGGTGACCGCCGTCTGCAGGGCGAGCACGATCTCGCAGGCCACCGGCACCGGGTCGCAGGCGGTGTGCGGGGCGGAGGCATGCCCGCCGCGGCCCCGGACCACGACCCGGAACCGGTCGGAGGCCGCCATCTGCGGACCGGGCCGCAGCCGTACCGTCCCGGCCGGCAGGTTCGGGTGCACGTGCAGGGCGAACGCGCCGTCCACCCGGGCGCCGGACGCCTCCAGCACCCCCTCCTCGATCATCCGCCGGGCGCCGTGGTGGCCCTCCTCGCCGGGCTGGAACATGAACACCACCCGCCCGGGAAGCGCGTCCCGCCGCCCGGTGAGCAGCCGTGCCGCGCCCACCAGCATCGCCGCGTGGACGTCGTGCCCGCAGGCGTGCATCAGCCCGTCGTTCCGCGAGGCGAACGGCAGCCCGGTCTCCTCGGTGACGGGCAGCGCGTCCATGTCGGCCCGCAGCAGGATCGTCGGCCCGGCGTCCGCGCCGGCGAGGACCGCGGTGACGGAGGACAGCTCACGGCCGGTACGCACCTCCAGGCCGAGCCCGTCGAGGGCGTCGAGGAGCAGCCGCTGCGTGCGCGGCAGTTCGAGCCCCGGCTCCGGGACCCGGTGCAGGGCGCGGCGCAACTCCACCGCTCCGGGGGCCAGCCGACGCGCCTCATCTAGCAGCTCGGGACCGACGACTGCGCCGACAGGGGCGGCATCCGACGCACCACCCACGGTCCGGGACGGGCCCGCGTCCGACGCACCACGCGCGGCCCGAGGGGAAGGCGTCATGGATCCGTTCTCCTATCCGGGCCCGGCCCGACGGCGGCTTAGCCTCCCGGGGAGCGGACCTCGAGGAGGCGGCACCCCCTCACCGCGGGGACCGCGAGGAGGCGGTACTCCCTCACCGTAGGGACGGCGGGGCCGTGCCGGACAGTCCCCGGCGCGGGGATTCGGACAGCGTTGGCCGGCTGCAGGATGGCATTCCGCGCCCCGACCAGAGCCCGGCGCGCTGACGCGTTCGGACGAGAAAGCCCCCTCCGGCAAGAGGGGGCTGACACTGTCTCGCAGGTGAAAACGTTCCTGCGCCGAAGCGCCTCGGTGGGGCGGGTGGGACTCGAACCCACGGCCGACGGATTATGAGTCCTTTGGGGATCTTCCTCGATCTTCCTGATCCTGCCCTTCGCTTCCTATTATCGCAGGTCACAGCCGTGCTGCCATGCGCCTGTGCCAGCACCCTTCCCGATCTTTCCGGGTCCTTCCGGTCCCTTGCGGGCCCCTGGGCACCTTTCGGGTCCCTGGAAGACCTCTGCCCCGGGTCCCTGAACGTGTGATGAGAGGGCTGCGGCGCCGCCTCATTCGCGAAGGCGCTGGTCGCCGCCGCGAGAAGCGGCCCGGTTGAACTCGGCCACAGCGGAGTGCCTTACCGATGAGAAGGGCTCCGCCCTCTTCGCCCGAGGGTGGAGCCGCGCGGCGTTTTCGCAGGTCAGCCGCCTACTCACACCGTAGCAAAGCCACAGCTCCAAATGACGCGGGCGTAGCGACCTGCTAGCTCGCTACGCCCGGGCAGCTCTGGTCGAGAGCACCGCGACGGCCGCTATTGTGAGCCACCTCATTTGCCGGTGAACTTGTTGCATGCACCGCTGGACAGCGTTGAACGACCGGCAGCTCACACTCCTCAGAAACATCGCCGACGGAAAAGATCCCAGCGCCCAGGACCCGGGCATGCGGCGGTCAACCTATGCACTGCGTGATCGAGGTCTGGTGACGGTCAGTCGTCAGGGTGGCGGCTGGCAAACGCAAGTCACCGAGGCTGGTCAGTTCTACCTGGAGCGCGGTCATCATCCAGAGCATCCGACACTTGGCAGTCTTCCGGGTGAAGCGTCAAAGACCTCGGTGACTGTGGCGACGGGCACGGGCGGCGTTTCCGAGACGGCAACTGCACAGCTCCGACGCAAGGGCAAGACGACGCAGAAGAAGCCGCCAACGCCCCATAGTGAAAGGCCCATCCCCGTGGCGCGCCGGGCGCAGGCAACCAGGCTCGTCGAGCGATTGGTCGCAGAGCACCATGTTGTCATCTCGGAGCCGGACGAAGCTGAGATCATCGAGTGGCGGCGTGTCGTCGACTTTGCCAAGCGACACGGACTTGCTCCGCCGGGCAAGCGCATCGAGAAGCAGCGACTGTGGAATGCGGGTCGGGACCTGCAAATATCGCTGGTGGATGGCCCGCACGCCAACTCGGGGCGCAGGTCCTCGGTGGACAACCCGCGAGTTCCAGTACCTGCGCAGTTGCGCTCGCCGCACCGCGTCGTGGCGGGGTTGCGAGATAGTGAGCGCCGGCTTCTCATGCCGCCCTCCCTGCGCCGCCGGGCTCTGCTGATGCTCCAGGGACTGGCCGCAGAAGCTGAGCGCCGGGGGTACAAGGTCCGAGAGCATCCCGCCCCCGAGCGTGACAATCGTTCAGCGCACTACTACAACGGCCGGTACTTCCCCGCGAGCTCCCGCGAAGGGGTGCTGGACATCGTCGTCGATGACTTCACCTGCAGCGTCACGATCAAGCAGGAGTTTCCCCAGTCTGCTGACCCAGATCGCTCTCAGCAACTCGCCCTGGACATCGGTTACAGCCGATCCCATAGGCAGCACCACTGGGGCGACCGCAAGCGGTCGAAACTCGAGGACGTCCTGGGGATCGTGCTTCGGGAACTAGAGACCCGCGCCGTCGAGGAGCGGCAGAGGGAGTTGGATGAGAAGCGAGCGAAGGAAGAGCGCCGTGTCCGATGGGAAGCGGCCATAGCTGCCGCCAAAGACAAGGCTGCTCAGGCTCGCTTCGGGACGATTCTCCGTGAGCAAGCAAAGCATTGGCAGGAAGCGCAGGCGCTCCGCCGGTATTGCGACGCTCTGGAGTGCCGGCTGGATTCAGCGACGGAAGAAAGTTCAGACGTCGAGTCGGCGCGTTCCTGGTTGCAGTGGGCACGCGAATATGCGGAGGCTCTGGACCCGCTGACGCAACTGCCGACCATGCCGTCTGGGCTTGCGTTCGAGCCTGAAGACCTCAAGCCCTACCTCAAGGGGTGGAGTCCTTACGGACCAGAAGCACACACATCCATGTGGAACTCCGTCTGACGGGGACGGTGTAGTAGCGCAAGCATCGTCTCTACCCAAAGCGACGGGCAGGGCGCCACCCCTTCTGGGGTGGCGCCGCATGGTCCCTCCACGGCCGGCAGATCTTCACAGGGCTACGTGGTCATGTGTCCCCCTGGTGGGTTTGCGGAGTCTACGGCCGAGGCGCCCTCGGCCTGCTCGAGGCGGTGGACCGCAGCGACCTCAGCAGCGAAGGCCTGCCGGGCCTGCTCAAGGCGTTCACTGTGCTTCTTCAATGCCTCCCGGGTCCGGGCGAGGGCTGTTGCCTGGCGTTTCTCCAGTTCGGCGAGCCTGGCGATTTGGCGTTCGGAGTGAGCGATTTCCTCTGCTCTCCGAAGCGCCGCAGGTCGACGAGTCACCGACCTGCGTGGCGTAGTACGCCTCTTGTTCATCTGGTCACGGGCGAAGGCGAGGACTCGTCGCGTGGGACGTACTTCATGCGGTCTGTCGCCGATGCCGGTCAGCAACGCGACCTTCGGGAAGTTTCCGTGGCGTTTGGCCCAGTTGCTGACCGTGGAGCGAGTAACGCCTACAAGCTCGGCTCCGGCAGCAAGGTTGATCAGTTCATCCTCGCGTCCTTTGTACTCAGGACGTAGCCATGTGACGGACTGGTGCTCGCTCACGCCGCCTCGCTCGCGTCGCACTCGAGAGACAGCGCCTCGATGAACTCCGTTGAAGACCGCCTCTTCAGCGGCCCGATGAGGAGGTCGTAGCTGCTTGCTGGTGCCAGGATGGTGGGTCGGTATTCAGGTGTCGACTCGGGCTGAGGTCGGCGGGCGCAGCCGGAGTGGCCCCAGGCGATGCGCCAGATGTCGCGGTAGTTGCTGTCCTTGTTCCAGTAGTGGGGCGGGTAGGTCGTGTGTCCGGCGATGGCGCCGCGCAGTTCGTTCGTGTGGGTCACGGTTCGCTTCTGGTCAGGTGGCCCCGGCGCACGGGGCCAAGGCTGCGGTGGTGGTCAGAGGGTGCGGAGCGCGGCTTCGTCGTCGGCATGGTCCTGGGCGGCCGCGGTGCGGAAGACCTCGAGGAGGCGGTCTACCGGCACGTCCTGATTGAGTCCTTGGTGGAGGTACTGGGCCAGCAGGTAGTCGCTGTCGATAGTCATGGCCTCGCGGAGGGCGAGGCGTGCGGTGGCGGTGTCGTCCTGTCGCCACATGACCCAGGCGAGGAGGGTGAGTAGGGCGGGGGCGAGTTCGGTGTAGGGGGGCACGCAGCGGCGGGCGAGGTCTGCCCAGAGCTGCCGCTCGTACGGCAGGTCCGCTTTCGGTCCCCAGGAGAGGGCGCGGTCGCGGGCGCGCCGGTCCTGGAGGCCGAGGATGATGCGGGCGGCGGACTCGTCGGCGATGGGAGTGCTGTTTCGCACGTCCTTCAAGGCCCCGTCGATGATGTTGAGGGTGCCCTGCCGGGCGATGAGTCGGCCGCGGGGGGTGCGGCTATTGGTGAGGAAGTCGGTGCTGGCCTCATGGAGGGCTCGCCGGTAGCGGGCGGCGTTAGTGTGGGTGGGCCGGTACTCGTTGGCGATCTCGCTGCTGAGGCGGCCGGGTATGCGGCCGAGAGCCCGGAGTTGGGCGGTGACGCTCTCTGGGTGGTCGCCGGCGGGCAGGGGGGCACCTTCGCAGCAGCCGGGCCAGTGGCAGGTGTAGTCCCACCACTGGTTTCCCACGATGCCGAGGACAAGCTTGACCGGAGCGTCGCCGAAGTCGCAGAAGGCGTCGACCATCCAGTCAGCCATGTGGCCGAGAAGGTGTGCGGTGGTTTCAGGGGTCTGTCCGGGCTGTGGGGTGCGGTAGAGGCAGACGACGACGTCGAGGATGTCGATTCCGCGGCCTCGGGTGGAGTGGATGAATTCAGGAGCAGCGGCTTCGGCGAGAGGACGCCATTGGGTGGGGTCGGCAGGGAACGGCAGGGCCATGACGGGTCCGGCGAGGCCGATGTTGGTGATGCCGTGCAGGACGAGGGTGTTCTCCGGGGTGTAGCCGAGGAGGAATGGCATCAGTTCGAGGAAGTCGCTGGGGCTGGCGATGCGGAGGGGCTGGGTCATGTCGCGGGTCCTTCGGTTGGGGTGTCGGTCTGCTGCGTGTCGGTGCTTGTGCTGACGCGCTTGGGCTTGCGGGTGAGTGTTGGAAGCAGGTCGTCGTGGACGAGTGCGTCGAGGTCGGCGGCCAGGTCCTTGCTGTTGCGTGTGGCGAGGACGGCGTTCCAGGTGCGACCAGGCTGGAGCCGGGCATCGTTGGCGGCTTGTGCTTCTGCCTGCTCGATGTCAGTGCCGTCGGGGATCGGCGGCAGGTGGGGGCCTGCGGTGATCCAGGTCTGGACGGCGAGGCCGCGGGGCTGGACGCGCAGGCCGATGCGGTGACCATCGGGGTGGTGGTAGGCGGCGGTTCGGTCGGGGGTGTCGGTGTCCTTCTTGCGCCAGGGCGGGTCGAGGGTCGGGGCGACCTGGTCCAGGGGCGGCACGTCGATCTCGTCGCGGGGCCCGGCGAAGGCCGGGCGCCGGCGGCGTGGTGCTGGGGTGGTGCCGGGTCGGTCGAAGGGATCGGGTTCGGTCACGCGGCGTTCTCTTTGCTGGGCATGAGCTGGTCGAGGAGGGCGAGGGCGCGGCGGTGGGCGACGATCGTGGTGGCGGTCTCGACGTACCGGTCGCGCTGCTCGAAGGCTTCTTTCGCTTCTGCGCGTGTCTGGGCGTAGTCGTCGTCCGGTGCGAGGGAGTCGGCGCAGCCGATGAGGCAGTGCGGGCCGAGGTCCCAGATGATCGCGTTGACGGCGGCGCACCCGGCGGACAGCGAGTCGATGTCGTTGCCGTACCAGTGGAAGTCGTGCGGGTTGAGGCCGAGGTCGCGCAGGCGCTGGGCGACGGAGCGGAACATGGTGCCGGAGCCGACGGCGGGTTCGCGAAAGGACATGCCGGGTTGGGCGAAGTCCTTGTCCACGGTCATGTTCGCCATCAGGTCCGTGATGCACGCCGGCGTGTGGTACTCGCCGCGCCACTTCTTGTCGCTCTTGTGGCGCAGGCCAGTGAGCAGGGGGCTCAGGACGTCGGCTTCGGAGCGTTGCCCGGGATCGTCGTGGCCAGTGAGGTCGAGCAGGCCGGTGTTGATGGCCGCGCGGGTGACGGCGTGGACGGCGCGGAGCTGCTGCTTGTCCGGGTCAGGGTTCCAGGCCCAGTCGTGTAGGCGTATCGCGCGGTTGATCAGGTCGGGGCGCTTGATCCAGTGGCCGAGGTAGATCTCCTTGAGCAGCTGCGGGAGTTGTTCGGGCTGGAGGTTGAGCAGCCAGTCCGCCAGGCCGGGGACGTTGCGCAGCAGGCAGAGCCCGGCGACCGTGCCGAGGGGTACGTCGATGCTGCTGCCGCCGAAGGACTGGTACCAGGCGTCGAGGACGTTCTCCGCGATCTTGCGGGCGTGCTCGTGCGGATCGCGCGGGGCGGCGTAGCGACGGGCGGAGATCTTGCCGGTGGGGCGGGCCTTGGACTTGGGCGGGGGCTTCTTCGCCCACGACGGCGCGGGCCGCGCGGCGGTGGCCGGGGCTGCGGCGCGGGGCAAGAAGTCGTCGGACATGGGGGCGGAATCCTTTCTGCGAGCGCGCATGGGGCCGCCCCGGTGCGCGGTGCGCAGCGGGGCGGCGTGGGCTGGTGATGGGTGTGGTTCAGGCGCTCTGCTGGAGGGAGCGCAGCGTGGCGAAGATGCCGCGGACCTCGACCGCGTACGCGGCTTCGGGGTGTCCGGCCTGACGCAGGCCGCTGATGAGGAACATCAGGGCTGCCTCGTCGGCGTCCATGTCGCCGACGAGCTGTTCGAAGGTGGCGTCGCGCAGTTCGTCAGGCCGGTTGTCGTAGCCGACTCGGAGGGTCTGCTCGATGTCGGCGAGGGTCGCTGCGGTCTGCTTCTCGGTGAGGCCCAGAAGAGCAGACCAGGACGCCAGGGTGGCGTCGTCGACGGGGAGCTTCATGGGGTTGGCGCCTTTCTCGAGGGCCGGGCCCGACCGCACAGGCGACCGCGGCTCGGACAGGGTCAGGAGGTCGGGGTGGCGGGGAAGGGGTTGTCCCGGTGGTCGGGGTGGCAGGCGCCGTACAGGCCGCCCGGCAGGCTTTCGGTGAGGACGCCCCATCCGGCCCAGCGCATGACCGCGAGGTAGCCGAGGTCTCCGCCGGCGAAGCCAGTACGGGCCTTGGCCTCGGGGTCCGGCGCGATGAATACCCAGCCGGGGAAGTGGCCGGTGTCGTCGGGCAACATTTGGAAGCCGGGGCGCAGCTCGTGGACGCCGTCAGTGTGAATAGGCGGGAGCCCGGCGGCGATGAGGATGCACACGGCCTGCCGGACGTAGGGGTGGTCGTGGCACTCGGGCAGGGTGCCGATGCCGGTGTGAATGGGCTGCTGGTACGGGGTGGCGCCGACGCTGGCCTTGTAGATGTCCATCAGCAGTTGGGCGTCGTCGCGGCGGCCGGCGTGGCGCATGGCGATGTTCGCGACGATGGCGATGGAGTGCCGGTCCTGGGTGAACAGGCGGCGGAACTGCTCGACGGTCATGCCGGTGGTCATCTGTACGCGGGCGAAAGTGTGTGAGGCGAGGCGCACGGCGTGTGCGACGTGTTCGGGGTCGAGTCCTATTTCGTCTGCGAGTTTGAGGACTCCGGGTGAGTAGTTGGTCATGGGGCTCTCCAAGAGGACGCTTGCGCGTATGGATGCGCCCCCGGCGGTGGGCCGGGGGCGCAAGGTGCTCGGGTGTGGTGGGCTTAGCTGCGTCCGCCGCATCCGGCGTGGCCGCAGCCGCCGCAGAATCCGCCTCGGTTGCGTTCACACGGGCAGCCGTGCATTTCCGCTTCCCCTCCATTCGGCATTTCCCGAATTCGTTACTTATATCTTAATGGCAAATACCTCCAAAGCAAGTTTTGCCGCTTTACATTCCAACTAATTCAGAGAATTCGAAATCCCTAATTCGCGGCGGGAGGCAGCAGCTCGGGCCACTTCACCGCTTCCAGCGCCCGGCGGTGGGTGTCGGGCACGGGCACGGTGGGGTAGCCGAGCCAGTCCAGGCCCATCGCGGCGAGGATCGTGGCGTCCGCCTGGTCGTAGCGGCCCGACCCTTCGCACTCGACGCCGTACCGCTCTACGGCCACCGCGCGCACCATGCCCTTCGCGATCCGGGTCCGGTCCTTCCGCGGGTAGTCCTGAGCGGGGTTCGCCCGCCCGGTCGCGTAGATCGTGCGTCCATGTGGGGTGACGACGGCGTACGGGATGCGGTGGCGCCACAGGTACTGAGTGACCAGCCACCACAGCCCGGCCAGTTCGTGGTGCCCGGCCTGGCCACCCTGGGCGTAGGCCGCGCCCTCGACCACCACCAGGTCCGCGCCGTCCTTCACGCTCAGCGCGACGGCCGACAGTAGCCAGTCCAGGCGCTCGTGGCTGCGGCGGCGCCCGGGCCGGCAGGCGCGCGCCCAGTCCGTTCCCGCGATGCCGGTCGAGGTGAGCGACAGATCCAGACCGATGACGCGCGGCTGCCACTCCCCCTTCTCCTGCACGCTGGGCAGGGTCACCGGGGCGCTCTGCAGTTCGGCGGTCACGCGGCACCCCCTGCTTGCCGGATGACGTCGGCCATCGGCAGGTCCTTCCGGAACGGGGAGCCCGTCTCCGCCTCCCAGTCGGCGTACTCGCGGGCCAACTCGGGGCGTTGAATCCGACCGCTCACCGGCTGCCCTCGCCAGTGGTCGTGCGGTGCTTGGTGATCAGCCGATCGGCCTCAGTCTTGGCCGGGCCCTTGTTGCGGTGGGCCCACTCGCCGTCGTATCTGCCGAGCGGTCCCCACAGGTACCAGCCGGTGTCGTGGTAGCCGTCCTTGGGGTTCCTGCGGCGGTAGCTCAGCTCCCACCAGCCGTCGCGCCAGCGCCACAGGCGCTTGCCGTCGGTGTCTCTTACCCAGCCAGCACGCTCGGCCAGGGCCTGGAAGCGCGCCAAGTCGATTCGCAGCACTGCCGCTTCGGCGGCGGCGTCCAGGTCCTGCGCGACGGCGCGTTCGGCGCCGCCCGGTATGGATGCGGGCGAGTGGGGGCGGGGGCCGAGCTGTCGCACGGCGTTGTCCCTCTGGCGGGCGACGCGTCGCAGCAGACTCGCCGCGCCGTATATACCGCGCTGCTCCAGCCATTTCGCGGTGGCTTCGATCTCGACCCCCACGGAACGGTCATTCATTTGTCGATCTCCTTCGGCGGGGCCGCCCGCCGTAAGACCGGGCGGCCCCTGGTGTGCAGCGGCTACGGGCGGGTGGCCTTGGGGGTCTTGGGGTCCTTCTGGATGCAGTTGCCGGAGGCAGGCATGGCCCGGCGACCTGCGACGAGGTCCTGGAAGCGGACGCCGGGGCGGAACTTCACCACCCGGCGGCGCGGCGATTTGCACCGGCTCCCCCGTCTGCGGGTTGCGGCCGGTGCGGCCCACGCGCACCACGGGGGTGAGGCTGCCGAAGCCGGTGATGGAGACGGTTTCGCCTGCGGCGACGGCGCGGACCATGGCGTCGAACGTGGTTTCCACGGCCAGCGTCGCTTGGGCGCGGCTGCCGATCGCCTCCGCCACCACCTTGATGAGCTGGGCCTTGTTCACGAGTTCTTCCTTTCGCTTCGCGGGATGGGCCGCAGGAGTGCAGGGCGGGTGAGCCACGCGGCAGGCAGAGGCCTCAAGGCGTAGCCGGGCTCCGCGTGGCAGTCACACCTGGAGTCCGAGGAGGCTGATCGTTGATGCATGAATGTCACCTATCTCACTGGAAAATCAGGTGCCGGTGGCGCGCTTGCGGGCCCGGCGGGCCTGCTGGGCGAGCCGTCCGGCCTCCAGGCACAGGGAGCAGGCGCGCTCCCCGCGCCGGTTGTGGGCGCGGGCCCCGGCTTCGGTGCCGTGGGTGATCGGGCGTCGCCCGCGCTCGCGCAGCTCGCCGGGTCGCGCGCCCTCGCAGGTGGCGAGGACCTGCCCGTTGCGCCACAGCCGCCCGCCGCACACGCCGTCGAACAGGCTCACGCTCGGCAAGACCAGCTCGACGCACTGCGCGCGGAACGGGCAGCCTTGGCAGACGGAGAGGAGGGAAGCGACCAGCGGCGTCGTCGGGTCTTCGGCCGCCGTCTCCTCGGACGTGAAGCGGGAATCCCCGGCGCAGGGGGCCGTCCGGACCCACCCGTTGCCGCTCATCTGCTCCTCCTCCGTGAGCTAGGCGGTCGGCGGTAGCGGCATCAGGCGCATCTGGTCGCTGGTGCTGAAGCCGTACGGGTGGAGGTAGTCGCCGGGCAGGGGCATCAGGTGCCGGTCGGACAGAGCCGGGAGGGCGAGCATTTGGCCGAGCAGCCGGGTCAGGGCGGTGTCGTAGGCGGGCGACCCATTCGGTCGCGGGACGCGCACCTGTGTGCCGTCGTCGGCGACGCCTTCGAGGACCTCGATGATCCGGCCTGCCCTGCGGCCATCGATGATGACCGCGGTGGCCTCGGGGTGGTGTTCGCGCACAAGCTCGGCCACGCGGGCGGCCCTGTCAGGCGGGGGCAGCTCCAGCAACCAGGAGTTGCCGTCGGAGGCCGTGTTGCGGTGGACCGACGCCCACACCGGGGAGGTGTAGGGGGCGAGCGCGGTCTGTAGGTCGGACTCGATCTCGTCCACGATCAGGTCGAGCGGGTGCTCGCCTTCCCCTTCGCGGTTGTCCCACAGTTCGGGGCACGTCCCCAGCGGGCTCGGCTGCGCGCCCAGTACACCGTGCAGGTCGAGGGTGCGGGAGCCGTAGTAGGCGAAGGTCACGTAGACGGCCTCCGGGCAGGCGGCGCGGATCTTGGCGGTGATGTGGTCGAGCACGGCGACGCAGTACGCCTTGTCGATTCGCAGCCGCTCGGCCTCCAGGTCCTCGCGCTGCTCGGCGAGGACGGCCAACTGGTCATGGGCTGCCGGTGTCATGGCAGAGATGTCCCTTCTTCTTCGGGGGTGGTGGTCAGGCGAGGACTGGCTTGAGGCGTTCGCCGATCCAGCGGGCGACGTTGACCGACACGGCGTTGCCGGCCTGCTGGGTCTGGGCGGCTTTGGAGCCGACGACCTCGTAGCTCTCCGGGAACCGCTGGGCCGACAGCTGCTCGCGTGGCTGGAGCATGCGGAAGTAGCAGTCCTCGAGTGCGGGCGCGCTGCGTACGATGGCCGCCGAGTCGCGGGTGGACAGGGTGTGCAGGGGTTCGGACGCGGTCTTCGCCGCCGCCTTGCGGTACGGGATGACCAGCGTGTTGCGGGCCTGGGAGCGCACGTCCCCGCCGGGCACGACCAAGCCGTGGTGGCGGGCCGTGGCGATGGTGCTGAGCGGGGCGTCGATCGGCGCGGCGTCGCAGTTGTTGCGGAACTCCACGATGAACGGGTCCACCGTCACCAGGGCTTCGCTCTCGCGGGTGGTGCGGGTGCGCATCGGCTCGTCCGCCGAGGAGGCGGTGTCGTTCCACGAGTCTCCGACCGGCACCAGGAGGGCTTCGCCGAGCTTGGCCGTGCGGGTGGGCAGCGGCCGGGTGTGCGGGGCGAACGCGCGGTCGGTGCCGTCCTTGCCGTGCGTGAGGGTGACGACGGACGGCTGGTAGGGGAACTTCGCCAGCCCGGCGGCGATCCTGCGCATCGTGTTCGGCACTAGCGGCTTGGCCCGGTCCCCGATCCGCTGGCCGATGTTGTCCCACATGATCACGTCGGCGGCGGGTCGGACGTACGGCTCCACCAGCGCGTGGCCGCAGCGGGTGTTGGGGCACCGGTAGTCGTACTGGACGCCGTACTTGCCCACCTTCACCCGCGGGTCGCGCCAGCTCTGGCGTGCCTTGACGTCCCGGCCGCACTCGACGCAGTACGCCAGCGGACGCGGCGCGAAGTCGGGGCGGCGCACGCCCGCGAGGGTGAACACCAGGTAGACGCGGTCGCGCCATTGCGGGGCGTACGGGTTGGTCTCGGAGCCGATGTGCGCGGAGGACACGGAGACGATCTGGACCCGGTAGCCGAGCTTCTTCATGGCGCGGATCCACTCCGGGAACAAGAACCAGTCCGTGGCGAACTCGACCACGTTCTCCACGACAACGCAGGGGAACCGTTTTGCCTCGGCGGCGCGCAGCACGCACCAGGCGGTCACCCGGGTCATCTCGAAGGCTTCCGGCGGCAGCTCGCGCCACTGCTCCTCTTCTTCGAAGAGGGCGTCCTGTATGGGATAGGGGCGCTTCTTCCCGCCGGCGGGGCTGATCTCGGTGCAGATGACGCTAGCCCACAGGACGAGGGCCTTCGGGAGCCAGCGCATGGGGTAGTTCCGGATGTCGGCACAGCGCGCGGCTGCGGTCGGATGGTTGAACTCGAAGGTGTCGACAGCGGTCTGCCAGTGGTTGATGCCCAAGATGGGGTCGAATCCGGCTTCGAGCAGGCCGGTTGCGTCTCCGCCCGCTCCGCAGAGCAGGTGGATGGATCGGGGCACGGGTTTGTCTCCAACATCTGGGGCCGCACGGCCCGGCGGGCCGGGCGGCCGTGGTTCAGGACTGGTCAGGGGCGCGTAACGCGCGGTTGTGGCGGCTGTCCTCGATGCCGAGGGCGGTGAACGCCACCAGGCTGAGGGCGCACACGATCAGCAGCCAGATCACCGCTCCGCGCTCCCGATGGGACGCGGGGCGCGGCGTGGCCGGTCAGCCATCGCTGACGGTGACGCGGACGGTGGTGATGTGTCCCGCGCTCTCGAACAGCGCCAGCGGGTAGCCGTCGCGCTCGGACCGCTGCCAGACGCGGCGGTAGCCCTCGTGGTCGGTGAGCCGCTTCGACCACTCCGTGAACCGGGTGATGGCGGTGGCCGGGCCTTCGATCCCGGCGGTCTGGTTGTGGTTGGCGCCGTACGGCGAGGTGTGCGTGGCGGAGACGATCAGCCGGGGTGCGCGGCGGAGGACGTCCAGCGAGTCGATGCGGGCGAACAGCGGGATGAGGCTGTTGCCGTGGTGGCGCTGCGGGCCGTTGGGCGTGGAGTCGTACAGCACGGTGTGGCGGGCCGGGTCCTCGCGGTGCTGGCGCAGCGCGTGCCAGCCGTTAACGTCGGCCGGGTCCTTGGGAAGGGCGTCGGTAGAGGCGATGATCAGCTCGGTTCCGTCGCCGAGGTCGGCGCGGACGTGGTACTGCCCGCCGCAGGTCTCCAGGTCGGTGATCCATCCCGAGTAGCGCAGGGGGGTGATGAGGTGCCGGTAGGCGTGGAACAGCCGCTGCCACTGCGGGTCGTTGAGGCGGTTGTGGTCGGGCAGGGCCGCGATGGGGGTGGTCATGGTCTGGTCTCCAAGAGTGTGTGCACGGCGGGCACGCATCAGACGCGCCCGCCTACCTTGAAAAATGTCACCTATCTGAGGTGAAAGCGGATGTCAGATGGCGGGCAGTTCACTGCGGGCGAGGATCTGCACCGCCCACATCCGCCCACCGGGTGTGACGACGCAGCCGACCGCGCGCCCCTGGTAGGGCAGAACGAAGCCACTGCCGCCCTGCTCGGCGCGCAGGTCGCTGACGAGTTCACGGACGCCGTGTTCGGCGCACTCGGCCGAGCAGTACAGGGCGCCGCCGAGGCGCGGGGTGAGGCGGGGGCCGTGGATCACTTCGGCGACCACGACGTAGGCGTCGGGGGCGGGAGTGAGGGTGTCGGTGTCGGTCACTGACAGTCTCCAAGAGGTTGGTGAGGTCGGCCAGTTCCGAACTCATACTTATATTTAAATCGCAGACACGGAGGCGTCAATGTTGCTGATCTTGCTAACCACCCTGTCTGCGCCGGGAGTTGGCCGCTTGTTCCCGTCCCATGCGGGCGAGTTCCCGGGTGCGCTGGCGGGCCATCTCCAGCTCCTGGGGGTCCGTCTGCGCCACTCGGCGCTCCTGCTCGGCGAAGAACTCCCTTAGCCAGTCCTGCTGCTGGCGGTGGGCACGGTCGGCCACCTCGCGGCGCACCTGCTCCCGCCCGGCACGGGGGTTCGTGCCGCACCCGCGGCAGTTCCCCACCGGCTCGGCGTGCTTCGGGCAGCCCCTCTGCTGCTGCTCCCCGCGGCGCGCCTCGGCCTCGCCCGCGGCGTCAGCCGTGGGGGTAGGGGGGTGAGGAGGAAGGAGGGGGAAGAGAAGGGGTTTCCCCAGGGGAACCCGCTCGGTTTCCCTGCGGCAACCCACTGGGTTCCCCTGGGGCAACCCTGTCTTCGGGCTCACCAGGGTTCCCCTGGAGCAACCCTGTCGCCTCCGCACCTCTATGCACCGCACGGGCTTCCTCGCGGGCGACGACGTCCTGCTGGGTGCAGGCGGCCGAGGATGGTTTGCGGCGGGAGGTCTTGCGTGCCAGCCGGGGATTGGTCGGCGCGCTCTGCGCTGCACGGCGCCGCTCGACCAGCTCCTCCGTCGACGGGATGGGCGGCACGCCGTGCGGGAACACCCGGTACTCGGCGCGGCGGCCGACGCGGCCGACCGAGATACGTTCGACCAGGCCCAGGCCGACGAGCTGTGTGACGACCGTGATGACTTGCTTCTCCCCCACGCCGGCCCAGGCCATCATCCGCTCCAGTCCCGGCCGGGCCAGCCGCGTCTGATCGTCGGCCGAATCCGCGATCTTCATGAGGACCAACTTCTGCGTGGTGTTGATCACCTCCTTCGGCAGGTAGGCGGCCACCACCATCAGCTGGATGCTCACCGGCACCTCTCCGTGTTCCGTCCGTTTCCCGCCGCGCTGGAGCGGGAGCGGAGCGCACGTCGGCCCCGCCCCCGCCGGGTAGCGCGATCAGGGCTCCTTGTACGCGGTGACGTTGATGCTCACCGCTGTCCGCCGGTCGTGATCGAGGCGCGTGGGCACGGGAATGCCCACCTCCTTGAGCGTCGCCTTCATCGCCGCCGCGTCCGGCACCATCGGCACCTGCAGACCAGCGCGGCGGTACAGCGCGACCATCGCCTCGACGTCGTCGACCCGGGTCGGGTTGCCGCCGCTCCACTTCAGGACGTTGTCGCCGTAGACGCCCGGCTCGGAGCCGTCGAGCTTGGCTCGCAGGAACTTTTGCTTCTCCCTGAGCGGCTTGATCTGCTCGGAGACCTCGGCGTACTCGGCCAGCGCCTTGGCGCGTTCTTCGTCGTCGTGGATGAGCTGGCTCTGCGGGGAGCGACCGGCAACCAGCGGCCCCCAGCACGCCGTACGGAACGGGCAGTGGTCGCAGATCGCGGAGATGCCCGGCCCCTGGAAGGTGCGCGGCAGCTCCTCCGGGGAGGCGGCGGCCCGAACCTGCTGGACCCACCAACGAGCCCGGCGGGCGCGCTCGGCGTCGTAGGCGATCTCCTGCACATGGTCGTCGCCGTTGTCGCGGTTGATGAACCGGAAGCGGATGCGGGTGACCGGCACGGGCCCGAGGCGGGCAATCTGCCGCTGACCCCGGACGCCGGCGAACCCTTCAGTGCGCAGCAGGTCCGCGTACAGGTAGACCTGTCGCAGTTCGGCTTCGCTGGCGCCGTACCGCAGGACGTTGTCCCACTGATAGGTGCTCTTGGTCTTCACGTCCTCGACCGTCGTCTCCTCGGACGGGAGCGCGGGGCGCAGCCGCTTCGGCAGCCGGGCCGCGGTCGTGCTGTCGAGTTGGACGGCATCGATGTGGCCGCGGACGGTGTGGTCCTCGACCTGGCGCTCGACGAGCCAGCCGTACTCCTCGCGAGCCGCTTCGAGTATCCCGGCGTGCAGCCAGGTGCCGAGGATGGCCTTGCGCTTCTCGCCGGTGTCGGTCGGGGGACGGCCGTGCAGGAGATATCCGGCGCGGCGTGCGCACACGGTGTCGCTGGCGCCGAGCTTCGTCTGCCGGGAGCGGGGACGGCGTACGTCGGCCGCGTGAGCGGCGGGCCACAGGCTGACGGGCCGCTCAGGTGTGATGAACAGGGTGGTCACGAACTTCTCCACGAGGATCGGGGTACCGCCCGCTGGCCGCGGGCGGTACCCGTGTCGCAAAGTCAGGAGGCGGCGCAGCGGGAAGCGGCGGCCCGCTTTCGCGGCGCACGCTTCGCCGGCGCCGGGGCCTCGCCGGAATCGACGTCCGCGTCGGCGTTCTGCGGTGCAGTCGCAGCCGTCTTCTTCGCGAGACGCGCCCGCTTCTTCGGCGAGGGCTTCGCCGCGCTCGCGTCCTGGGCCTCGACCTCCGACTCGTCGGCCGGCTCCTCCTTTCCATCCCCGCCGGAGCCGCCGCCCGCTTCGAGACCAGCGGCCTCGCGCAGGCGCCGCGTGGCCTCTTCCGCCTCACGCACGACGGCTTCGGCGTCGGCCCGCTCCATCTCCTCGTCCACATACACGCCGGACAGGTCCTGCGGAGCGGCCATGCGCAGCGACCCGGCCTCGGCACACTTGCGCAGCATGTGGGCAGGCATCTGCTGCCACATCTTGGCCACGACGTACGCGCCCTGCTTGCGGTCGTAGTAGGTCGGGGCGAACTCGTCCCAGCGGGCGATGAACGGGAAGCGCGCGGTGCCGCGCATGACGGTGACCTTGACCGCGGCCGGGTACGCCTTGGACAGCCAGACGTCGTGGGCGTTGCCCTCGGAGTCGTAGTAGACGGTGTCCTCGTAGGAGATGGACTCCCCCGCCCTCGCCGCCGCCCGGTGGGCGACGGTGCGGAAGCCGTCGATGCCGGTCTGGATGGTCCAGGTCTTCTCGGGCTCGTCGGGGTTGTCGGCCGCCTTCCAGTTGGTGCGGCCGATCATGTAGATCTGCCGCGCGAACGGGTCGAGCCCGGTGCGGACGCAGTAGTGGAAGAACATGGCCAGGTGGCCACGCGGGGCGCTGGCCAGGCCGGGGCTGATCAGGTTCAGCGTCGAGAGCTGCTTGTGGTCGAACTCTTCCTGGTCGGCGCGCAGGACGATGGCGCTCGGCCGCACGGCCGGGTGTGCCGCCTTGTCCGTTTCGACCACCGCGCCCTCCACGGCGGTGGGCTCGGCGGGTTGTTCGTCGCTCACTCTTCTCTCCAAGAAGTCAGTCGGTCCGCAGGCTGCGGACCTCGAAAGCGCCCGCCCATTCGGGGTGGCGCTCGATGAGGAGCCGGACGTACCGGCTGCGGAAGTTGTTGTTGAGGCGGAATTCGTCGCCCTCGGTCGCCGTGACGTAGCGCCAGCGCAGGACCTCGAACAGCATCCCGATTCCGATGCGGCTCGCGCCGCGCTTGAGGTAGTCGGCGGTCAGGGTTTCCAGGGCGCGGAGCACCCAGGGGTTGAGCTGGTGGAACGTCTCGAACTGCGCCTGGATCGACGGCGCCTGCCCTTCGGGCTGCCGCACGGTGTGGATGACCAGGCCCGGTATTTCGTCCTGGACGGCTGCCATACCCACCCCCTGATGACCAGTTTCAAGAATGTCACCTATCTTGCAGGGGAGTGCGCCGGCGATCAACCCCACCGAGGGCAGGGGCAACTTCACATCTAGCGCAGGTCAGACAGAGGTGCTCTCAGCCGCGTCCTCCATACGCGCCTCGCGAGCCTGGTTCAACCGCGAGACGTCCCGCAGGGCTTCAATGGCGACGTTGGAGTCGGGGTGCTTCACGACGTAGAGCGAGAGGGCACCTTCAATGACGAGCACTTCACGGCTGTCCATGACGGCGACCTCGCCGCCGCCCGGGGGTGGTAATGAACTGCACTACTGGGCCTCCTTGGTGAATTGCGGCCCCCGTAAAGGGATTGCTTATATCTTATTCGCGATACGAGGCTAAGTACAGTGTTTGAGCAGGTCAGAGCACCTTCCGGGCGTGACGACCACGGGTGAGGACACGGCTTCCGGGCCCGTCATAGGTGCCGTGCCGCAAGGCGGCGACGACCGTCTCGTCCACCTCCCACGGCAGGCTGCGCGCGCTGTCACGCAGCTGCGGAACAGCGTCCAGCACGGTGTCCAGCAGCCAAAGCATTGACCCGGACAGCAACCAGTCGTGCTCCGGGAACCGCCCGGTCGTGATCGTCATAGCAAGGTTCCCCTGCGCGGGCAGGTGGAACATCTCGATGATCTCCTGCTGGCCCACGATCGGCGGCAGCTCATCCCCCAGGTCGGCCTCCCAGCCCTCGGCCTGCTCAGTGATGATGCGTGCCTTGACCTCGAGGTCAACCGGGCGGAACCGCTTCGTCGTGCTGCCGAATCGGACCGCGAAGCCCAATGGCCAGTACCGCACGCCGCTGACGACGATGGAAGTCGACGGATCCAGCACGCCGCGACTGGGTGCCAGCCACTGACCGACCATCTTCGGATCGACGCGGTACAGGGCGGCGAACTCCTGATGCCCGACCAGATACGGCTTGCGCCGACTCATTCCCCGTCCTCCGCTGTCGGTCCTGAACGCAGAGGGCAGCGTAGCCGCCCGGCCACGCCGGCGTACGCGACGGTCGCTGCTATCGTGGCCAGCGGTCTTCTCTCCAAGAGGCCACACGGCCCCTGCTTCGGCGGGGGCCGTGTGCGTTGCCGCGCTCTCTACGCGGTCTTGCCCTCGGGCTGGTCGCCGGTGGAGCTGACTCAGGTCGAGCCCTGCTCCTCCCTCTGTCGCGTGAACCGAAGGGCGTGGGTGGTGCGCCCGATGGTGACCTCGCGGAAGGCGGTCGCCACCTCGGCCTCCGTCAGCCCTTTGACGACAGGGTTTCTAGGCGCTGCCGTTCGGGGCACCGCCCGGCGCCCCTCCGATACGGTTGCGTCCCCAGCGCACCCGCGCACGCACCGCGGGATCGGCATGTCCTTGGAAGAGTTCCAGGACAGCCGCCGCGGCGGGCCCGCCGATCTTGCAGGCCGTCAGGACCACGGCTCGCGCTTCCTCCACCGTGAGCCCGTCCAGACCAGGTAGCAGCTCGAGTACCGCCGCCCCTGCACCCGCCAGTACATCGGCCGCCGCGTCGTCACGGGGCGGGACGAGCGCCTCGGCCCGGCGGAGCACTTCCTTGCTGACCTCCGGGTCGACCCGCGTTGCGTACCCAAGGGACGCCGTTGCCAGCAAGTGAATCCGCGTGCGGTGTTCCGGCTCGCGGTCACCACGGTTGACGAGGGCCAGCAGCAGCTGACTGGCTTCGCGCTCGCGGCAGTGGCCGACGGCCATGCGCACGACGTCTTCGTACTGTGGGTCGTGCGCGTGATTGATCAGGAAGCCGAAGTGGCCCCTGTCCACAAGCGCGTGGGCGGCGAAGAAGTCCTGGAAGGTGCTGTGCTGAAACGTGATGGTGCTGGCCATCTCGCGCAGGACTCCGCTGCGGATCAGGAGATGGCGCAGCGCCGACTCCGCCTTCGCCTGGCGTACGTCGAACTGGGCCAGGTCCGCTGCGAGGATACGGGACGCACGGCTCCTGCTGATGTCGGCCGCCCCATTGAAAGTCATCCACAGCGCAAGGGCCCCGAGGAGATGCTCCTGTGGTTCCTGGCCCAGGGTGATTCCCTCGGTGGAGGCGATTGCACGTTGTATGTCGCGCCGACCAAGTAGGAGGTTGAGGGCGACTCGGTGCAGCGACATGGGGTCGTCGGGCAGGCACCCCCGCTCTTCCAACCAGACCGCGCAGATCAGCGTACAGAGGCGGGGGTTCGCTGCCATCTCCGTCAGAGACGCCCTGGTGTCAAGCGCGGCCCGCAGGGCTCTGCGGTAGTCCTCCGCTTGGTGCCTGAACCAGCTCCAGTCCTCGCTCTCCCGCAAGGCGGCGAACCAGCGGTCGACGAAGGTGCCTACGTCCGCCGGGCTCATCGGCAGCACGCTGAAGGTGGTGAAGCCATACCCGGCGAGCCAGTCGTCCGGCACAGCGGACGGACGCGACGTCGCCACAACAGCAGTGTCGGGGTAGAGGGAGAGGAGCCCTTCCAGCCAGGAACGCACCCGTGGGCGCTGGTCGTGCTGGACCTCGTCGATACCGTCGACCAGGAGCAGGCCCCGACCCCGGTCCAGCACACGCGTCAGCCAGCCAACGGGCTGGTTGTCCGCCGCTGGATATTGTAATTCGCCGAGCAGCTGCTTCACTTGGGGAAGCCCTTGCGAACCGGTGAGGGCGCGCAGCGGGACCACGAACGGCACCCTGCTCTGCAACTGGCCCAGCTCGGAGGGCAAATCCCCCTGGGCGGCCCGCACCGCGAGCCAGTGCATGAGCGTGGTCTTTCCGGAACCGGCTGTGCCTTGGAGGAGGATCCGGCTTCGTCCTTGCAGCGCGGCCTGCACGCGTTTGCCGGTCGCCACCTCAGCGGCGGAGCGGTCGGGGCTGCGACGGGGTGCCGTCTCGGCGAGTTCGAGGGCCAGGAAGGCAGTGTCGAGGGGCCATACGATCCTGCCGAGTGCTGAGCCGTGGCCCAGCGTCTCGACCTTTCCGTACCGGTGCGCGACATAACCCCGGTACCGCACCTCGAACTCGTGGTCTTCGCGCTCCCGGTCGGAGAGTTCGTCCAGGGCTTCCACAGCGACGTCCGCGCCGCAGTGCCTGCCGAGAGCCTCCCGGAATCCCGGATCGTCGGCGATCACCCGCACCGGTATCGCCTCCACACGCCCGTTGTGCCAGCCGGCCGGTGCTGTGATGACCACGCCGATCAGGGCACCCTGGCAGAACAGACCGGCCCCCGACAGGCCCGACCAGGGCGACCGGTCCGCCGTCGGCTGTGGTGGGGTGCCGCTGCTCTCCAGCACGTACCGCCCGCCCAGGATCGAGGACCCCGGCTTGACCCGGCCTGAGAGTTGCTCGCTGTCGAGGTTGCCCCGCTCGTCACGCTGGACCAGGGGGAAGCCGATGGCCTGGCAGTTCTCCTGGGTGTCGAGGCGAATCAACTCGCCCCAGCGCAGCGGGGCGAATCTGTCCGACACGTCATCCGGCACGACAGGGGCACGGGCCACTAGCAGTGCCGCGTCGCACGCGTCGTCCTTGCGTCTCCACACGACATCGCAGGGCACCTCGCCGACGCCGCCGAACACCACTGCTTCGGCAGTGTCCTTCTCCCCTACGACGTGCGCGGCTGTAAGTACCAGCCGTGGCCCAAGGAGGTAGCCGCTGCCCTGCTGCGTGCCGAAGACGGCCGCGACACGCGAGCGGTGCGGATTCACGACCCGTCACCGGGTGGCTGGGGGGTCCGTGTGAAGCCGGCTGTGCCGCCACGGTCGGTGTTGCCGATCTCCAGGGCGCGTCCCGTCGCCGCGTCCTTGGGGCTCAGCATGAGCTTCACCCGGTGCGTGTCGACCCGGCCACGCGACAGATCGGCTCCGGCGGTGACCACCCACGCCTTGACGCCAGCCCTGCCCGTGACGTCCTTGCGTAGCTCGACCGTGAACTCCAACTCGATGGAGTCCACCGCGAAGCGGACCGCTTGATCAGCGCCCCGCGCCGCTGCTTCCAGCAGTTCGTCGCGCAACGACTGGACGGCCCTCGCCAGTTCGACGCCTTCAAGATCCTGACTCATCGTTCCCCCGTGCACAGGGTCGTGCGTTAACACGGGCGGAGAGTGACCGCCCGGGGGCCGAGCGTAGCGCCTCGCTCTCGGACCTGTCAGGTAATCGGCAGCCGCTGCGAGAAGACGGCCACCATCTGCCCAGCCGGACTCCCAATCGCGAGAATCTTCCACGGGTCCGCCCGCTGAGCCAATCGAAACATTAAGACGTTATGTCATTTGGTGTCTGGGTCGCAGATGAGCGTGCAGGCGATGCTGGTGAAGGGGATGAAATGCCCGGCTTTGCACTCTGGCGGCGGTGCGGTCGGCGGCATCATTTGCAGGCGAGGCTCAGCCGACAGCCCTCCAGACGAACATCAGGCCACTGCCACACACACGCTGAAGAGGCACAGTCCGTACAGGGCGATGGCAAGGTGCAGAATCACCCACAGGCGATGAAGACGAATGCGATGCAGCCGAGGAAACCGACGGTAATGATCGGCTCTGGCACGTACCAGTCCTTCGTCGGAGCCCAGCACACCCAGCTCCACCAGGTCCTTCGTCAAGGCCCGCGCCTGAGAGAGGTGGTAGGAAGCCCGTTCGAAGTACTTGGAGACTGCCACCGCCCCGTACCCACCGGTCATCGCCACGAAGAGACACAGAGGCATGACGTACGTCGAGAACTTCTGCTGGACAATGAGAGCACTCAAGGCAGCCGTGATGACGAGCAGGAGGTTGGTCAGTGCCGAGCGTTGGGTCTCACACTGTCGTAGCTGCTCCCGGTGCTCCTTCCAGTAGGCGCGTATCGCCTCTTCCGAGACTTCAGCCATGAAGAACCCCCGCATCCCAGGCACTCGCCGGTCATCCGGTTCACTTCGACGAACCCCTCAGTAGTGGAGACACCGTAGCGTGAGAATCTTCATCAGCAGCGTCCGCAAGGGACTGGAAGAGGAGCGCGACGCGCTGCCTGGACTCATTCGCGCGCTGGGGCACACCCCGGTCCTGTTCGAGGACTTCTCCGCGCAGACCACGCCCAGCCGACAGGCGTGTCTGGCAGCTCTCGACTCTGCGGATGTCTGCGTCTTCCTACTCGGACCGTCCTACGGTCACGTATTCCCCGAGACAGGGCAGTCGGCAACACACGATGAGTGGGTCGCGGCCAAAACAGCGGGCAAGCCGCGCTGGGTCTATCGCAAGCTGGGCGTCACGTTCGAGGACACCCAGCAGGATTTCGCCCGAACCGTGGAGGCCTACGCCACCGGGGTGTTCCGTGACTCGTTCCACGACACCGCCGAACTGATGACCAAAGTGGTACGCAAGGTCAAGGAACTGGAGTCAGGCCCGTCCCCGCTGTCCTTCGCGCCCCTGGCACAGCCAGTTCCACTACGTTGGAGCATCGACGAGGCTGGCGTCGAAGGCGGCGTCAGCCTCCCTCTGCTGGAACTACATGTTTTTCCGGTGGGGTTCGCCGGCTACTCGGCAAGGGAGCTGAAGGAGGTCGGCACATCGCTGGCGGACCGGATCCGCCGGACCGGGGCAGTCAAGAACGACGTTGCCCTGATGTCGTCCAGTTCCCACGAGCATGCAATCGTCAGCATCCCCGTCAGCCGGCCCCGTACGTGGGATGCCCCTCAGCCTGAGGAACTGGTGGAAGTTCGCTTGCACAAATCGGGCCAGGTCACCCTGCGGGCCACACTCCCCCGAGACAGCATGGGCTCCATCCTCGATCACGACGCGCTGCCCCGGCAAGTCACCTCCCTGCTGAGGTTCAGCGGCGCACTGGATCTGATCCAGACTGACCGCATCGTCGTGGCGATCGGTGTGTCAGACCCCAAGCTGACCCAAGTCGACAGGTTTAACCCGCATCAGTCACGTACGCGTGCTCAACTCAGCTCCTACATGCGCTCTTTCACGCTGCGAACCGAGCCGGATGAGTCCATCAGCCAGGCCGCGCTGGACACGGGTGCCGAGGAAGTCGGTGGCATCCTGTCGCGAGCCCTGATCAAACAGCACCCCTCAGCCTCCTAAGAGGTGCTAACAAAGGCGTTGGACGTGCCGGTGGGTGATCAGGCAGGTCGCGAGGCCGAGGAAGGCTTCGTGGATGTCGTCGCGCCGTTCCCAGCGGACGCGTAGGCACGCGACTGGCTGATGAACACCCTCGACCAGAGTCCAGAGCCCGGCCCCCGCGTACGACTTGAGGACGTGACGGCGGTCAAGAACATGTTCGGCGAGTTCCAGAAGATGGACGTACTCCAAGGAGGCGGTTCTGGTCGCCTGATCCTCGCCGAGTACATGAACCAGCACGTCTACCCCCTGCTCCGTCGCACCTACAGCGATGACGTGCGACGGGCACTCTGCGAAGCGGCGGCCGAGCAGACATACCTTCTCGGGTGGATGGCCTACGACAGCGGCGAGCACGGCGTAGCCCAGAGGTATCTCATCCAGTCCTTGCGTCTCGCGGAGGAATCCGGCAACGCTGCCTTGGGCTCCCACGTGCTCGCGGGTATGGCCGACCAGGCGACCCTGCTCGGAGATCCCGCCGAAGGACGGCGCCTGGCCCAAGCGGGGCGTCTCGGACTCTCCCGCGCGAACTCGTCGGCCTGCCTCGCGGACCTCTGGTGCCTGGAGGCACGGGCGCTCGCACTGCTCGGCGACAAGACCGCGGCGGCTCGCGCCGTGGTCGAGTCGGAGCAGGCGTACGCGAACGCACGGCTGGATGAGGAACCGGAGTGGGCGGCGTTCATCGACCCGGCCTACCTGCACGGCGAGCACGCCAATACGTTCCGGGACCTTGGGGACGCGGCTTCCGCAGACGAGCACGCCCGCAGGTCTATTGACCACGCCAGGAGCCAGAAGCGCGCTCGACGCGGGGCCATGTCGCAAGCCGCTCTGGCCGTCGCTCACTTGCAGAGGAACGACCTGGAAGCGGCCCACGCGGCTGGCGTTCGCACTTTGAACCTGACCAGGCAGGTGAGGTCCTCGCGTGCCGTAGAGGCCGTGCATGACCTTCAACGACGTATGCGACCCTTCGGCAGTCATCGGCTCGTGGCCGACTTCAACGAGCGCGCCAGGGAGCTCACCGCGGCGGCGTAGCGAGGATGCGGGTGCTGGGCTCGGTACGGCGGCGCAGACGGACTCGTCGATGAAGGTATGCACGTCCTCGGGCAGCGCATGGTGAGGCTCCATCAGTAGATCGCTATTGGAGGGAGGCGGACTTACAACGACCGCGTCGGTGTGACCATGACAGCGGTTCGGAGGTGTGCGGAGTATCACGAGCCGTTGCCGAAGCTGCTCATCAGCAACTCATGGCCGATTGACCTGACTTTTCAACATCCGCTTTCACATGCGTTCATGAGAGGCTGACTTAGGCTCCGGATCGTGATCAGGGATGGGCAGGCGGTAGGCGCAGTGGGGAAGAGTCGCCCGGGGTGGCGCCCGGACAAGCTGAGGCAGCAACACGAAGCCCACGGCCTGACGCTCGAAGGCGCGGGCGAGCAGCTGCGCGAGGTGGCCCGGGCTGCGGGACTCGCGGTGCCGGCCGCCAACTTCCAGACGCTGTGGCAGCACGAGCAGGGTGAGGTCTATCCCGGACCGCACTATCGTCGCGCGTACTGCCTGCTGTACCGCGCGACCGAGCCCGAACTCGGCTTCCGTAACGCCCTGCCGGACGAGGCCAGGAAGCTCAAATTCACTGCGTCGAGCGAACCACACACTGGAGCCCACGTGCTGGCTGTGGAGCGCGCGCTGCTCCAACTCTCACCTGGTACGGAGGACACCGACGGACAGGGCATTCAGCAGCGCATCCTCGACGCCTGGAAGCGCCGTCACACCGGCGGTGACCCGAACAAGCCGACCCTGATGATGGTCGGTGGCTATGCGGGCAGCGGGAAGTCAGAGTTCGCCCGCTTCATCTCCCAACTCACTGGCTGGCCCGTCCTCGACAAGGATCCGATCAGGGGCCCACTCGTCGAGCGACTCCTCGTGGAAATGGGCAGCGACCCGAACGACCGGCACACCGACCTCTACCGGGAGAAGGTCCGTCCGCTCGAGTACCAGTGCCTGCTGGAAACCGCCTACGCCAACATCGACTGCGCGATCAGCACCGTACTCACCGCGCCGTTCATCGCCGAGGCAACCGACCCTCGCTGGATGCGGCGCCTGATCAACCGCTGCGAAGCCCGTGGCGTCACCGTTGCTGTCGTCTGGATCCAGTGCGACATCGACACGATGCACGAGTACATCAGCTTCCGTTCCGCCGCACGGGACAGCTGGAAGCTCCAGAACTGGAACGCATACGCCGCCGGGATCGATCCCGATCTGCGGCCTGTCGTGCCGCACTTGGTCGTCGACAACCGGCTAGGTGCCGCGATATCGCTCACGGACCAGGTGCGCCAGGTCTTCGGGACGGTGTTCCAATGAGGCACGGCATCCTGCTGTACGGACCTCCGGCGGCAGGCAAGGACACGGTCACCGACGTACTCACCGAGCTCGACGCGCGATATGTGCGGTTCACCCGACTCAAGATCGGGGCGGGGAATACCAAGGACTACCGGATGGGTACGCCGGAGCAGTTGGCCAACCTGGAAGCCCGTGGTGACGTCATCTACCGCAACGAGCGGTACGGCAACATCTACATCGTTGATCAGCCTGGCCTCGAGCAGGCCATGGAGGGTGGCCGGACCCCTGTTGTCCACCTTGGCCAGATGGCCGGGATGCAGCAGGTATCCGCCCTCTTCTCGGCGCACTGGGTGCGCGTTCTGCTGTGGTGTTCCAAGCAGACCACCGCGCTACGCTCACCGCAGCGAGGCGACAACGACACCGCGGCTCGGCTGGCCGCATGGGACGCCACCGAGGCCGATCTTGCGGCTCATCCGCGGGCGCAGTGGGAGCTGCGCGTGGACACGGATACGACGGCGCCCCGTGAAGCCGCGAAGAGGATCGACGACATCGTCCGCACAACGTCCCCTCGCGCCTGAGAGCCAGGACTCGGCGACCCAGCGAGTGCTGTCAGCTCAACTCGGGTCGTCCTGATCTCGCTCACCGCGCAGGGTTTCCAGCGCCTCGGCGATGTCCAGGCGCTCGTCCTTGTTGCCGTTCCACCGTGCGAGCGTCGCGGCAGCGGCGTGCATAAGGGAGTCCGGCAGGCCGACATCGGCGAGCAGGGCCGCCGCGTCCTCAAGCTCCGGGCCCCACCGCCAGGCGCGCGCGGCGGTTTTGGGAATGTAGTCGGTCTCCGCAAGGTAGCTACGGGTGCGCTTGGCCGCGATCACCAGCAGTTCGTCCGCGACTCCGTACGATTCAGCTGCTCCGTACGCCACGGCGGCGAGGACACGGGAGACCTTCTGGTAGCTGGAGTACGCGAGCTTGAGTGCGGAGGCCTGGCCGATGCTGTCCCCCAGGACGTGAGGCCGGACATCGGTTCCAGCGAAGATTTCGGCGATCCTGTCGGCCTGCTTTCTGGGGCCGGACAGGTAGAGCGTGGGGGTCTTGCCGCCCACCGGAGGCGATCCAACCACCGCGGCGTCGATGACCGGCATGGGGGCCAGGCGGTCGGCGATGCGCTGCGCCCGCGGCGGCGCGACGGCGTTCGCTTCGACATAGATCGTGTCCGCGCCGGCCATACTGAGCTCGGCCACTTGGGCGGCCACCTCCTCCGCGGCGGTCGGCGGGCACAGGGAGAGCAGCACATCGGAGCGGAAGACGAGTTCGGGCAGTGTCTCGGGTTCGAGACCCGCGTGCTCAGCCCTGCGGTGAGTAGTGTCGCTGCGTCCTTCAGGAGACCACAAAACGGTGTGGCCGCATGAGCGCAACTGGGAGCCGAAGGCGGATCCCATGCTGCCGGGGTGCAGCAGTCCGACGGTGTACGTCATGCCGTGGCCCTTGCCTGGTCGGCGCCGTGCAGAAGCAGGCGGTCGATGGCGGCGCGCGCATGGGGCACCGTGTGGTCTGGATCAGGGTCGGCGAGCGACCATGAGCGGCTGTTGCCGACCCAGATAGTGCGCAGCCCCGCGGAGCGTCCGCCGCCGATGTCGTTGACGGGGTTGTCACCGACCATCCAGCCACCATCGGCCAGCACGGCGCCGCAGCGGGCCGCAGCCAAAGCGAAGTGCCGACGCTGCGGTTTGCGAGCGTCAGCCTCCTCGGAGACGAAGACGCCGTCCACACGCTCGGCGATACCAGTGGTCTTCAACTTGGCGCGCTGGATGTCCACCGCACCATTGGTCGCTACACCCACCCGCCAGCCGGCTCTACGCAGCTCGTCCAAGCCGTCGAGGATCTCCTCCGGGCACGAGACCGAGGTCGCGATGTCGGCGCAGTACGCGCGCCACAACTCGTCGGTCGACAAGGGCAACTGGTACCGGGCGCGGATCACTTCGAATGTGGACGGATAGGCCCGCTCGGCCACCATGCCCAGCACGTGCGCCCGCTCCTCGTCAGCCAGACCGTGCCGGGCGGTGAACTCGGCGGACCAGTCAGCCAGCGTTCTCCGTCGGTCCACGAGTGTGTTGTCGAGGTCGAAGAGAACCAGGAGACGCGCCATATGCCGCACCCTAACTGCTGCGCTCCCGCCTACGAGGCGTCCGGTGCGGGGCGCTGTGGGCCCAATGCTCACACCCGCAACACCAAGGCTTCAGGTTGTACAACTGTCGTACAACCTTCGTGTCGCTGTCACTGGAGAGCTCCCGATTCGCTTCGGGTGACGGAGCAGGAGGTGACGAGCGGCAGAACCAGGCGGGCGTTCGCCGCGCTCGCGGCACCAAGTGTGGCGCGATCGAACTCGGCGAACGGTCCGTCCGTCCCCTGCCTGCCGCTCGGGTCAGCCGCACAGCACGGCCTCACGACCCAACTCCCCTCCCTCTGGAAGGAGCCCCAGGGAAAATGCAATGAGCAGAACGATGGGTGCAGGTCCCTACATCGGCCGTAGAGATCATCCAGCGACGTAAGCGACGGCGTCGTGGCTATGGATGCTTTCCAGGTTGCGGACCTTCACACGGTGACGAAGACCTCGCTCCCGGCAGTCGTGGCTGACTTTCCGCACCATGTCCTCGACGAACATGGGGTGGTCGTACGCCTGCATCGTCAGCACTCGCTCATCGGGGCGCTTGACCAAGGGCACGACCGGCGCGGACGCGCACCGCTCCAAGAGCCTTACGGCCTGCTGTACGCCGAAGGGGTACGGCGTATCTCCGTCTCCCGTCACGGAAAGGGTGACTCGGCTGCGCTGATTGTGCGCACCGTAGTCCGAGATAGCTTTCGAGCACGGGCAGAGGCTGGTCACCTCGGTGGTGACGGAGGTGATCACCGTCGCGGCACCGTCGTCCCAGCGGCCTTCGAAGCGGACATCGTGGACCTGCAGCGATTCTTGACCGCTTGCAGGTGCCACCACGGTCGTACTCAAGGGAACATCGATCGCCACAGCGAATGCTGGTGCATCCAGGAGGTCCGCCCCGACCTTCAGGAGGTACGGCAGCTTGCGGGGATCGAACCGGCGCAGGTGCTCATGAGCGAAGGCCACCATGCGGCTCATGTGGGTTCCGCGGCGGTCGTGCTGGAGCCGCACGGTTACTTCGATCTCGGCGACGCCCTCCTGGCGGAGGTGACCGTCCTCGACGTACAGCGGGTACCGAAGGCCGCTGATGCCTACGTCGTCGATCTCGATACCTCGGGCATCGGTCTCGTTCTGGATGTCGTGCATGCTCACTCGCCCCGATAGGTGCAGCCGGAGGTGCACGTCTCGCGGACCGTGAGCGCAGAGAGGTCAGGCAGGGCCGGCTTCAGCCGATCCCAGATCCAGCGGGCGAGGACCTCGCTGGTCGGGTTGTCCAGGCCCTCGATGTCGTTGAGGTAGTAGTGATCAAGCTGCGCTTCGATGGGCTTGAAGGCCTTCTTGAGGTCCCCGAAGTCCATGACCCAACCCGCCTCAGGGTCCACGGGCGCCTCTACATGGACGATGACCTTGTAAGAGTGGCCGTGCAGGCGTGCGCACTTGTGTCCCTCGGGAACCCGGGGCAGGCGGTGCGCGGCTTCGAACGTGAACTCGCGGAAGATTTCCATTACTGAATTCCCAGATACTTGTGCGTCTGGAGAGAGAGGATCCAGCGCGGGTTCTTCATGCAGTACTCGACCGTCGCCCTGGTGTTGGCTTCAACGTCAGGGTTGTCCATGGGCTGGAGCCGGAAGTACCGGAAGTCCAACTGCTCGAACTGACGGGGGTCACCTCCCAACTGGGGGTAGACCAACTTCAACTCGTCACCGCTGGTCACGACCAACTCAGAGCCGATCTTGGGACTGACGCAGAGCCAGTCGATGCCCTTGGGGGGCACACGCGTGCCGTTCGTCTCGACTGCCACCTCGAAGCCGCGGGCATGCAGCGCATCGATCGCTGCTTCGTCGAGTTGCAGGAGCGGCTCACCACCCGTGCACACCACAAAGCGGTGCTCTCTGGAGGACGAAGGCCACGCGTTTTCGACTGCTTGAGCGAGGTCGTCCGGGCTCCGAAACTTGCCGCCACCTTCTCCGTCAGTTCCGACGAAATCTGTGTCGCAGAACTGGCAGATCGCACGGTGACGATCCTTCTCCAGACCCGTCCACAGGTTGCACCGGGAGAAGCGGCAGAAGACGGCTGGCCGGCCTGCGTGGCTCCCTTCGCCTTGCAGGGTGTAGAAGATCTCCTTGACCTGGTAGGTCATTCTCACGCGCCCTGGTACTGCACGGGGTCGGTGACGCCAGCCTCGGCGAAGCCCTTGAGTCGGAGCAGACAGGTCTCGCAGTGCCCGCAGGCCCGTCCCTGCTCATCCGGGTCGTAGCACGAGGACGTCAGGGAGTAGTCCACGCCGAGGCGCAGCCCTTCACGGACGATGTCAGCCTTCGACATGGTCATGAGCGGGGAGTGCAGCTTGAGCTTCTGCGTGCCCTCGACTCCGGCGCGGGTGGCCAGGTTGGCCATCTGCTCGTACGCCTGCATGTACTCAGGCCGGCAGTCCGGGTAGCCGCTGTAGTCGACGGCAGTCACGCCGGTGAAGACGTCACTCGCCCCGACCGTCTCCGCGAAGGCCAGCGCGAAGGACAGGAAGATCGTGTTGCGCGCCGGAACGTAGGTGATCGGCACGCTGCTGTCGATGCCCTTGTCGTCAGCGGTATCCAGGGACTCGTGCTTCGGAACCTCGATGTCCGACGTGAGCGCGGAGCCACCGAAAACTCGCAGATCGATGTCCGCGATCACGTGACGCGCAACCCCCTGCGCCGCGGCTACGCGCTTCGCAGCCTCAAGTTCCACACTGTGCCGCTGGCCGTAGCGGAAGCTCAGCGCGTACGGCGTGTAGCCCTGGTCCTTGGCGATTGCCAGAACAGTCGTCGAGTCCAGCCCGCCACTCAGAAGAACGATCGCGGGACGCTCCGCCATGCCTGCTCCCTATCTAGGTCTCATGTGTACGGGTGAACCCTAGCGTGAAAACTGACAGGTAGAGTAACGACAACAATCTTCCAGTTAGAGGCGTCGGGGAGTAGGGGCTGCGTGAGGCAACTAACGCTGGTCGTCACATGCACGGACCGCAAGGCTGCTGTGCCAGAGACCGAACTGCAGGCGAGGCAGCTTCCCGCAGGACCCGTGAAGGAGCGCGCCGCGCTCTGGAGCGAGCGCATCAACAGTGCGGCTCACACGCACTCGCTCGCCGAGCTCTACCGCGGCGACCATTGGACCCAGGCGCGCCGGCTCAGTGAGGCGGCTGCTCAGGCCGGATTCAAGGCCGACCTCTGGGTGGCCTCCGCTGGCCTAGGCCTTCAGCCGGTATCTGCCTTCGCCCCCTCTTACGCGGCAACCTTCAGCACCCGACATGCCGACTCAGTAGCGACCACTCCAGAAGACGGCGCCCTGTGGTGGAGCCAACTCCAAGAGGGAACCGGTCGGGCAACGCTGCAGGAGCTTGGCAAGGCCAGCCCTGTCCTCTTGGTCCTCTCTGAAACCTACGCAAAGGCCATGGATGCGGAACTTCGTGCCTTGGCCGACGTCGCCAGCGAGGCCCTCCTCTTCGGCGGAGTGGAAGAAATCGCTGGCATCCAAAGAGTCCCCGCCGACGCAGGGCTGAGGCGCACCTTGGGCGGAACACTGACGAGCCTGAACGTGCGCATGGCCGCGACGTGGTTCCAGCACTGCCAGGAAGGTCAACTCACCTCAACGGCCACCAGCGACTCCTGGAACAAATGGGCCGCCAGTGAGTCGAGGCCCGAACAACACAACCGCCGACCGATGACCGATGACCAAGTGATCGCCTTCATCCGGAAGGAGACTTCGTCCCATCCCGGCATCTCCCGGACGCGACTCCTTCGTCTGCTTCGAGACGGCGGCCAGGCCTGTGAACAGAGCCGCTTCGCCAACCTGTACATCAAGACCATGGGGTGAGCCGTGACCGAGAACCTTATCCGGCGCAGAGCCCTGCGCATCGAGCAGAACCCCAGCATCCCCCTCTACCTCTTCGCCCTTGAAGCCGGAGAGGTAGATCGTGTGGCTGACGTCGCCCGAATCTCCCGTGACGAGGCCGGGAAGTTGCTCGGCTACCAGCGCCCTGAGAAGAAGCACCACGTCAAGCAGATTCTTGATTACCTGGACGGCGAAGACGTCCTCTTCCCGAACGGTCTCATCCTCGCCCTTCCCTCCTCGGTCCGCTTCAAGGGCAGCCGAGGGCCCAACACCACCGATGGCTTGGCGACCATCGGGACCATCGAGATTCCGCTACCGGATTCCGATGACGCACCCCGCCCTGCCCTGATCGTGGATGGGCAACAACGAAGCCTTGCCCTAGCACGGACGAAGCGGTCGAAGCTTCCTATCACCGTTGCAGGATTTGTCGCTGAGGACCTCGAAGTGCAACGCGACCAGTTCCTTCGGGTCAACACCGTGTCGCCGCTTCCCAGCAATCTGGTGTCAGAACTCTTGCCAGAGGTCAACACCAAGCTACCCACAAGGCTGTCCGCTCGGAAACTTCCCTCCGCACTTGTCAATGCTCTAAACCAGGACAGCGACTCTCCGTTCAAGGGGCTGATCAAACAGGCCTCGACGACCGGGGACAGAAGATCTGAGGCCGTCGTCAAGGACAACAGCCTCATCTCCGCGATCGAGGAGTCACTCTCTCCCTCCGGAGTCCTCTTTCCGTACAAGAACCTCTCTAACGGGACGACCGACACCGCAGCGATGAGAGATATTCTCGTCGTCTACTGGACTGCGGTCAGGGATACCTTCCCAGAGGCTTGGGGTCTCTCGCCGGCAAAGAGTCGCCTCATGCATGGTGTCGGAATTAGGTCAATGGGGCGCCTCATGGACCGGATAATGGACCGTGTGCTGTTGAGTGCAGAAGTCGGGTCGAAAGACGCCTATGACAAGGCCATGGCAGAGCTGGAACTGGTCAAGCCTCACTGTCACTGGACCAAGGGGCGCTGGCCAGAACTCAACATCCCATGGAACGACTTGCAAAACACACCCCGCCATATTAGCACTCTGTCAAACGTCTTGATCCGGATCTACCTTCAGTCGAGGATGAGCGCGTCGTGAAGTTCTATTTCCCAGACAGTCAGGACCAAATCAGCCCGGGGTACGATTTCATCAACGACGAATACCCGTATCATCGAGTCCGGCAGAGGGACGATCTGTACGCCCACCAAGCGGTTAACCCAGCGCCGTACGACGGGATACTGGTCAGCAAGGCCATCGTAGACGGAACGGTAAACGGGGCCGGAAAATACGCCGGAAAGTACACTACTGGACAGCGGGACCGACTCTACCGAGACGGAGTGAGTCACTTCTTTGGGCTGCCCGACACGATGAGAAGCCTCGGCGACTGCGGGGCATTCAACTACATTGATCAAGAGTACCCGCCGTACAGTATCGATGAAGTCCTCGACTTCTACTATAAATGCGGATTCGACTCGGGAATCAGCATTGACCACGTGATCTTTGGTTACAAGCCCGACCTTCCCGAGAAGGACGCCGATCCGGCATGGGTTAAGCGTCGCGAGATTTCACTTGATTTGGCGGAAAAGTTCATCAAGGCTGTCACGAGCCGCAATAAGCTGATGCCGGAGGGGAAGAAGAGACTTGAGCCAGTGGGTGCGGCTCAGGGCTGGAGTCCGGACAGTTACGCGGACAGTGTCTCCAGGCTTCAAGAGATGGGATACAAGAGGATCGCGCTAGGTGGCATGGTCCCGCTGAAGACACCGGAAATCATCGCATGCCTCGAGCGAATCTCTGACGTTCGCCAGGACGGCGTTGAATTTCATCTGCTCGGAATCACTCGCGTCGATAGCATGGAACGGTTCGTTAAATTCCATGTGACCAGCTTCGACAGCACGTCGGCGTTCCGTCAAGCCTTCATGGACGAGCGGAACAACTATCACACAGCCGACCGCGCATACATGGCGATCAGGGTTCCCCAGGTCGATGGAAATCTCGCCCTCAAGCGGCTGATTCTGGCGGGGGTGGTTTCGCAATCCGAGGCCATGAAGGCTGAACGAGAATGCCTCAAATTGCTTCGCCGGTACGACGCAGACGACGGCGTCGAAGTTCAGGAAGTCATGGATGCGCTGCGCGCGTACCAGTCCCTCCTCGGCGACGAGAAGAAGCTGAAGAAGGTCGAAAAGTACGAGGCCACCCTCGCTGACCGCCCCTGGACGCACTGCTCATGCGATCTGTGCAGGAAGCACAAGATCGAGATGGTTATTTTCCGTGGAACGGAGCGAAACAAGCGCCGCGGATTCCATAACATGACGGTACTCGAAGCCAAGATGCGCAAGCTGCCGCTCACATAATCGCCCAGACCGCGCATAGTACTCAAAGCAACTCAAACAGGAGATGATGTGGCCGACCGCTACGTGTTGAAGGTTCCCGCGCTCAAGGTGCTCCAAGGCAGCAAGGAGATCTACTGCTTCGCTGTCGATGGCAAAAAACTGCACGACTTCGCCTCCGTCTCGCGCATCCGCCGCGACGGCAAGAAGCAGTTGCAGGGATACCAGCGGCCAGAGGTCCTCAGCCACATCCGCTCGATCCGCCGCTACCTCGAGTCAGAGGGAGCGATGCTTCCCAACGCTGTAGTGCTGGCCTTCGACGAGCGGGTGACGTTCGAACCGGCAGTCCGCGGCGGCGATGTGAAGTACTCCATCCCCGGCGAGCTGATCATCCCAGTCGATGAGTCACTTGCTGATGACCAGAAGCCGGCCTGGTTGGTGGACGGACAGCAGCGCAGTGCCGCCATCAGGGACGCCGACCTCGCAGAGTTCCCAGTCGCAGCCGTCGGCTTCATCGCGTCGCAGGAGGAGCAGCGGTCGCAGTTCATCCTGGTCAACTCGACCAAGCCGCTCCCCAAGGGGCTTGTGTACGAGCTTCTTCCCGAGACCACCGGCCAGTTGCCGCGCTCGTATGCCCGCCGCCAACTCGCCGCGCAGCTCATGGTCCTGCTGAACATGGGGGACGGCCCCTTCAGTGGAAGGATCAGCAGCCCCACGTCGCCCAACGGCAACATCAAGGACAACAGCGTCCTCAAGATGCTGGAATACAGCATCTACGAAGGCGCTTTGTACCAGTACCGGAACGCCACCGACGGTACGGGCGACGAAGAGC
Source organism: Streptomyces sp. NPDC107654 (assembly GCF_055639035.1). Lineage (NCBI taxonomy): Bacteria > Bacillati > Actinomycetota > Actinomycetes > Kitasatosporales > Streptomycetaceae > Streptomyces > Streptomyces sp. NPDC107654. The sequence continues at coordinate 657,821 of NZ_JBVKBI010000001.1, forward strand.
GGATGCTGGCTCACCTGACGGCCTTCTGGACGCCAGTGGCAGACATCTTCGAGGACGCGTGGGGGAAGCCTCCCAAGGAGTCGAGGCTGACCCACGGTGTCGGCATTCAGGCCATGGGCTTCGTTATGGACCGGCTGACTTCGGGCACCCCGGTTGAAAAGGTCAAATGGGACAAGGTTCGGCGCACCCTCCGAGCCCTGGAGGACCACGTGGCCTGGACCTCCGGCACCTGGAAGTTCTCGGATGGCCAGGAGTACGGCTGGAACAGCCTCCAGAACACCATGAGCCACGTACGTCTGCTCAGCAGCCACCTGCAGGCTCTGGTCACGAAGTAGTGCCCGACGGCACTCCCCGATGGCGGCCGCCCCACCTTTGTGGGGCGGCCGTCATGTCGTCAAGACGCCGCAGCAGCAGCGCGAAGCGTGTCGATGGCAGCCCGAAGAAGAGAAGCCGAGCCACTGCCGTTCGCGTACCCGATGTGCTTTGTCTCCGCGTTCTGATCGATGAAGCCGGTTGCAGCGTGCTTCGCACAGCGAGTCGCCAGGACGATCACATCCGCTGAACGGGCCTTCTGCCGGAGTTGCGGCGAACCGACATGATCCGAGGCCGTTACGACCTTCACCGCCGGCGCGAGCTGCTTGACCTCTTCCTGGCAGCGGGCGAGGACGGACTCATCCAACGAGTACAGCAGGAGTGTCAGCGGCGGTAGGGCAGTCGCCAGCTCGTCATCGGCTTCATCACCGGCAGGAGACTCCCACGCAAACTCGATGCCGAGTTCTTGGGAGAGACGCTTGGCGAACGCCAAGTCGGCTGCGTCAAGGCGTTGCTGATGCAGCCACAGTGGCTCCAGCAGGGCATACGCCAGGTTGCTGCGAGCATCCTCGCTGGGACATGCCGCAAGGAAGAGCCGGTCGACGAAGTCGAGGGCGATCGCTGCCCGCTCGGCAGCCACCCACCTGCTCCGCTCCGCCCCAATCTCTTCCAACAGGTCCCTGTACTCGGCCTCGGTGGGTGCCGCTCGTAGAGCAATCTCCATCAGGGCCTGGAGGACGACGAGATCCCCCGGGCCGAACCGGTCGAAGGTCAGGGCATTGCGAATGAAGGCGTGGGCCGTCTGCCCTGCGGGTGCTTCATACCCAATGGCATCGATGAAGGCGCCTACCCCGCTCCACACACGGTCTGCCTCATGGTCCTGCAAGCCGTCCAGGAACTCAGCGAACGTCGCATCTTCGGTCGCCGGACTGGGCCAGTCCACCCATCTGCGGTCCTCCAGGACGGCCTGGCCCTCGGGACTCCCCTCTGCGATCGCCTTCAAGAGATCGCCCCAGGACTCGACCGGCACGTGAGGTTCCAGCGCAAGCGCGACTGTCGACTCGACCAACGTTGGCTGCTGTTCGGGGAGCAGGTCTGCTGACGCCTCGGTCGTCTTCTCCTGCTCCAGCAGTTCCACGACGTGCTTCCACACGGACGACGGGATTGCGCTGTCATGGCCGCTGTGCTGGGTGGCGGCTACAAGGCGTTGCAAGACCGCCATGTCCTCACGGACTCTGGCTGCAAGCAATAGCACTGTCATGGCCTGGGGTCCGAAAGTGCTGAACTCGCCGGAGAGTAGATCTGGGATCACCCTGCCAGCTTCGATCAGGCTGCTCTTCGCGGCATCTAGATCGTTCTCCGTTAGCGGCTTCTCCAACGCCACCGAATAGATGGCATTAAGAATCGCTTCCCGGACTGGAGCAGGCGGGTTCTGGCGAACAATGTCAAGTAGCCCGGGGAATGCAAGTACATCTGCACTGCGCCCCAACCGGTCCAGCCTCTTGATATGCAAGTTGGCCAGATTGGTTGCAGTAATGCCGCCGGTTGCGGCCAACTGCTCCAGCACATCAAGAGATGCCGACTCGCCACCTGCCGACAGCGACGCTTCGAACTCGGCCAAGAGCCGTCCCATGGGCTTGGCGAGTCGCCACAACCTGGGCGGCCGGTTTGCGACTGTCCGCTGCATCAGTTGGAGTGCCTCAGCTAGGTTCGTGCGGTGCTGAGGGGTCTTGCCGGTGGTGAGACGGAAGGTTACCCCGAGCCCGAAGTGGTCCAAGATGGCCTTCTCGATGGGATCGTCGGGGTCGAGTTCGGCGGGACGCAGGCCCCACAACGGGTTGTAGGCGATGTACGTCGGGCCGGCGAAAGCACGGATCAACTCAGCCGTCTTCGCCGCGTCCACTGTGTCTCTCGCGATGACGTACATCACGAACCGACGATCCCCGCTGGGGTACGTGCGGGGGAGCACGATGGGAGCATCGTCACCGCGCCGAAACGCCTGCACGAAGGGTAGGGTCCGGTGGCCGTGCCGGTAGTCCGGGTCGAGGTCCGGCCAGACCCCGTTTCCTGCTCCGAAGAACGTCTGCAAGAAGTGCTCGGACAGCTCGCGCGTGCGCTGCTGGATCTGATTCACGCGCCGGCACCCCACCTCTGCCTCAGGTCCAGCCGGGCCTGGCTTGCCTCTGGACCGCCGACTTTGTACGTGACCGATTCATCGTTGACTGCCATGCCGCGGACGGTGTAGTTCATCGATCCGGTCAGAATCCATTCATCACCACAGAGTGTCTTCTCATGTACATCCGGGTTCAGCACAATGCGGATGAAGTCGCGCTCCGTTGACGGCTCCAGCCTTCGTAGGAAGGGTGCGTTGTGGGGGTCTGGTCGCGTCACCACGTGAACGCGTGTCCCTCGGCTCGCGATCTGAATCAAGGCCTCGGACAACCGCCAGTCCAGCGGAGGCACATCGCCGAAGAACGAGTCGTATGCGCCTTGGCTGTTGTCCAGAACCTGAATATCCGTGATCCACGGTGAGACCAGCCAGATCTCACTGCTTGGGTTCACTACTTCGGCGATCAAAGCGGACGACAGCATTACATCGACCCGAAGGCCCGTACCCGCTCCGATGCGGACCGTCCGTTCCAGGACGCTCACTGCGCTGCCTCCCGAAGTTCCACTCGAACTTGAAGTTGATCACCTTGGCGGGCGAAGCCGCGGACCTCGCCGTATACCCGCAGGACGTCCCGGTCTACTGGCAGGGCTGGGACGCGTACGAGGGCCTGTGCCATCGCTGAGCCCGCGCGCGCGGGACACACGAGATGTACCGCAGCGCCTTCTGACATCGCTTTCTGATACGTCAGGGCCCAGTCGGTCTCGGTTACGTCGATCTGCGCGATGCGCTCGTCGTGCGCGACCTGCACGAGCAGCCGGTCAAGCACGGGCGCCCCTACGTAGGGCTGATAGTGCTGGAGATCTTGGGTTCGGGCCTGTCGTCCGCGAGGCCACAGCAGGCTGAACGCCTGGTCGGCTGTTACCTGCGAACTGGGCAACAAGAGGCTGCCCTTCCCGGCTGCGTATGCCACAACGCGGGCGTCAACCTCGACGCCGAGCCGGCGCTCCAACTCGTTCCAGGCGTCGACGAGGCCCAGCGCCACCGCGTCTGTATCAGGGCTTGACCCCGGACGCAGGAGCCGAGTCGACATGGCCGACACCGCCGTGCGCCTGGGCGGACCGTCCAGACGCTCCCAAGCTGACCGAAGCCTTTGGAGCGCCTCGGCCGCTGCCGTCGAATCATCAGCACCGCGAAGAGCCCTTATCGCGGCGGCGGCCTCGCCGCTGGGTTCCTGAATGAGGTGCTGTAGGAGACGAGTCAGCGTCGCGTCTACGTACTCGTAATCGCTGGGGGCCAACGCGCTGGCAACAAGCCCCCAGAAGCGGCGTGGGTCTTCGGTGTAGTACTGCACGAGGTGCTCGACGACGCCCAGGCCCCCGATGGACGTCTCACTCAGCCACACAGTAGCCGGGTCACCCGGGCCGTCTCCGGGGAGCACGTCGACGATCAGGTCGCCTTCCTGTGCGTCGGGGCAGGCGCGCTGCGCCGCGCTGGCTATTGCAGCTGCGAGGGTGTCTCGGTACGCCCGCTGAGCCAGTTCTTCGGTCAGCACAGCCACGTCGGGTGCCACCAGGAGTTCCGCGGCCCTGTCGAGGGCGGCGATTACACGGGTGTCGTGGGACAACTCCAGGAGGGCAGCGACGAGACGATCACCGTCCACGGGTTGTTCGGAGTCGCTGTTGTCCCGGTAGAGGACCTTGAAGATCTCAGCGAGATTTTGGCTCCATGATCCATTGGCGAGCGAAGCCCGCACCTGCTCGCCGGTACGCAGACTGTCGAGACCGGCCAAGGCGAACGCGGTCATATAGACCTGGGCCAGCCACTCACGCTGGAACGTGTTCGTGATTTCGGCGAGTGTTGGATCTTCGGAGACTGCCTGGGAAAACGCCAGCGATCGCCATTGAGGAGAGGCGAGATACGCACGGAGAGCAGGATCCGAGAGGTCCAGCGGCCGCAGCCTGACGTGGAGCGCATCGACATCAAGCCGGAACCCGAGGGCCGCTGGCTGGCCGTTCACTTCGTAGCGCACGGTGCGCTTCTCGCTCCCGCCGCGCTTACGAACGACCTCGCAGTCTGCACCCATCGTCATACGTCGAACCTCGATGGGATTGCCGCCGGCATGCGTCGCAAAATTCACCGACACGACGCGCTGAGACCACAGAGACGGGTAGGGAACAGCTGCCGGGCTCAGCGGCACGTCCTGGGAGGCAACGATCTGCGTGCCCCATCGAGGAATGCCCTGAGATCGGGTGTCGATCTCCTGCGGAGGCTGATCGAGGATGAGCTGATGCGGGCGGAAGACCTCAACAGAGGCGTCTTGTCCGTGAGGGTGCCAGGCCCCCTCGGGGTCGTGGCCGCGGACGATTTCATTGAGCGGCAGGGTGTCCGTACCGTCGGGAGGCAGCGGAAGCCACGTCCGATGCTCGTCGCGACGATATCCATAGCGGCGGCTGACCCGCCCCGGCACCGCCTCGCGCAGAGCCCGGGCGATCGGCAACTGCTCGACGCTGTCGCCCTCGGAGAACGGAAGCAGTAGGTCCACTTCGGGCAGATTCAAAGGCGCGAACAGCGACTGGGTGACGAACTCTGGTAGTAGAGCGCCTTCCCTTGCCCCCGAGTCTTCACGCAGCGGGTGCCATCGGCTCCGCAAACGACGCAGGGCTGTCGGTACTACGGCTAGGAGCAGCGAGCGGGGCTGCTCCCACAGCAGCGCCTGAGCTTCGTCTGCGCTGATCTGGAGGGCTTTCACCAAATGGTTGGCGAGGTCATCCTGGAGTCCGGAATCGTCGAGGAGAGCCTGGAGCAGGTCTGCGAGCAGGTCTTCAGATGCCGCGTCCCGCTTCTGCGTGGCATTGCTGTATGGGGCCTCCAGCAGCTTTCGAGGGTCGGCCCATGGGTTCCGACGGCGGAGCTTACGGGCCGTCCAGTCAAGAAGAGCCTGCGCACCTTGGATCTTCAGGACGAACCGGTTGCCCACGGGCAGTGTTCGGGCCGGCACCTCGGGGGCGAACAGAGTCTCGTAAGCCTGGTAGGCAAGGCGGTCACGACCGTAGTCAGACAGCGTGACCACAGTGATGGGACGAGTCCCGCGCTGACGTCCGGCCCGGCCGCGGCGCTGGATGAACGCGGCGGCATCCCGAGGCGCCTTGTGCTGCAAGACCAGTCCGACGCGTGGGTCGTTGAAGCCTACCTCCAGCGAGGCAGTGGCCACTGTGAGGTCCGCGTCGTGGTCGACGCCCGCGTCCTGCGATGACGTACGGCCGATGCGCAAGTGATGGAGGCGGAGGCTGGGATCGAGGTCGTGCCCGATCTTCTCGACCAGATCCCAGGACTGTCCTTCGCGGTACCGGGCACCGTGCTCGTCCCGATCCGGGGAGCGAAGGCCTGCGAGCACCGGGTCCCAACCGTTACGGCGACCGGACCGGGTCTGGCCGCCTTCGGCATCACGGAGGTCGTCGTAGAAGCGGTTGGTGACGTCGAGGTCATCCGTGAACAGGAAGCCCTTTGAGCCGTATAGGAAGCGGTCGCTTTCGAGGTCCAGTACCCGCCCGTAGAGCATCGCTGTCTGGATCGATGCCGACAGTAGGCTCGCCCCGGCGACCGGATCCCCGCGGAGGGCGATGGCATATTCGCGGCCTTCGGCCTCCAACTCAGCTTCGGCCGGCTCGATCGACTCGATGTCGCCCGGACGCAGCCCCGTGAGCTGCGCGAAGAAGTGCTTGGCGTCTCGCAGCGTGGCGCTCAGCCCGACGAACGTGACGGGCCGATCGACCGCATCCCACCAGCGGCGGAGGAGAAGAGCGACCTGCGCACCGTGCACACCGGTGTAGGTGTGAACCTCGTCGAGCAAGACAAGGGCCGGACCGGGGTTGCCGCCGCACCAGCCAAGCAGACGCTCAAGGTTGCTGTTGCCGCTGGCCTGATTGAGCGTTTCCGTGGTGGTGAAGAGGAGGTCAGGCTCCTTGTCCTTCAGCGAGTCTCGCGTCAGTGCCAGGCAACCATCCTTGATCGTATAACCGCACTTCGCACAGGCGAGCCGTTCGCGGCGCTGAAGCCGGTCACTGTCTGACCACACCAGGTCACCCGTCCCGCAATCGGGGTTGGGGCAGGGCAGGTACGGACAGATGGCCCCGTCCGCGGTTCGCGCCCAGGCTCCGCGAGCCTGACTCCCGGGCTGCAACTTCGGATCGTTGATGCCCCATGGCGTGCTGCCGTAGAGCGCGCCGATTCGCAGGGGACGACGTCCTTGAGCACGCAGGGCGGGCTCTACGCCTTCAGCCGCACGAACTGCTTCTCGCAGTTGATCGCGAAGCAGTTCCAGTCGCGGGTAGAGCGCGAGAGTATGCACGCGCGGTTTTGTGCCTGGGCGTGCGTGCTCTGCCATGGCGGCGAACGCCGGCAGATAGAAGGCGAGCGTCTTGCCGCTACCTGTGCCGGCGCCGACGATGATTCCCGCTGAGCGCCGACCACCGAGCGCCGTAAATACAGCACGGGTGGCTTTCAACTGGAAGCGTGCCAGCTTGTAGTTCCCGACGTGGGCCGCTGCCACAGAGTGCTGGAGTTCGCGCCAGTGATCAAGATTGGCCAGGTCGGCCAGGGCGACATCCGCTGGGATGTCACGGCGGGGGTAGCGGCGTGGGGCTACGTGGAGCCGGTAGTCGGCAACCAGTCGCTTCTGCTGTCGCCACCAGCCTCGTTCCGGCGGCGAGGACCATCCGCCGCGTACGAAGAGTTGCCGGAGCCCAGCCGTCAGTCGCAAGGTCTCTGCCATGCGGGTGCGGTACCGCGGTGGAGAGACGACGGGAACCGGTACCTCGAGTAGCAGGGCCCGCTCGAGGCACTCCTCAAGAACCTCGTCAGGTGAGGAACCGGGAGGTGCGTCCTGACGTATGAGGAGGAGTTCGTCGATGGTCTGCAAGACTTCGGCTTCAGAAAGAGTGCTCTCGGTCACCCCCCAAGAAAGCAAGGGTAGTTCACGGTCTTCCAGCCGGTTCAACAGCGCATTGGCGAACCCTTGATTGAGAAGCTGTGTCACGCGCCCTTCCTTGTCAGTGTGACCTGGCCGTCCATGGCGAATTCGCGCAGGAGGGCGATTTCCTGATCTGTGATGTCGAGGAGAGTTGGGGCAGGCCGAGTGTCGAGCCGCTCCAGCAGCGCGAGGAGTTCGACTGGAGGCTCTTTCGCGTCGCGCAGCGATTCCGCGAGAGCCTCACATTTGGTCACGAACAGGGTGATGTCTCCTGTGGTGACCGCCTTGGCGGACGCAGCCCGTTCGAGGTCCAAGCGACGAGATCGAGCCGATGCCTGCTCTGTCGGCGGCAGCATCGGAATCCGTGCCAGGGGAAGAGAAGCGAGGCGTCGACCGGACCAATCGGCCCATGCTGCGAGGTTCTCCTCGCGGATTGCCACGGCTGCTGCTTGGACCTTGCGCTTGGCCGTGTTGAACGCTTGGTCCCCGGGCCATCCACTCTGTGCGCGCTTCGCGAACGACTCCAGTCCGTCGCTGGCAGCCGACAGGCTGGGACCCGTGGCTGCACCCTGCTCCTTCAACGCGAGCGCCACTGTGACTTCCTTGCGCAGTTCTGCCAATCGTGCACTCAGCTCGGTGATACGCGATGAAACCCGGGCTGCCTCCTTCTCTCCAGCCTCTCCCTCAGCCAACTGCCTGGCGCGATCTTGCAGTTGCAGCGCCATCTCATACACGGGTCTTTGCGTCACTCGCTCTCTCCCTCCTGCACGACAGGATCCTCGATCGACTTCGGCGCACCGGAGGCCAGTTCTGCTACCTCACTCCATTCGCCGAGGACGGTTTGCATAGCGAGCGAGACACTGTCCACTGCGGTGGTGCCCGCTCGCGCCTCAGCCCTTCTCAGCGCAGCCTCCAGCCATGATTCGCTCTCGGAGAGCAGGAGGTGGATGTCCTGGATGGCTGTGCCCCGATCCTGCGCTGCAGCAGCGATGCGGGCGGCCTGTCTGGCGCGGTCAGTCCTGCTGTCGTCTGATGCCCGGGCAATGTCGTCCTCGAGTGCTGAGACCGTGCTCCATTCGGCCTGCTTGCCCTGCTCAAGGAGTGCCTCGAAACGGAGTGTCTGATCAACTCCGAGGGGCATCAACCCGCCAACCTCCTTCGCTGCGGTGAGAGCGCCCTCAATTGCCGAGAGGGTGTGTGCACTGTTGGTGCCACGAGAGTGACGGCGTCGGACCTGACCCAGCCGTTCCTCAAGTTGGGCGAGTTGGTCATCCACCAGGGTCGGCAGCGCGGCAAATCCCGTCACCGCCTTCTGCACCCAAGAGGGAACCTGCGTCCCGTCGACCGTCCATTCCCACTGAGCCGCCGCCTGCTTGAGGAGCGGAAGCATCCGGGCAGCGTCAATCATCCTCACCGCGCCGGTCACGCCCTGAGCGACACCAACAGCCTCCCTCAACCGCTCAATGAGATCAGGACGTGCATCGAGGTGACGCTTCAAGACGTCATTCCACTGCTTCGTCCGCAACCCGACGTCTCCCCGCTCCCATCCCTGGCCTTCGTCCAGAACAGCGGTGAGTAGAGCGGTGGTTTCCATCCCCGGGTGCGCCTGGCCGGCGAGCATCGCTCCGAGCAGGGAAGCGCGTAGCCCGAGTACCAATTGCTCGTCGGCGATCTCTAGGTGACGCTGAACGCGTGAGGTAAGGGCTGCTCCGTATTGATCAGCGCAAGCAGCGAGGCGCCGGATGTCCTGGCTTCTCACCTGCCCCCTGCCGGCCTCTGCACACAGCAAGCTCTCGAAGAAGTAGCTGTCCTTCGCTGTGCGCCCGAAGCGGATGGGTGCGGCGGCGGCGCCGGCCAGGCGCTCATCAGCGCCAGTCACTGAAACCACGGTTGCATTATTGGGCCAGGCCTTATCCATCACCTTCTTGGTCTGCTCATGCATCAGAGGCGATTCCCAGCGGTATCGCTGGAGCACGGCCGTCGCAATGATAGAGCGGACGCTAAGTGCTGTGGTGTTGTCGAGGACCTCTTCCTTGGTGAGCCAGACCTTGACCGTCTCCAGTTTCCGCTTCAGGGAGCGGGGGATGTTATCTGTGCTGGAACCGGGTCCGGGCGGCCCAGGCTCATCTCGTTGATCCTCGGCGCCTCGACCCTGTGTAGAGGTCGCAGGCGCCGCTGCCGGGATCCTGCGTGATTTCCCGTCCAGGGATGGCAGGGAGAATGCTTCCAGGATTGTTTCGTCGAGTTCGTTGGCGTCCTCGGGGGCGTCTCCCCAGAACAGCAGGAGGGTCTTTCGGCGTTCGGGGTCGACGTGGTCATGGTCGTCAATGAAAGCGTGGACATCGCGACTCAATTCCTTGTCGATGTCAGCTCTCGTGAATCGGTGTCGAAATTCAGCGTCGGGGAATTCTCCTCGCCGGATGGGTTCGGCGTGATCAATCAGTACTGGTCGTACGACGCTGCCGAGGACGGTCCGAGGGACGAAGGACCATGGTTTCGTTGGGTCAGCCTTTGAATGAACGGCTCTGACGAGCGCGGGAGCGTTGAAAGGGAACAGGCCGTAGCCTTGCGGCGTGGCACCGAAGGCCTCGTGGCAGCGTTCCTGGAGAGAGCATCCTTCGCACGCGTTAGGTGTCTCGCCGTCGCGTGCTTGTTCCAGAGCAGTGCGGCCCACGCGGGCAGCGTTGAGATAGCGCCCGACGAACGAGGAGATTTCCTGACTTCCGGTGTCTGTCTCACTGAACGGAACATCGAGGTTGTAGACGTATCCTGCGGTGGCCCGGATGCGGGTCAGCGCCGTCTCCGGAATTTGGGCCAGGTAACCTGGGGTGACGGCCATTAGCGTGCGAATTGGGGCGAGAGACGTGATTCCGTCCCGATTGGATGCCTCGATTACTGCGTCCAGAAGGTCTTGTTGTACACCCTGGATTAGGGCAAAGTCCTCGATGAGGAGAATAATTTCCTTCCCGAGGCGGTGATACTCCTTACGCACCTGCATCATGGCGTCCAGGAGACGCCCCGCACCGAGATTAGCCGCGTTTTTGACGGCGGCCTCCAGGTGCCTGTTGAGCAGGTCTACGGCAGCAACTTGAAGGTAGTCTTGCGTGGCGATTTGGTTAAGCAGTCGGGCGACCATATCCGAAGCAGCGTTGTCGTAGTCAACGTCCGTCGGCAAGTCGTCGACGGTGAAGCTTTCAGGGCGCTCGTCCTGCCCGCTACGACGATCCTTGAGGAGTTGAGCCGCGAGCCGGGGAACAAACTTCCCTTCCGACAGCATGTGCTGCCGAATGAACGGGTCATGCAGCATTGCTGCGAGCCTGCCAGGGCCAGCAAGTACCCTTCCATCCCTAGGGAGCTCCTGCCGCGGTGTCGCAGAGACGAGTTCGCTCAGTTCATTGAGAATTCGCCGGCTCAGCGATTCCTTGTCAATGTCGGAAGTGAACCTGTCGATATCGCCCTTGAGTTGTGCCAGCTCACTGCTGCCTGCCTTGGCGATCAGTGCCTTGACTACCGCTTTGAGGCTGGTCATAGAGCGTTCGAGGTAGATGACCTCGTGGGCGTCTGAGTTGGGCAGGAACTCGGGAATCTTCTCGCGTACCCACCGGATGAGGTGCGACTTCCCAGACCCAGAGTCTCCGAGCACCAACATGAGGAGAGCGCCTGAGTCGGACTGCTTCGTGAGGAAGTCGTTGACTACCGACTGCTCATCGATCAGATCGCCAATGGGCTGAATCTGCTTGTCCTCCGAGACCGAGGCGCGCTTGATCCGCAGTGGCGCGTGTGTGGCAAGGAAGACGGACCGGTGTGGGCTGATGGCCTCGGTGTTGATCGTGGCGGCTGCGGTCGCCGGGTCCCAGCAGAGTTCGCGGAAATCAGCCATTGACGGCCTCCAGGATGGTGATGGCGCTGACCGGTCGCGCGGATGACCTGTCCGGGTCGTGTACCTGGAGTACGTGCTGTGCGTCGTCCTCGTGCTCCAACCGCAGCCACTTCTCGTCTTCGCCTCGCAATAGTGCGAACGAGAGTGCTGCACCAGCTTCTGTGTCGCCTGGTGAACGGAGTCCCACGGCGCGTGAGTGCGCGCCACCGGGCAGCACAGGAATCCGCTCGCGGAGGATGCGCAGGACCTCCACCGCATTCATCCTCAAGTCGATTTGCTGCAGTTCAGCGAGGGTTTGCCTCACTGCGATAGTGCAATCAGGAACGAGCCGGTTTGCGTTGCCGTCCTCGATCTGGAAGAGGGGCGCCGCTGCGAGACCCAGAGTCGGCGCCCAGTAGTTGAACCGGAGCCACCGAGTGGGATTGGAGAACACGGGGCCCGCCTCTGGGCGCAAGGCGTCTCTCTGCTCGTTCTGCACCCGACGCCAGTCCATCGGAACTGTTGGATCAAATGTGAGCAGCCAGGCCAGAGCCCGGGTGAGATCGCGAGGTCCGGTCTGGTCAGGTGAGTCGCCGAGCGATGTGTTCCTAGCAGGGTCGAGCACAGCATGACGGAGGACGCCGGCGAACGCGGATACGTCCTGCCCATCGAGGGAAGTGGCTGGGCCAGCCAGGGAGAGTTGCTGATCTCCTCCCTCGGCCCGAATGAGACCCAACTCTTCCAAGGTGCTGATTGCCTTATCAAAGGGCGGCTTATCCTGTGTCTTTTCACCACGGATCGAAGGCGGGGAAAGCAGCGAACGCGCCTCCTCCAAGGGCACGGCCTCTTCTAGGTAGGCGAGCAGCCGTACGACCGCCCATGCTTGAGAGGGCAGTGCCGCGCTTACGTTAAGAAGCGTCATTAGAGTTCCTCCAAGGCGCGGAAGACCGGAAGCTTGGCGCGGTGGATATCGATCAGTGGGTCATTCGTCCGGTCTGGGTGGCGAGTGTGGCGTGGGTGGAGGAGATACGTGACATCCTCCGAACTGAATCGTGCGGCTGTGTCGTAGTCCAGTGAGGGCGAGTCGTCTAGCACCCACAGCACAGGGCCAGCCCATGACGTCAGCAACTCTGCATCCTCGTCGAGCACGACGGAGTGGGTCCGTGCTGCCTTATGTAGTACCGCTCTGCAGCGTGCCGTGACACCTGGGCCGCCGACGATGGTCATGCCTCGCCGGACCAGTCGTTCGAGAAGGCGGGGAACGTAGAGGCGTTGCTCTTCCTCGTTCTCCCACCACAAACTCAAGCACGACAAGCCGTCACGGTATCGGGCCAGGGGATCGTTGGCAGGAGGCACGGGGAACCGCAGTGACGGCCGGGGCTCACCAGCGAGTCGATAGAAGCCAGAGGTGTCTGGGTGCCCGGCTGCTCTGCAGTTCGGGCAGCCACGGCAGGTGATACGAGTGGGGAGGGATCCTCGTCCTCGGCGCAGGCGATAGTACTCCCCGAGTACGTCACCGATGCACTGGCCTCCGCCGAGTGCCTCTTCAAGACCCACGAGCGACTTCTTCTGGTCTTCCAAGAGCTTCTTACGTTCTCCCTCGACGCGGGATGTAAAATGCTCAATAGTGTTGACCTGGGGGTCCTTGATCGTGACTTCAGCCTGGGCCCCCACACGTTTCCTGAACTCCTCTGCGCGCGCCTCCCAGACGGATTCAGGTTCTCCCTCTTCGCGCTTCGGTGGTTGAGGTACGTGGAGGTCGATCAGCTTGGCGCGGACCATGAGGTTCAGGACACGTACATTCCATGATCTGTTGGCTTCGGATTCTTCGCTGACATGGCTGGGACGGGAGTCAAGGTCGAGTCGGTAACGGTGACCGTCGAGTTGCTGTTCTCGTCGGAACATGGCGTCCCAACGCTTGCGCGCCTTTTCGGAGGTGATGACTGGCTCGCTGCCGAGGGTCTCAGCAATGCCACGGTCTCCGGGTGCCGTCACCATGTAGGCGAGAGAAGGAGTTCCGTCACGTCCACCTCGACCGATCTCTTGGTAGTACCGGTCGACGGTTTCGGGTAGACAGGCGTGCAGCACGGTTCGAACGTCAGGTAGATCGACACCCAACCCGAATGCTGAGGTGCCTACTACGAGGTCGTAGCGAGTGGGGGTCCTACTGTCATTCTCGGTGGATTTCCCTCCCCAGCCCTCAACGGCATCCCGACGGTCTTGGTCGCTCGAGGTGCCGGTCACCTGAGTCACACGGCGAATCCCAGCAGCCCGAAGAAGGTTCACCCACTCATTTGCGTCCTTCACCGTGGAGACATACAAGGCCATGGGCTTGGGCAAGAGAGAAACGGCCTCGAGAATCGAATTCCGTCGACTTTGTGACGTCTCAGATGCGCAGACGTAGTAGGTAGGTTCGTGACGCAGTTGGGAAGCCCAGACGATCTGAGCTTCTTCGGGTCCGGAGAAAAGACCTTCGAGCGTGCCGACCTGTTGTGTGGTCAGGGTGGCACTCATGGCGACAGTGACCGGGGCCAGTCCGTCACGAGCCTTGCTCAGCCAGGTACGGCGATGGCTGGACATCGTCTGGAACTCTGGACGAAAGCCGTTGCCCCACTGCTCCACGAGGTGAGCTTCGTCAATGACGAAGTACTTGAACAGACCAGCCTCTGCCGCGTCTTCGAGTGGCTTGCGCAGACTTGAGACGAGCGCCTCGGGTGAGGTGAACACGATGCGCTGCTGTCCCGTGCGGATATCGTCGCGGATCTGTCGCTTGACGTCCTCTGGCAAGCCACCGACATACGCGTAGCGACCTGTAGGGCTGGGCCGTCCATGTGCTTCCACGAGGGGACGGGTGCGGCGCTCCATGTCAAGGGCGAGAACGACCGTGGGGACCACTACTACCGAGACGCCGGCGCTTCGGCTTGCAAGAAGTGCAGGCGCCTGAACAACTGCCGTCTTGCCGTGGCCCGTGGGCAAGCAGAGGATCACGGTGCTGCCTGGCTGCGCGAGCGCAACCGCCCGCGCAGCCTGCCTCTGCCCGATCGACAAGTACCGATCGTGCTTCATCCCGAGAGCCGCCGTCCAGAAAGGATCCGCCGGGTAGGGCTCAAGGCGGCGCTGATGCTCTGACTCTTTCCCGAGATAAACCTGCCGCAGGTCTTCGCGAGCTACTGCTGCCGCGTCACTCTCAGCTACAGGAGGGTGCCAGAGCTTCGCCGTGACATACAAGCCCCGCTCATGCGGCATTGCGTCGCAATGCACTTGGGACCACTGCTCTCGGGAAGGCAGCAGCGGATGATTCGGAACGACGAGGCCTCTGTTGTTGCCGCGCGCCTGAGCCTCGAGCAGGACTTGGCGGAGGAGGGCCGCGATATCCCTCCAATCGGACAATCCGTTGTCCAGGCTGGCGAGGGCGTCCCTGAGTCGCCGCAGCGTTCCCTGGCTGTCATTCATGGGCGGGACCGACGGCCAGGCACGAAGCATTTCGTCGGCTCCGGTCCAGCTGTCGATCCCTAGACCGGCGCTACGGAGGTCAGTGCCGCTTGGGTCACGAGTCATGCTGGACCCTCCGGTACGCGCTCTTCACGATGCACGTGGCCGCGACGAGTCGCACCGTCGGCTGAGTCAAACCTTCGACCAGGGCATCCGCGACGGCCACGTCCGTCCAGTAGCTCTCGGTATCTCCCAAGAGGTGTCCGGCAGCCCGACGAGACTGTGCTTGGGCCGCGGCCACGGCGAGACGACGGCGAGCGGAATCCTGCGCACGAGCGCACTGGGCCGAGAGGTCCGTTACACGCGCAAGTTCTCCAAGGGCCACGGTGTTAGCCGCCCTCGCAGTAGTCGCGTAGTAGTCCCAGCCGCCAAAGAGATCGGTCAGCTCGCGAATCTGCTTCGAGTTGTAGTTGTGGTCCTTGCTGTTGTCGTAGGGCCTCTCCAGCCATGCCAGGGTCTGCTCGTCGGTTATGGCTTTCGTGCTTCCTGCGGCGACCCACACCTTGAGAGCGAAGGGAGGAAGGATCCGGTCCGCCTGTCGCCGCAGCGCGAAGCGCGCCTTCTCCGCGTCACCGACCAACTGCTCGGCACTGCTGATATCGGCTTCCGCTATGAAGTCGAAGCCGAAGTACGGCTCCAGTTCTCCGTGATGGCTGGGGTCGAGCCGCCAGAAGGCTGTGGCCTGGCCGCGGTCATCGGTGTAGATCACCGAAGCCAACATGTCGACCATCGGGTTACCCATCCGAAACAGCCGCGTGCCCGGGGCGCGCAGCGCGTCGGCCCTGAAGAACGCGCCTTCAGCAGCTTCGCGTGGCACCTTGGCGCTCAACGTCTTGTAGAGGTGCGGCGAGACCAGAGGCTGAGCATCGAGGTTGAACTTGTGCCGGATACAGCCGTTTACCGAGCGGGTCCAGTGCGGCAGCTTGATGCCGGAGGATCCGTCGCCGGCGTAGTTGAGCAGGGCGTTCTCGATCTTGCGCCGCCGCTGCTCAAACTTTGCGATCTCAGCGCCAACGTCTGACTGATAGGTAGAGGACTCGTGGACGGACTCAACCCGTTCGAACTTCGCGATGGCAGCCTGCGCGTCCTTCAGCTGAGCCGCGATCCGCGACGCCGAGTTGGCCAGTCCGTCCGGCCCTTCCGCGAGCGCGGTGGACCACACGCCGGAAAGATCCTGTGCGATGGCGTCCTGCAAGGTGGACACCGAGTCTGCGAAGATCTGATAGCCGTCGCTCAGCAGAGCATGCCAGGCTCCGGTGAACTCCTCGGTCTCGGCCAGGACGAACTGAGTGGCAGGATCCTGCCCTGTCTCCTCGAAGTCGGGGTATCGGTCGATGCGACCGAGCCGCTGCTCGAGGCGGTTTGGTGACCAGGGAAGGCGCAGGTGCACCGCGATGTCTGCGCTCTGCAGGTTGAGGCCATCGTCAGCCGAGTCATCCATAACGAGGACGCGAGGCGGCTTCCCAGCCCTCCGCGCGGCCCGAGGGTTCTTCGGGTAGGGCTTCCGCCAGTCCTCTACAGCCTCGTGTGACTTGTCGGAGCCAGCCTGGCGGGTGTGCTCAGCGATGAGCACGTTGGGGAGATGACTGTGCAGGTCTTGAGCCAGAGCCGAGGCGAGTGACCCGGCTCCTGCGAAGATTGCGGTTCTTCCGCCACGGGAGATGATCGGTAGAAGGGCGGCAGCGAGTTCGTCCGTTTCTTCCTTGAGAACGTCGTGTTCGAGCTTCGCCTCGAGACGCTCCAGGAGAGTCGCCTCGTGCGTCAGCAGGGGCGGGCCGGCCAGCAGACCGCGCTCCTGGGTTGTCAGGCCAGCACGGTCTGCTGCCCGCGCGTCTTGGTGTACACGCCACCGCATTGCGTCAAGGAAGTCGTTCGACGGGCCGCCGAGCCGCGAGGTGAAGATCCCCAGGGCGAGGCCATACCCGGGCTGCTGATCATCGAGGTTCTCGTCAAGCAGGCGGTCCCACGTTTCACGCTGCCAGCTCCGCAGAGTCTCCGCGGCAATGGAGTGCAGCGTCCCGTCGCCAATGAGCCGAGGGAGAGCGCGGCCGCGTACTGCGTAGGGGATGAGGTCGGAGTCTTCGTTGTCGCGCAGGATACGGGCCCGACGGTGACGAATCACCCTGCGGTCGAGTCGGTACGTCTCGCTGATGTGAGATCGGAGCGCCTCGACGCGCAGAGCCAGTTCAGGCGCATCCGCTGGGTCAGCGAGCTCGTCGTACTCGTCGAGGAGCGCAAGGATTCGGGGAGCCAGGTCCTCGAAGAGCGGGTCTTTGGGGATGACTTCCCTGATGCGATCGATTGCGGAGGGCAGAACATCCGGGAGCTTTTCGTCGAGGCCGGAGACCCGGTCTGCGAGCTTCTCACGCATCTCATGGCGCTGCTCGAAAGCCTGCTGGCTTTCCCAGCTGTAGAGATCACGGTCGAGGAGGTGCAGAAGTGCCAGTTGGGCTGTCGGCCCCGCCGTAATAGGTGTGGCCGACAGGAGGAGGAGCTTCGGTGCGGCGTGGGCCAGCGCACAAAGCTCGCGGTACCGGGGGTCGGTGTCGTCCACACCGTGGACCAGTTCGTGCGCCTCGTCCACGACGACGAGTTCACTGTCGTGGTAGGAGGCCCATTTCACCGGCGTCTCGTGGGATGTGAACCGCACGCGAGCGTCCACGAAGTCGTCGA
Organism: Streptomyces sp. NPDC107654; assembly: GCF_055639035.1. Taxonomy (NCBI): domain Bacteria; kingdom Bacillati; phylum Actinomycetota; class Actinomycetes; order Kitasatosporales; family Streptomycetaceae; genus Streptomyces; species Streptomyces sp. NPDC107654. The sequence continues at coordinate 675,236 of NZ_JBVKBI010000001.1, forward strand.
TGAAGAACTTCTCGCGCATCTCGGTTGCCCACTGGCGTCGCAAGATCTCCGGCGTGATGACCGTGATCCTGCCGCGAGGGTTATCAATCAAGGTCTGTCGGATGACGTAACCAGCCTGGATGGTCTTCCCTAGGCCGACTTCATCTGCGAGGAGATACCGCTGGACCGGATCGGAGAGGACGGTCAGAGCGGCGTCTACCTGGTGAGGGTAGATCTCCACTGCCGACGACAGCAGGGCGGGTGTGCTAGCGCAGGCTGCCCGCTGGCCGATGAGGTTGTGAAGCAGCGGGAGCCGGGTGTTGTGGTAGTAGCCAGACTCGTTGCCCCCCGAGACCAGTACCTGGAGTGGGTCGCGCACGGGTTTGTCCCACCGGACGCGAAGCCAGGTCTCTGGGACTCGAGACTCGGAGTTCGTGTTGGGGAAGTGGACGAAGTACACGTCTCCGTCTGCCATCTGTACGCGTCCAGCCAGCCAGGCACCTGTGTTCGGGTCGTGGCAGAAAACACGGGTCTCCCGCTTGAGGACAGCCCGTCGGCATGCAGTTGCCAGCACCGTGCGTGACTCGACTTGCGGCTCGGCGACAGACTCGAAGAAGTCGACGCGGAGAGTGCCTCCGTCCACGGCCCCGACTCGGCCGATGCCGGGCGCTCCCGTGAACGTGACAAGGTGCCCGACTGCGAAGCCCGAAGACATCCTTCTGCTCGCCCCCCACCTGCTGATTTAACGAGTGACATGAGGATAGGGGCACCCACTGACAACACGGTCGACGGTGCAGTACGGAAAATCGCATATAGATTCGAAGGTGGAGTAGAGATGCGTTGCTAGTGACGCGTCACCGAGGCGACACACGGGACCAACGAGGATGAAACCCGCGGAAGGGACGACCCTGTGGGGTGCAACGTGCCGCCCAGATTGACCGAATCGGAGCCTTGCCGCGAGAGCGGGCTCGTGAACGTGCTGCAAAGAACGATTCGGTTTGTGCCTCATCGCCGGGATCGGCGTGCCCAGCGACCTGCAATGACCTAACCGGTCTCGTCATGCCGCAGGCGCCTTCCCGGTGGCCCTCACGCGCATATGTCCCTGGCAGTGCACTCAATCCCAGCCAGAGTCTCGACATCTGGGTCCGGTACCAGTGTCAGTGGCTTGGGCTGTACTGTCTGGGCGCTCACCTCGCTGTCCGTCCGCGGCGTGGTACCGGCGCAACGACCACATCACCGAGACAGAAAGAAGACCGTGAACGTCCCCGCCCCTGCCGGTGTCGCGACCCTCGTCGCTTATGTCGCCACCATCCCTGCGGCCAACCTCGCCGTCACCCACTTCGGAGCCGTCCCCGTCGGCTTCGGCTACGCCGCCCCTGCCGGCGTCTACATGGTGGGACTCGCCTTGGTACTTCGGGACCTCGCCCGTGAGTCCGCTGGCCGTGGTGCTGTTCTCGCGGCCATAGCCGTCGGCACCATCCTGTCGTACTTCCTTGCTGATCCGGCGCTGGCTGGCGCCTCAGCTGCCGCCTTCGCGGTGGCCGAGACGATGGACTTCGTCGTCTACGAGCCGCTCCGGAAGCGGGGCCTGCTGACCGCGATGCTCGCCTCGAACGCGGTGGGCCTTCTCGCGGACAGCCTGCTCTTCCTCAAGCTCGCTTTCGGCTCCTTCGAATACCTTTTCGGCCAGATTCTTGGCAAGGCGTGGATGACCCTCGCCGCCATCGCTGTGCTCGCTGTACTTCGACGCCGGAAGCAAGCAGCCGCCTGAGCGGCCCATCGATGGGCTCCTACGGCGGCGTGGTCGAGCGACCGACCGAGCTTCTTCCGGACCTTTAAGATCGCTGACGCCCAGGTGCATCGGTATGCAGGTCAGCACTCGCTACGACCAACTCTGCGGGGAAGAGGGCAGGTTATACGAAGCCACGGCAGGTCCTGGGTCAACTTGCCATGATCCTGGGCCTTTCGCTACGGTCGCTTCATCAATGAGGGCCCCACCATGCCTAAGGTCTGGTGGGGCCCTTTTGTGTCCTCTCGAGCTTCGGGGGGACCGAGTGTCGCGTGCCACCGTCTTCTTCAGGTTTGCCGGCCAGGGAGACGGCGGCCGTGCTCATGCGAAAGGACAACTGGTGAGTACACACCATGACACAGGTCCCGGCCAGCAGTCACCCGGGGAGAGCCCCGCAGGCGGCCCATGGGTTCCGGAGGCCCCACCGTCGACCTCCTCGTCCGTACGGCGAGCAAACGTACAACTGCTGATCGGCGGCCGCACCGTCTTCGCGGTGTACGTCTCGCCCGCGATTCTGGCAGGTGCAACCGGTGCATCCCTGGTACTTGGAGTGGTGAGTTGGGGCCACTGGCCTTGGCTGTAGAGCCCTGAGGCAGGCCGCAGGGGCACCTGCTCCTGCGGCCTGCAGGGGGCGCTTCGAGGGCAGGCACTATCTGTAACGACGGGCCGGCACAAGCCAAGCCATAGCCAGATCCTCGCTCGCCTGCTCTCCGTCCCCTGACGGTTCGTCGGGCGCAGGTACCTGCCGTACGACTTCAATCTGGCGCTCGATGCCGCGCAGGTTCTCCTGCAGGTCCATGGTCACCACGCCGTCAACGGTGACCTTCAGGGGGTCAGCGAGGAGCTTGGCCCGCCGCTCGCCCAGGACCTCAAGTGCGACCGCCCGCACCGAGCGCAGCCGGAAGAACCGGCGCTCCAGGTCGGTGGGGTCGCTGTCCGGGCCGAGCTGGGCGAGCAGCCAGGACCGCTGAAAATCGTCCACCTGGTTCACATCCCCAACATGAGGTACGGCACGAAGCCAGACGGGGGAAGCTGGCTCCGTGCCGTACGCGTGAGCGTATTACGCGGAGGACGAGCGTGTCCGCCGCGACGGCGGCTTCTTCGTGCCGCCCCTGCTGGCATCGCCCTGCCCAGAATCCGGCTCGGCACCGCCCGCAGTCGGATCCGGCTCACCAACAGCGATCGGCTCTGTCTCAGCGTCCTCCGGCATCGGCCCATCCCAGGCGTCCGGGTTCGTCACCAGCGCGGCGATCTCCGGCGCCGGGCTCTCGCCCGGCAGCAGGACCAGGTCCTCGTGGGTCGTCGGGTCCTTCACGTACACGGCGGCGATCAGTCGGCGCACCTGCATCAGAGCACCTTCGCCACGATGTGCGCATCCGGGGTGTGCATCACCGGCATTCCGACAGCGGCGCCCTTGGTCCAGATTTGGACCGGGTCATCCTGAACGCCTCGGGTGATGATCAGGCCCGGCGCGTCCTCCCGGATGATCTCCGGGTTCGTACCACGGGACAGCACCAGCGCCTCCGCCGTGACCCCGTACATCGTCTGCGCCCACTTCTCCCGCTCCGGCGGGACAAGAATCCACAGGTCCTCGGGCAGCACCTTGCGGGGCTTGCCGTCCACCCGCACCTGCGCCTTGTAGAACTGGATCGGCGGCAGGTTGTAGTTGCCACGCACCACGTTGATCTGCTGCGGCGTGAGCGTGGCCGTCGGCGTGGTCGACGGGTTCACGCTGCCGTAGTACGCCGCCCTGTAGGCGTTGTTCGCCGCCAGGTAGCTGAACGCCTTCCGCGAGGTGATCACCAACTCCGGTTCGGGAGCGCCGATGTCGTCCAGGTGCTGGATCCACCGCAGCTCGTCAGCGATCGGGTCGGAGGCCGGGTCCGACCACGGCCGCGCGGCGACCGGCATGTTCTCGGCGGGAACGTTCCAGTCCACCTCCAGCGTCAGGCCGTTCTCCTGCACCAGCGAGAACTTCCCGTCCGCGAGCACATCGCCGGCCGCCAGCTCCAGCCGGGGCCGGATCGCCTCCACGTGACGTTCCACGTCGTCGTACAGCAGCTCGATCAGCCGGTCCTGGTCCGAGCCATGCGACGCCTCCAGCAGGATCTGCTCCTGCTCGGAGACGACGAGCTTCTGCCCCACCGCGGGCAGCGCACCCTCGCGGGACGTCTGCCACGCCTCACGGGTCGCGAACGGCACCGACGCGTTGAACGCCCGGTACTTGGCGACGTTGACGTACCGGCCGGAGTCCTTCGTACGCCACTTCACCTCCCGCATCTCCACCGTCGGGAAGACGGTCTGGGTGAGGAGGAAGTCCTTCGGGGACGGGATCGCCCTGGCGAACGCCGTCAGGTCCATCACCGAAACGTCCTTGAGCAGGTCCTGAATCGTCACAGTTCACACCCCCGCTCACACGAAGCGGATCTGCGCGGCACGCGGGTGCCACACGAGCTGGGACACGTCGATGCCGCCCGGCACCTTCGACGCCTTCACCGCGCCGTGCCACAGCAGCGCGGCTGGAACACGGGTCTGCCCCGGAGCGAACGGGGCCTCGGCGACGATGAACCCGCGCAGGATCTGGCGGCCACAGACCGCCTCCGGGTCGTACGGCCCGTACAGGCCGGACTCGGCGACCCTGCCGACCGGCACACCGGACAGCACCCGGCCGTACGGCTCGCAGCCGTCGCCGCAGACGTAGTGTGTGCCCTCGCAGAACAGATTCAGGTCGAGGGTGATCGTGTCCGTCGAGTCGGTGCCGTGCAGGGACGCCAGCCACTCACGGTTGGCGGTCGTGTACTCGGACTTCGAGACGGGCTGGATGGTCATATGGGTGTCTCCATGGACGCTGCGGTCGAGAATCCGCACACCGCCCACGGAGGCGATGCCGTCCACGAAGTTCAGGGGGCGTGGTCCCCCACGTTCCGGGCCCGGGACTACCGGGCAGCGGAGTCGCTGAACTCGGCTATCACGCCACGGCGCTTGGCCATCTCTAGCCCGGCCGCACCAGGCTTGGACACCGGCGCCGTACGGGTCGGGCCGCGCCCGGCCGGTGCACCCGCAGGAGCCGCCGGCACCAGCTTACGGAACTCACCGAACAGCTCCGGACGGCGCGCCTGCAGGGCCTCGGCCGCCGCCTGGATCTGTGCCTCATCCGCGTCCTCGTCGTCCACAGCCAGCAGGCGCTCCGCGTCCGCCAGGTCCTCGCCCTCCGCGCCGAGCGTCACCAGAGCAGCCCGCCGAAGCGCCGCCCGCTCCCGCTCGGCCGCCAGCCCCTCCCGACGAACAGCCTGCAACTCCCTTTCGGCCGCCATCTGTTCCCGGCGTTCCACCTCCGACAGCGCGGCCCGCTCCGCCTCCCGCTGCGCGGTAACGAACTCGGTCAGCGCCTTCGGGGAGTCGAATCCGAGCGTGGACAACAGCCGCTTGATCGCGACCCGTTCGCCCTAGGCCTTCTCCCGGGTGAGCAACTTTTCCAACCGGTCCTGGGTGACCGTGACCTGCTGCTCCTGGCCGCCATCTGCGGTGTCGTCGAGCTGGTCGTTCGTCTCGTCCTCTGCCGAGGCACCGAGGATCGGGTAGATCGGCCGCCCGTCACGGCGGAAGCCGACAGGACGGCGAGACGGCAGGGGCCGGACCATACATTTCCTCCAGAGCGCGCCCCCGCGCTGCCGATCAGTGTAGCCACCGCCGCCGACAGACCAAGAACATCCATCCGCAGGCGCGCTGCCTCACCGATCTGCCGCCACCGGCTCCCGCTCGCCCTCCGTGCCCACCGGCTTCCCGGCAGCGGCAGGTCCGTCCCCGTCGTTCGACTCCTGGTCCCCGTCGTCCTCGTCGCGCCCGCGCCGAGCAGCCGCCTCCGCCATCCGCACCGCGGCCTCCTGCTCCGCCTTCGCCCGGATGCGGGCCACCTCCTGCGATGCGTCCTTGATCGGGTACCCGGCCTCCAACAGCATCGTCACAGCCGTCTCCAGCGACAGCACGCCGGCCCCGTATGCCGTGACGACCTCCTCCAGCACAGCGGCACGGTCCGTCGGGGTATGCGGCGCCCACGCCAGCCGCGCCGGCAGCGTCTCCCCGGCCGTCCAGCCCTCCGCTCGCCCAGCCTGGTACAGCCGCTGCACCATCTTGAACAACAGCCGGTACTTGTGCTCGCGCGCGAGCCGCATCATGCCGACTAGCGCATCCAGCGGTCCCAGCGCCAGCTTCAGCGCATACCCCGACGGCACCTCCGTGGCGTCCAGCGTCCCGAGCCCGGCCGCCGTCACCCGGCTGTTCGCCGCGATCCGCTCCAGCAGGTGATCAACCCGCGCCCGCAACTCAGCCAACTGCGGAGACGTGTCCAAGGCATCCATCCGCCCCGTCTCCCCGAGTTGCCACACCGCACCGGCCTTCACCTGAAGCTCCTGCGGCTTGCCCGTGGCCCGGTCCACCGGCAGCCGCGCTCCGGCGAGCCCGATGATCGGCGTGCCCGTCGTCGCCGACGCCGCCGAGCTGTCAGAGTCGGTGGCCGCGAGCTCGTCGAGCGCCTGCAGAACCCGCGCGAGTACCGAACGCCCCCAGTGCTCCCCGCCGTCCGGGATCGTGTTCGCGAGGTGCACCACCGGCACGAAGTCGATCATCAGATCGAGCCGGTTCAACTCCGTGCCGTCCGGCCGCACCCGGAAGCTCGCCTTGTCCATCGGCAGCCGATCCAGGGTCTCGCCGTTCTTCAGGTCCTCCAGCAGCCACTCCGCGTCCGTCAGATAGCACGTCACGTTCGACGCCCGTCCCGGCTCCCACGGGTACGTGCACATTGCCGCAGTGCTGCCCGCGCCTCCGTCATCCTCGCCGTCCCCGGCAATCGGCCCCAGCTCGTACGTCACCCTACGCACCCGGGCCTTCAGCCCGGCGTCGTCGTCCGCCGGCAGGTCCCACGCCAGGTGAACACGGCTCGGAAAGTCCTCGTCCTCGTCATCCCACTGCGGGAAGAAGAACCCCGGATCGTAGACCCGCAGCGTCGGCCGCTGCTTGTCCGGGTTCCAGGCCAGCACCATCACGCTGTCCCCGAGCAGCACCGCCGCCCGCTCCGCCTGCTGGATCCGGAACGTCAGAAGTTCCTTGTCCGCCCACTTCCGCAGCCGGTCCTGCACCACTGCGGCCTCCACCGCACCAGTCGTCGGCGTCTCCTCGTCGGCGTGCTCCGCACCCTCGACCACGACCTTCTGCTCCGAGCCGAGAAGGTAACCAAGTGCGGTGTCCACCAGCTTCGCCGCGTCGCCCAGCTCCCGCCGCTCCAGCGCGCTCGCATCACCCCCGGCCGCCGCGAGCTGCCCGGCCTGGTTGTTGTCGTACGACGCGAGCACCTTGTACGCGGCCAGCCTTCGCAACTCGTGCGGGGGCACCCATGTCTTGGCCAGCTCCGGAAACGCACGGCTGCCCGGACGCCCAGCGTCCACCATCACCGGCTTGAAATTCAGCCACGACCAGGCGTCGATCACGAATTGGCGCAGGCCCATCGGGAACAGTTCCCTCCCGTTGACGGCCCCGCGCCGGTGATCAGCGTAACGGCACCCCTGCAGGCCCATCCTGCGGGAGCGGAGCGGCACCTACACGGTGGGCGGCGTCTGAATCGGGAGAGAGGATCCGGCGATCTCGGCAAGGGCATCAAGCACCTCTGAACTGGCGGACCCGCACAGTCGTCGTCTCCACTTCCGTCACCGTCAACTCACCCTTGTGCCGCTCACGTCAGGTCCATGCCATCCGTGAACTCGCAGCCCGCCGGCGTGCCAGGGCCGGAATGCGATCGCAGGGCTGTTGGGATTCAACAGGATGTTGTCTTGGGATCCAGATCCCGAGAGATATTTTAAATCTCGATGGAAGGTAGGACACTACTCCCCTGTAGCTGTCGCTGGGGCGTTGTCCAATGCTGTCGCCGCTCTCTTCGTGGTGGCCAGCTATATTTGCATCACCTAAATGGATGGTACGGTCGCCGCAGATCACCGCATTGCACCGAAATCCCATTCATGCTCTCCCAAGGGGCGATGGGTGCCGTTCTCCCCCCATAAGGGATCTTGCCATCCCCAGCCCCCTTCACCGACGTCCAGTCAGTCTCTGATCGTTCCTCGCATGCGGAGGCGGCATGGTGGGGTCAAGGAACAGATCCCACAGCGCCCACACCGCCGAGTCCAGCAAGTCCGGCGAATCCTCCGTCTCCCCCTGTCCGACGAACGTCGTCATCTGCTCCTCCAGCTCCGCGAACACCCGAGCGGAGCCCACGTGATGCACCCGGGCCTGCTCATACAGCTGCGCCGCCGGGGCCGCCCGCGCCCGCTTCCCCCGCGTGGCGTGAACGATTCGCCAGTTCACCGTCGGGTCCACCTGCTCCAGCAGCGCCGGCAGGTAGTCGCCGCCGTTGTTCGCCTCGATGACCACGCAGTCCGCCCGGTGCGCGTGGTACAGCTCGGCGGCCCTCTTCATCGCCTGCGTCGGCGTGTACCGGTCCTGCTCACAGTGCAGCAGATACCCGCCGGGCCGGTCGTCCCCGAACATCGTCTCCACCGGGAACCCACGCCCCGCAACCGTGAACGCGGTCATGTCCGCGTTCTCGTGCGACTTCGTCGCCGGGTCGACCGCGACCACCACCCGCTGGAGGTCCGGCAGATGCTCAGGCCGGGAACGGAAGCCCTCGACCTCCAGCATCCACCCCTTCCACAGCGCGCCCTCCACGTCCTCGAGCAGCTCCCCGGACAGCTCCTGCCGCCCCAGCCGGGTGCCGGCGTACTCCTGCTCCAGCTCCTCGCGCGCCGCCGCCGACAGGTTCGCGTCGTTCTCCCGCATGTGCCCGCGCGTCAGCACCACCCGAGGCGGCGCCCCACCCTCACGGTGCGCCTTCTCCTGGACCCGGCCGCGCTCGACGAGCCGCTTGACGTGCGGGAGCGGCTTCGGCGTCGTGGAGATCACCACCTGGGGGGTGTCCGCCTCACGCAGGCAGAACCACAGCATGTCGTAGACCTCCTGGGCCGTGTGCCGTGACCAGGCCGCGTACTCGTCACACCAAGCCTTGTCGAACGCCCAGCCCCGCAGGTTGTCCGGCGTCTCCGCACCGAACCCGCGGATCAGCGTGCCGTTCGTCAACCGGAGCGTCGTCTCGCCCAGGCTGGAGTTGTACTTCGCCACCTCCTCCGGCGGAAATACTGACAGCAGCCCGCTCTTGGGGGACTCAAAGCAGATGTCCCGCACCAGCGTCGCGTTCTTGGCCACCACCGCGATCTGCAATCCCGGCGTCTCCGCCCACTGCCTCACCGTCTCCGCCGCCGTCCGCGACTTCCCCCAGCCACGGCCGGTGAGCAGCATCCACACCGTCCACAGCCACACCGGCTGACGCTGCGCTGCACGCGCATGGTGGTGCAGCCATCCCGCATGGGGCAGCCCGTCACAGTCCGGGACCTCGCACGCCCACCGTCGCGCCGACAACTCATCCGCGCGGATCAGCGCAGCCACCTCGGCCCGGATCTGCTCCTCGCTCATCACCGACGGGTCCGCGAACCCCTCAACCATGCGGCGCTTGGCCCAGCCCCGGCTCACTGCGCGTCCTCCGACAACCGGCGCTCCAGCTCCCGGCGCAGCTGATCCATCCGGGCCCGGCGCTCCTCATCCGACAGCGCAGCCACATCCGCGCCCTGGTGCCGATCCTCGACTGCCCCGGCTTCCGGTGCCTCACCCACGGCTCGCCGCTCGATCTCAGCCGCAACCTGGATGTACCGCAGCAGCTCAGACGGCGACAGCTCCCGCGGGTCGAGCATCTGAAGGCGGGCCACCGCCTTGCTCTGCACGGCCTGCGCCAACTTCGCGTGCCGACGCGCCAGATCACGCCGCGCCTGCGCCTGCTCCGCGAGGAACAACCGGTCCTGCTCCCGGTCATACGCGGCAGCACGCACCACCCACGCGAATTGCCGCGACCAGCGGCCCACCAGCGCGCGGGATTTATCCAACTCCCGTGCCACCTTCGTGACACTGCGTGCCGGGCCGAGATCTCGGTACACGGCGAACGCCTCGAACGCCTGGACCGACTCCCCGCTCTGCCGCTCCCAGGACTCCACGGTGCCCTCGGCCACCGCTCACCTCCTGGCCGACGGCCGACTATTTGTTCTGCGTGGCCAGGACTTCCAGCGCCCTCCACGGCTCGTCGGCCGGCACGGTGCCGTCCTGCACCATCCGGTCGATGGCCGCCCGCGCCACGGCCGCCGTCTCCACCGGCACCTCCCGCACCCCGAAGACCGTCTCCAGCGGCGCCGTGCCCGCCCGCGTCGGCTCCCCAGAGGCCGTGTCGAACCAGCCCTCGGCCAGCTCCCCCAGGTGCCGCTCGAACACCGCGAGGATCACGCCGAGCGCGGTCGCGCTGTTGCCGATCTTGTACGCGGCCCGGGAAGTCTCCAGCGCATCGAGCACCGGCTCGTACTGCTCCAGCCCGGCGAGCCACCGCTGGTCCGCCGCAGCCGTCGACCGGGCGGCATCGAACGCGGCTTCCGCCCGCTCCAGCTCATCGGGCAGGAACATGAACTGCACGCTGGCGAAGTCCAGGTTCGCCTCGCCCAGGGAGGCGACGTCCACCTTCTCCAGCAGATCCAGCGCCTTGTCATCCAAGCCCGTGTACTGCCGCCACTCCACCGACTCCAGCTCGTCGTACAGCTCCTTGAGGATCGCCGGATCGTCCTGACCCGTGATCGCGTTGTGCGACAGCTGCAGCGCGATCTGCCGCTGGCGGGGCAGCGGCTCGTCTATCTGCATCCACCAGATCTGCGACAGGCCGGCCTCGATCGCGGCAAGCGTGCGGTGGTTACCCGACAGCACCACAAGCCGCCGCGTTTCGCGGTCGTTCCACACCAGCGGCGCCGAGGTCAGGCAGCCGTCGCGCTGGATGTTCGCCACGAGCTGCCGGAACTGCTCGTGCGGCAGGAACCTGGCGTTGACGTCGAGCAGCGTCAGCGTGCGCGGATCGCCCTGCACCATCTGCGGCGGGGCGAGGCGAGTGGTCTCCTCCATAGTCAGACTCCCGTCTTCGTCGTCGGGACGCCCCACCGCTTCGCCCACTTCTCAAGGGCGCCGGCCAGCGTGTGCTCGCCCATCGCCCCCTGGTACTGGAGCTGGTACTTCCAGCCGTCCTCGTTCGACGGGCCGCGCTTGGTCAGCCGCAGCAGCCCGCGGTACTTCATCGACACCGGGTTGTTGCTGAACGCCGTCGTGGACACCCGCCGGATGCGCCGCGAGAACGCCCGCTGGCACAGCAGCTGCGCCTCGGCGCTCGTGGCTGCGAGCACGATCAGCTTCGACAGCCGCGGGTAGTCGGTCGGCGCGACCGCGAAGTCCGACAGCACGTACGCCTCGTCCGGCTTGTACGAGCTCGGCGCCATCGCGAACACGCCGAGCACCCGGTCCTTGCCATCCTTCACCGCCACGGCCAGGTTCGCCGCCCCCGGCGCGATCTTCGGGTTCAGGTACCGGGAGCGCAGCGCGTTGAACTGGCCCGGCTTCAGCAGCGACAGGATGAGCGGGCCGACCAGCGCATCGCCCTGGCACAGGCGCGGGGCCTTCACCGGCTCGATCGGCTGGCGCGGCGCGACGATCCTCGTCCTGGCCTCGCTGGCGTACACGTAGAACGGAGCGGCGCGCGGGGTCGCCTTGATCACACCGCGCAGGTAGCGGTGCAGCTCCGGCACGTCGTGGTTGGAGGCCGTCAGCCAGTACGGCCGGTCCGTGATCGCGCCGAGCATACTGACCACGTCGCCATCGGACAGTGGCTCGTAGTCGGGCGCGTCCCAGGTGAAGTGCGCCTCCAGCGGCTCGTACAGCTTCTCGTAGCCGCCGCCGTAGAAGGGAGGGAACGAGCACACCGGGGCATCACTGGGCACCTTCTGGAGCCAGGAGCGCACGTCTTCGACCTCGTAGGAGGCGAGTTCGATATCTGAGCCGGAGAGCCGCTCCACCGTCTCCGTGTGCTTGGTCTTCCACTGCTCCCGGTAGGAGCGCACCACCCGTTCGTGCCAAAGCCCCTCGCGGCCGACGCTGGCGAGGAACCGCGTGCCGAGCATGAGCGTGGCCACGGTGCCGACTCCGTCGTCCAAGGAGTCGGCGAGCCAGCCGAGTTCATCTCGGCTTTCCTCCCGGAGCTGGATGCCGACCGGCTGGTGGGTGAGCCACCTGCCGACCGCGCTGGTGTAGATGGACACGTCGGAGGAGTGCAGGGCGAAGCCCATGCCAGCCACGCTGCGCTCGATGGTGAAGTTGCCGCAGCACGGGACGTACATCGGGCCGCTCGGCCACAGGCTTGCGGTCTCGCGCACGATGGAGCGCATAGGGCCTGGGATGGTGCCCTGGAACATCTCTCGCCTCCCGACGTACGACAACGCCCGGCCTAGGCGGGGTGCCGGGCCGGGCGCTGCGCTGGAACCTAACACAAGGAGCACGCAGCCCCTTGAAATCATGTCACCTATCTGCCGCGCGCGGTTTCAACGCTCACATCAACGTGCCCTGCTGGTAGGGGTCGCCCTCCACCGGGGACAGTTCCCGCACGTCATCTGCCGTGACGTCCTTCCACCAGGCGGCGAACACCCGACGGTGGCACCACAGGCCCGGCTTGGCCAGGTCCTCGAAGCAGAGCAGAACCAAACGGTGATCGCCTTCCGCCTGGGCGATCTGCCGCAGCCGTGCCGCGATACGCTCCGGCCCGAGCTGATCGAGGTCCGCCCGGTAGGCGACGATGAACTCGGGTTCGGGGCTGGAGAGGTAGTCGCGACGCGGCGCGAGTTCCCGCACCGAGTGGGTGAGGGGATAGGGGAGCTTGAAGCGGGGAGCGCCCAGGGTGATGCGCACCGGCACCCCCTGTGGGGCCTGGAACGCCTGGAACCGGTTGGTGAACAGAGTGAGCACGTAACGTCCTTTCATCTGTGCTCAGCGGCCGGGCGCGCCCGTCGGCGCCGCCGGCGTCGCACCCGGATGTCGTCGGCGCCCCGCTCAGGCCGCCGAGGACCTGAACGACACCGGGTCCGCAGGGAGCAGCCCCCTGCGGACCCGGCGAGTGGCCGTACACGCGAGCAAGGGGGAGGGGGCCCGGACTGAGAGCCCCCTCCCCCTTGCTCTACTTCGCCGCGGCTGCGGCCTTCTTGGCCGCCGTCCGGGGTGCCGGGACCTTGGCCGTCGTAGCCGCAGGTGCCGCAGGCTTGGCGGTGGTGGTCTTCGCAGTCGCCTTCTTCGCCGTCGGCCGCGGCTTGGCCGCTTCCTTCGCCTTGGGCTTCTCTGCCTCGGCCGCCTCCGGCTTGGCCTCGGCCTCCGCCTTCTTCGCCGCGGCTTCCTGCTGGACTTCGACCGCGGCCTTGTTGAACTCCGCCTCCATGGCCCGCTGGATACCCTGCGCCTTGCTCAGCAGGTTCCGCACCATCTGCACCTTGGCGTACAGGCGGCCGACGACGCGCACGTGGCGGCTGAGGTCGTCACCGAGGATGACCGCCAGGTCCTCGGGCTTCTTCTCGGCCAACTCCTCCAGCAGCGGGATCAAGACCTCCTCGGCCTTGCCGAGCCCGTCCTTCGCCTTCGCCTTGGCCTTCTTCCGCGTCTCCTGCTCCTCGGCTGTCGGAGCCTCTTCGCCAGTGAGGGAGGTCTGCTGCTCCATCAGCTTGAGCCCGTTGGCGAAGTGCTGCGCCTCGGCCTCACTGTCGAAGTCGCCGCGCACGTACCGCATAGCGGCCACCATCTGGTTGGCCGGGCTGAGCTGAGCGATGTGCCAGGCCAGGTTGTTCTTGATCTGGCCGTTGTCGACCATTTCCGCAACCTCGGGGCGCAGGGTGAGCAGGCCCAGCCGCCAGGTGATGTGAGTTTCCGTCTTGCCGAACTGCTTGGCAATCTTCGCCGGCGTCCATCCAGCGGCCTTGAGGTCGGCGTAGGCACCTGCCTCTTCCATGATGGTCATGTCGGCGCGGTTCACGTTTTCCGCGATGCTGAGCACGTACGCCTCCTCCTCGGAGGCGCCCTCGACGACCTTCGCAGGGATGACGTCCAGGCCGGCCGCCTTGCAGGAGCGCCAGCGCCGCTCGCCCGCGATCAGCATGTAGGGAACCTTGGCACCCTCGACCGGCCGGACGACGACCGGCTGAAGGAGGCCGTTCTCCTTGATACTGGCGGTCAGCTCCGCCTGCGCCTCGTCGGAGAAGAACTTGCGGGGCTGCTCCGGGTTGGGGGCGATCTCGCTGATCTTGATGTTGATGAAAGCGACCTTGTTGGTGTCGGCCATTTACCCGCGCCTTTCGTAAATTCCCTTTAGGGGGGTGTTTCCATTTGCTCTTGCACTTATATCTTAATGGCAAATACCGCCAAAGCAAGTGAAGAACTCTTTTAATTCAAAGGGAATTCAGAAAGGGAATTTCCCGCCTTTCCGGATTTCATTTTGCGTGCGGATGCGAGAGAGCCCGCCACGACCGAGCGGTCAGTGGCGGGCTTGCTCCCGTCACGCACCCTGAGACCGCACCGGACGGCCGACTCCTCGCCAGGCGGGGCGCGGGGGGTCGGCCGCCCGGCGAGGAGCAGGGAAGGACGCCGCTTGCGCGACGCTGCCGGGTGCGTTCCTGCGGCTGCTGTATCCACCCGGCACATCAGAACGTACATCAGCTCATCAAAAATGTCATCTATCTTGAGGAGGGAGAGGACGCACTCTGCCCTCACAGACGTCACGTCTCACCCCCGCCGCTTCCCGCACTCGGCTTCCGCTTCCGCATGAGCGCCATCACCTCCACGACCCTGCGCGCATCGTCCCCCGTCGACCGACTCACCCCACCGCGCAGGACCCGCGGGGCCCCCTTCGCAATCTCGGCGACCCGGCGTTCGTCAACCTCGGACATGGATATGCGGTTCCTCCCGTTGCACGGCGTGCGCCCCGCTTCGCCCGCCCTGTAAGCGACTCCTCGGGGCACCAGCCCGGAGGCAGGCGCATGGGAGCTCAGCCGGTGCCGCCTCACCGGTCGACGCTCCGCCGAGAAACTGTGCGACAAACCTTATAACCCCCGCCACCTGCATGTAGTGTTGAGCTCTACGCGCGGTGATCAGGGGCCGGTCACGCCGCCGGGAGCATACGACACAGCCAGAGATGACAGACATGGCAGACACCCACGACAGCGAGCAACCGCTCAGCCTGACGGCGAAGTTGCTCGCCCTGCTCAGGCTGCGTCGCGACCCCGATGGCTACACGCCGAGTGCGCGAGACGTCTCGGAGGCCACCCGAACTGGTCAAGGAGCCTCGATCTCCCACGGCCAGGTCACCAGCCTCTTGAACGGGTCCAGTGGCAATCCGCGGATGTCCACAATCAGTTCCGTGGCTGAAGCCCTCGGCGCGCCGGCCGGCTTCCTCCTCCCCGGAGCCGAGTGGGACGACCTGACCGCGCTCACGATGTACGCAACAAGTCCCGAGGCCCGTGAAGTTCTGCGTTTAATGCAGGGTCTTGAGGTGCAGGACATTCTTGAAATCAGCTCAAGGATCCGGGAGATCCGTCGTCGGGAGGGGCTGCCAGAAGTCGTCCCGACGATCCCCCCACCTCCTCCCGGCGTCGACCAGCCTCGCGAGGGGCGTCCGCGCCGCCGGAGCTTGGAAGAAGCCGCTGACCGGGCAGCGGATGACTTGGAAGGACGCTGACGTGGACGGCCCGATCTTCGGCCTGTGCTCGGTACTCACCCTGGTGGGTGCCGCAATAGCCATCAGCCGGAGCCTCGTGCAGGAAAGAAGCAGCGGCGAGACGTTCCGACTGGCACTGTCCGCCCGCATCATGGCACTGGTGAGTAGCTTCCTCGGCTCGCTGCTTGCGATCCCGGCTCTCGCGGACTTCACGGACAGAGCCACGGTAGCCGAGTTGTCCACGCTCCTCTCGGACATCGCCGCGGTGATCTTCTGCGTCAGCCTTCAAATCCTCGTCATCGACTGGGAGTACTACAGGGAACTGCCGCACTACGCGAGTGTCGCCTGCCGTATCGCCCTGGTCGCCATGGTGATCGGTCTGCTGATCTGGCAGTTCCACCGGACCAACCCCACTCGGCTCGGCGTGGACCTGTCCACCGCAGATGTGCAGGTGAGGGAAGTCCGCACGTATCTACTGACGTATCTGTGCTTTTTTGCTGCTGCTGGTGCGGAGGTGGCAATGCGCGCCACCAGGCTTGCCCGAGGCATGCGGCAACGTGGCCGGGCGGCGAGCACCGGAGTGGCCGTGGCGGCAGCGGGGGCGGTGCTGGGCGTCCTGTACGCCGTGAGTCGAGGCGGCTACGTTCTT
Organism: Streptomyces sp. NPDC107654; assembly: GCF_055639035.1. Lineage (NCBI taxonomy): Bacteria > Bacillati > Actinomycetota > Actinomycetes > Kitasatosporales > Streptomycetaceae > Streptomyces > Streptomyces sp. NPDC107654. Next base: position 691,292 of record NZ_JBVKBI010000001.1, read on the forward strand.
GCCTACGAAGACGGCCACGCGTGGCCTTCGACGCTCGAACACGTCATCAGCTCCACACTGGCGGGGCTGTCCAGCGGCTGCATCGCGGTCGGCTTGTCGATGGCCGTGCTCAGCAGCAGCCGCTCCGGATCGTCAGCGTCTACTGACGTTGTTGCCGTGATGTCGTCAATGTGAGTCCGGTTTCGGTGAGGCAGCCGTTGATGAGGTTGCTGCGGTACTGGATCTGGCGGAGGCCGTGTCGGAGGGCGCTCATCAGGTGGTCGGGGTCGGTGAAGGCGGTGTTGGCCTGGCTGCTGCGTCGCAGCAGTGACCAGATGCCCTCGACGGGGTTGAGGTCTGGTGCGTAGGCCGGCAGGAAGTAGCAGGTGATCCAGTCGTGGGTGTCGATGAACTGCCGTAGTCGGCGGTCCTTGTGGACGTTGAGGTTGTCCCACACGAGCACAATGGGTGCGCCGAGCTGCTGGTGCGCGGCGATGAGCAGGTCGCGGTAGTCGGTCCAGGTGAAACTGCGTCTGCCGCCGCGCTTGTGATCGTCATGCCGCTTGGGCCGGTAGATC